>DASWME010000381.1:0-24971 GCA_036399915.1 Thermoanaerobaculia bacterium
CACTCCAAAGGCGGCCCAGGTCGATCTCAAGCCCTTCGAACCCTTCAGGCCGGAAAATGGCTGAGCCTTCAAGCGCCTCGACGATGCTGTAGGCGCCCTCCCGCAGCACCAAGCGCTCCAGGGTGCGGGCCTCCGGATCGATCAGCCAGTACTCAGGAATTCCAATCGAGGCGTAGTCGTAGAGCTTGCGCACACTGTCCTTGGACCGGCTGGAAGGAGAGATGACTTCGATCGCAAGGTCTGGATGCCCGTGCTCCAGACCCGCCTCTTGGCCCGCCGCGCGGTTGCCACGCCGGTAGAACTGGATGTCCGGCATTGTCCCCCGCCGCTCCTCGATCCGGACCTTGTACGCGGAACTGACGACGTCTCCAGCATTGGAGCTCCAAGCCCAAGTCTCCAGGACAGCGATGACGACGGTCACAATGCGTTCGTGCCCCCATGTCGGCGCTTCGATCTCCACCAGCCGTCCGTCCAGCAGCTCGCGCGGATCGTCCTCATCGAGCTCGATGAAGTCCTTCCAGGTGTAGAGAGCAAAGTCCGCTCGGGGTTGGCTGCTCTTACGCATGACTGTCAGCCTAGCACCCGCCTTGAAGCTTGGGCGGTGCGAAGCCACCTCGGCACGCAAAAAGAGGCTATCGCAGCTCGCGGGGCATAGGCTCCATGGACATGGTCTTACCTCTTTGGTAAGATGGCGCCCATGAAGTCGGCAACCCGCGTGACCAGCAAGGGACAGGTCGTCATACCCAAGTCTGTGCGCGAGCAACTCCGGTGGGTGTCGGGCACTGAGCTGGCGGTTGAGATCCTAGGCGACAGTGCTGTGCGTTTGACTCTGCTGGAGGCTGAAGATCCCATCGACGTCCTCTATGGCTGCCTGAAGGATCTCCCGGGAAATCCGCTCGCGGACCTCGAAGCCGAGCATCAGGCCGAAATCGAAGCCGATGAGCGCTGGAAGCGTCGCGGTCGTTGATTCCTGGGCGATCCTGGCATTCCTGCGCGCTGAGGAACCTGGCGCGGCGGCGGCGATGCGCCGCTATCTCCACCGCGCGCAAAGCGGCAACCTCCGCCTGCTGCTGAACGTGGTCAACCTCGGCGAGGTCTTCTATCGCCTCCTACAGCTTACCAATGAGACGCAGGCCGAGGAACGCCTTGCCCAAGTGAAGGCGCTTCCGATCGACGTCGTACCGGCTCGCGAATCCCTGGTTCTCGAGGCAGCGCGAATCAAAGCGGCTCACCCTCTCTCCTATGCTGACGCATTCGCTGTTGCCACCGGCCGGCTGGAGAAGGCGCCCGTCCTCACCGGTGACCCGGAAATCCTGGCTCTACCCGCCACCGTGGTCCGCGTCCGCAGGCTCGATCGGCATCCGTGAGCCGTGGGCCGCCGCCCCTCTTCACGCCCGCCGGCGGGCGGCGGAGGCCGGGGCGTCCGGCTCAAGCGCCCGCAGATACTGCCGGTCGAAGGCTGCGAGCTGGCTCTCGAGGTCCGAATAGGGGCCCGGTTCCCAGGCGTTCGAGGAGACCCCCTTGTGCGCGTTGGCGCACAGCTCCCAGTCCTGGCGGTTGGTCAGATCCCAGAAGTCGATGGCGGGCTGGGGATCGAAGCCCGGCGCGGCGATCGCATCCGGATGGAAGAACCAGTCGCAGATGATGCGGGTGCGGCCGACGCCGAGCGACAGCGCGCGGTGGACCAGCACGTAGTCGGGGTGGAACGACAGGAAGGCGCTCGGAAAAAGTATGTAGTAGTAGACGCGGCCGCGCTCCTCGCGGGAGAGCCCGGCGAAAGGGAGCGCGCAGCGCTCGCCGTCGATCGTCATGCTCCCCTCGGGATTGCTCATCCACATCGGCCCGCCCAGGACCGGCCCTTCGTCGAGATCGTTCTCGGTGTTGCGGTAGGGCGTCAGCTTGTTGAGGTGCGGATGGACCTTCGGGCAGTGATAACACTCGCTGTAGTTGTGGAAGAAGAGCTTCCAGTTGGCCTCGACGTCGTAGACGCTCTGATGGACCGACTGGAGCTCGGCGAGCCGCCAGGAGCCGAACTTGCCCTGGAGCCCCGGCAGGGCCGCGGCGAAGGGGACCGGGTCCGGCGCGAGGTTCAGGAACAGAAAGCCCTGCCAGTCGGCGAGAGCGACCGGTTTGAGCGGGTAGTCCCGCGGGTCGAAGCCGGCGACCTCGGCCATGTGGGGTGCGGCGCGCAGGGCGCCGTCCAGCCCGTAGGTCCAGGCGTGATACGGACACTGAATGGCCTGGCCGAGCTCGCCGTGCGGGGCAAGACAGAGGCGGCTGCCGCGATGGCGGCAGAGATTGTGAAAGGCGCGGACCGTTCCTTCGCCGTCGCGCAGAACCACGACGCTCTCGCGGTCGAGCTCGAAAAGGAAGAAGCTGCCGGGCGATGCGAGCTGCGAGATGTGGCCGGTGAGAAGCCAGGAGCGGTGGAAGATCCGCTCGCGCTCGGCGCGAAAGATCTCCTCGGAAGTGAAGTACTCGCCGGGCAGGGTGTGCTGGCCAAAAGCGGTGCGCTGTGCCATGACGGAGGGGGATTCTAGCATCGGCGGGACTGGTGGTAGACTCCCGCTCCCTTGTGGGGCCGCCGATGCCGATCCCTTCACCATTCCACGAGCGCACGCAGGCGCTGTGCACCAGCTACCGCTGGAAGGACTGGGCCGGCTACTGCGCCGTCTCCAGCTACGACACGACGCACGAGCGCGAATACTTCGCCTTCCGCGAGTCGGCCGGCCTGCTCGACGTCACGCCACTCTACAAGTATGAAGTCTTCGGGCCGGACGCCCAGGCGCTTCTCGCCCGCATGATGCTGCGCGATGTGTCCAAGCTCAAAATCGGCCGGATGGCCTACACCTGCTGGTGTGACGACGACGGCAAGGTGATCGACGACGGCACCGTCGCCCGGCTGGAGGAGAGCTATTTCCGCGTCACCGCGGCAGATCCGACCCTGCACTGGCTGCAGACGTTGAGCCGCGGCTTCGACGTGCAACTCGAGGACTCGAGCGCGCGCCTGGCAGCGCTGGCGCTTCAGGGGCCCACCTCGCGCGCCATCCTGCGCGACGCGAGCGACGCCGACATGGACAAGCTCAAGTTCTTCGGCATCGCCCGCGCGACGATCGGGCGGATTCCGATCTGGATCAGCCGCACCGGCTACACCGGCGACCTGGGCTACGAGGTCTGGGTCGAGAGCGGCGAGGCGCTGGCGATCTGGGACGCCCTGATGGCCGCCGGACGGCCGCACGGCATCGAGCCCGCAGGGCTCGACGCGCTCGACGTGGCGCGCATCGAAGCCGGCTTCCTGCTGCTTGGCATCGACTACTACAGCTCGCAGAAGGTCGTTCTCGAGTCGCGCAAGTCCACGCCGCTCGAGCTCGGTTTCGGCTGGATGGTCGATCTCGAGCGTGGTAACTTCATCGGCCGTGACGCCATCGCCGCCGAGACCGCGCGCGGCGCGGCCTGGCATCTGGTCGGTCTCGAGGTGAGTTGGGAGGAGCTCGAAGCGCTGTACGCGAGCTTCAACCTGCCGCCGAGCCTGCCGGCGACGGCGCGGCGCGACGGCCTTCCGGTCTACGCTGAGGATGGCCGCCAGGTGGGCAAGGCGACCAGCCACACCTGGTCGCCGCTGCTCAAGAAGTACTTGGGCATCGCCTCGGTGCAACGCGGCTTCGAGGCGAAGGGGACGAAGCTCCAGATCGAGCACACCGTCGAGTTCGAGCGGCGCAAGGTCACCGCGACCGTCGCGCCGCTCCCCTTCTTCGACCCGGAGAGGAAGCGCAAGCCATGACCAGCGCGCGGTACGACGCGATCGTCGTCGGCGCCGGGCACAACGGCCTGGTCTGCGCGGCCTATCTCGCGAAGGCCGGGCGCAAGGTCCTGGTCCTCGAACGGCGGCATCAGGTCGGCGGCGCGACCACGACCGAGGAGATCTACCCCGGGTTCAAGTTCACCTGCTGCTCCTACGTGGTCTCGCTCCTGCGGCCGTGGATCATCCGCGACCTGGACCTGCCGCGCCACGGCTACGAGGTCCTGCCGCTGGAGGCGACCGTCACCCCATTCCCGGACGGGCGGTGCTTGGTGCGCGATTCCGATCCCGAGCGGACGCGCCGCTCCATCGCCCAGTTCTCGCCGCGCGACGCGGAGATCTACAAGCGCTTCGGTCAGCAGATGGCCGAGCTGGGCCGCCTGGTCAAGCCGCTGATCGACGAGCCGGCCCCCGATCCGCTGTCGCGCGACCCGCGGGAGCTGCTGCGCATCGCGCGCCTTGGCAAGCAGATCCGCGGGCAGGGGGACGAATGGCTCTTCTCGAACATCAAGATGATGACGATGAGCGCGGTGGACTTCCTCTGCGAGTGGTTCGAGTGCGAGCAGTTGATCGCGCCGATGGCGATCTCCGGCATCATCGGCACGTTCCTCGGCGTGCGCTCGCCCGGCACCGCCTACGTCCTCCTCCATCACTACATGGGCGAGATCGACGGCTCGTTCCGGGCCTGGGGGCTGCCCAAGGGGGGCACCGGCGCCATCGCGCAGGCCATTGCCAGCTCGGCGCGCGCCGCTGGCGTCGAGATCCGGACCGAGGCGCCGGTCGCCCGCCTGCTGATGCAGAACGGCGCTGCCGCGGGCGTCGTGCTCGACAACGGCGACGAGATCCGCGCCAGGGCCGTGGTCTCCGGGCTCGATCCGCACCGCACCTTCCTGAGGCTCGTCGGCGAGGAGCATCTCGACCCCGAGATCGCACAGCAGGTCCGGCGGTTCAAGATGCGCGGCTCCTCGGGCAAGGTGAACCTGGCGCTCGATGGGCTGCCCGAGCTCGCCTGCCTGCCGGGCTATGGCCCCCACTTGCAGGGCGGCATCACCATCGCGCCGTCGATCGACTACCTGGAGCGCGCCTACGACGACGCCAAGTACGGCGCCTTCTCCCGCCGGCCGTTCATGGACGTCCTCATCCCGTCGATGACCGACCCGACGGTGGCCCCACCGGGCAAGCACGTGATGTCGATCTTCGTCCAGTACGCGCCCTACCACCTCAAGGAGGGGGCCGCGGACTGGCCGAACCAGCGCGAGGCCTTCGGCGACGCGGTCATCGACACGCTCTCGGAGTACATGCCGAACCTCAAGGACCTGATCCTGCATCGCCAGGTGCTCACCCCTTGGGACTTGGAGCAGATCTACGGCTTGACCGAGGGCAACATCTTCCACGGCGAGCTGTCGCTCGAGCAGCTCGCCTTCCTGCGCCCGATGGCCGGCTGGAGTCGCTACCGGACACCGGTCCGCAACCTCTGGATGTGCGCTTCGGGCACGCACCCCGGCGGCGGCATCATGGGCGCGCCGGGCGCGCTCTGCGCTCGCACGATGCTCGCCAAAAGAGCGGTGTGATGGGTTTTGACATCATCGTCATCGGCGCCGGTCCGAACGGCCTCGCGGCTGCCGCGCGGCTCGCTCGAGCGGGGCGCAAGGTCGTCGTCCTCGAGCGCGCGGAGGCGCCGGGGGGCTTGTCGGCGAAGCACGAGTTTCACCCCGGCTACGCGGTGCCCGGCGTCCTTCACGACGAGACCCTGGTGCCGCGCGCGATCGCGGAGCGGCTCGGCCTCACCAAGCATGGCCTCGCCTTTCGCCGGCCTCCGTCAACCTACATCGCGGAAAAGAACGGGCCGGGGATCCTCCTCCCGGGCAATATCTCCGGAGGGGCCGGAGCCGCCGACGCGATCGCTGGCCTCTCGCAGCACGACGCCCGCGGCTACCAGGGCCTGCGCGCTTTCCTCGACCGCATCGCGCCGCTCGTCGGCGCCGTGCTCGCCGAAGCGCCGCCGCCTCTGGCGCCAGGGTCGGCCGGCGATGTCTGGCAGCTCGCGCGGCGCGGTCTGGCGCTGTGGAAGGTCAGCCGCCGCGATCTCCTCGAGCTGGCGCGCGTGGCGCCGATGTGCGTCGCCGATTTCCTCAACGAGCGGTTCGAGTCGCCGCTCCTGGTCGAAGCGCTGGCCGCGCCGGCGGTCGCCTCCACCTGGTCGGGTCCCTGGTCAGCCGGCACGGTAACCAACCTCCTGCTGCGCGAGTGCGCCGGTGGCGAGGCCCTGGCGGGCGGCCCGCCGGCACTCGTCGAGGCGCTCCTCGCCACGGGCCGCGCCGCCGGAGCCGAGCTGCGCACCGGCGCCGAGGTCCAGCGGATCCGCCTCGACCGGGGCAAAGTGGCCGGCGTCATGCTCGCTGCCGGTGAGACCATCGACGCGCCGGTCGTCCTTTCCTCCACCGATCCGAAGCGCACGATGCTCAAGCTCCTGGCGCCGGGAACGCTGCCGATCCACGTCGAGGAGGAGTTCCGGCGGCTGCGCTGCCGGGGCAGCGCAACGAAGGTCCATCTGGCGCTCGCGGGTCCGCTCGAGCTGGCGGCAAGCGATGGCCGGCTCGATGAAGCGATTCGCATCGGCGGCGGGCACGTCGACGACCTCGAGCGCGCCTTCGACGCCATCAAGTACCGGCGCTTCTCCGCGCGCCCGCACCTGGAGATCCGCGTGCCGACCGCCGCCGATCCGAGCCTCGCGCCGCCCGGCCACCACGTCGTTTCGATCCTCGCGAGCTTCGCGCCCTACGACCTCGACGGCGGTTGGACTGAGGAGGCGCGCGAGCGCCTGGGCGACGCCGTGGTCGCGGTTCTCGAAGAGCACGCCCCGGACGTGCGCCAGCGGATCGTGGCGCGGGAAGTGTTGACCCCTGCCGATCTCAAGACGCGCTTCGCCTTGACCGGCGGACAGCTCCACCACGGCGAGCTGGCCCTCGACCAACTGCTGATGATGCGCCCGTCGCCCTCCGCGTCGCGCTACCGAACCGCCGTCCCTGGTCTCTTCCTGGGCGGCAGCGGCAGCCACCCGGGAGGGGGCGTCCGCCCGACGGCCGGTTCCCTCGCGGCGGACGCCGTCCTCGCTTCCTGATTGCCGCGCCCTCAGCCTTCGAGCTTCGCGGCTGCATACGCCACGAGCGGGCGCCAGGCGCTGAGCGCCACGTCAGCCGGAATGATCTCGACCCTGATACCTCTCGCCGTGGGATCGCACTTTCGGCATTGAGTCTCAAGGCCGGATTGCGAGAGCTGAATGCAGGTGAACAGCTCTTGCCTTCGGGCGTCGATCGCGCTCACGCACAGCTCGCAGTCGACGTCCTGCCCCATCTCGGTCTCGATGCATAGACGACGGCCCGTGAGCTTGTAGGTGAGCGGCCCACTAGGAGTGGAAACCTCACCCTCGCCCTCTGCGATCACCTTGCCGCAGAGGCACCACTGGTAGTCGATGGGGAACGCCATCAGGCTGGGCCACGCTTCGAAAATGCCGCACCAGCGGACTGGGTTCGACCGGCAGAACGAGCAGTCCGGCGTGATGTACTCGTTCACCTCGCCTCGCTCGAGCACTGACCAGCGGGCCGCGATGTCGAGCCGGGGGACCGGTGTATCGTAGGTCACCCATTCTAGGTGCAGCGCGCCTCCCTCGAGGAAGGACCGCCAGGCTCGCGCCTTGGCGTAGCGGCCATCCGTGGTGCGCAGACCGAACACGACCGCGTCGTTCCCAAAGTTGAACGGGATGAGTGTCAAAGGGATCTCGTGTCCCGAGAGCGAGAATCTCGAGATCTGCACCGGCGTCAAGGCGTCGAACGAGGTGCCAGTGACGGTCAGGCCTGCCGGGCCCTGCGTCAAGAGACCCGTCGCGGGATTCCAAACCAGGTCGGTTCCAGGGAGGACGTTAGTGCGGATCATGCCGGTGTCGAGATCCAGGGTGAAGCCGACGAGGGAGGAATGCGTCCCTTGATCCTTCACGGGAACAGAAAGCGAGTGGATGATCGAACAGCGAAGCTCCAGGTCGTCGAGGATCACGCTGGTCAGCGTCAGCCCGCCTCCGATCGGGCCGAGCGGAATTGCTGGCAGGCCGCCGAGCGCACCGCTGATGCCGCCGGAGATCAGATTGTCGACGATACCTTCTGCCACCGCCTCCACGATGGCCAGCACGATCGCCGCCACGATGGCGCCGATGATTCCGCCAAACACGGCGCCCAGGCCCAAGGACGCCAGCCACACCCACCACTCGAGGTCGACGTCGGTGTCGACTGAAGGCGTCGTAGCCGTAACGGTGATGGAGCCGCCGGCAAGCGCAATGTCGATGAAGAAGGAAAAGTCAGCCACCGCCGACCAACCCGTACCGGAATCCGTGGCCTGGCCGTCCACACGAATGCGATTTCCTTCCACGCGCGCTTCCAGCCGGGTGAGCGTCCCCTGGCCGCCCGGCGCGGGAACGTTCCGGTTCAGCCGGAGCGGAGTATCGAAGTCGGTCACCGGCCGGCCGAGAGCCGTTGCCACACGCGGGCGCATCACGCGGGCCAGGAGCCAGAAGTTGCTCATCATAACGAGAGACTGGCTGCCTGTCGGAATGAAGCTGCTCGCGACCCCGTTGATGTTGCCGCCAGAGTCGTTCGCCATGCGCACACCGAAGGTGATGCAGTCACGATCTGCTGCTGTGGCGTCGTTGACGGTCGTGACGTCGATGTCGAAGATGGTGGTCGGGTCCGCGTCATCCACGACGGGGATCGGCGGCGTGAGATCGATGCGGCCGATGCCGGTTTGGAGTTGTTGGAGGACGACGCCCGCCATCAGGTTTTCCGCTTGCGTAAGCGTCAGCCCGGCGGCTGCCAGCGCCGGCGCCAACACCGCTTGGGAGGCCACGTCGAAAGCCACCGTCACGTCTGGCGCGCTGCTGCTGAAGTCCATCGTGGTGATCTGGTTCGTCCCTTGGGTAATGACCTCGATGCTGTCAACGATGGTGATCAGGCCGCCGAGCGGTGCGAGCGTGGCGGCCACCGGTGCGGTGGTCTGAAGCTGAGAGTTCGCGAACGGAATGCTCAACCCCATGCGCGGCCGGGGACGGTCCAGATCGGCCACTGGAGTGTTGAAGTTGAGGTTGGCCGTGCCGACAAGTCCACCTGTGTTGACCGGCATGCTCATGGACGACGGGAAAACACTGCCAGCAAGGAAGGCTGTGGCGAGTTGGTTGTTCAGCTCGTTTTCGGAAACCTGTACGAGCATGTCAAACCCAGACGTTCGATCGAGTGCCATGATGCGCTACTCCTTTCCTTTCGGTCCGCAGCCACAATCGTTGGTGCGTCCGTCTTTCATCTTTGGTCCAGGCTTGAGCGTACCTACCCGACCCGTCGGATATGCCGAGGCAGACAAGTTCGCGACCTTGACTCCGGGAGCGATCACGCTCGCTTCACCTACTGCGCGGTGGGTTCTGTCGAGCGCCTTCTGCTCCGAGCGGCTCAGGTCGACGCCGGCCTTGATCAGGGCCTCGACCGGCCGCGCCAGGAATAGCTGGGCGTTGGCGGCGTCCTGGGCGAGCCAGTCGATCACCTTCTTGTTGGCGCCTTTCAGTTTTTCGGCCAGGCTCTCGGGTAGGGCAACCGGCTCGGCGTCCCGGCGGGGCGCTCCTTGGCGAGGTCGGCAGCCGAGAGCGTGCGGAGTCCATTGGATATCACGCCCCGGAACGAAGCGAATGTTGATATTAGTGTCATAGCCTTGTGGCACCCTGGCCACGATCATCTCGTTTGTACCCGGTGAGCCGCTCGTGGTTGACACCGCTGCAATCATCTTCTGCATGTGCTGCCTCCTTTGATCTGGTTTGCTGTTTGGATAAATCACCTTCAACCCCCGGGCCGCTCCAGAAAATCTCCTCTCGGTGCATTGGGCGACAAGCAGGCTCCCTGCCAGCCCAGCCAATGCCTCCTGCGGCCAGCTATGGGGGATAGGCGCTGTAGAATTGGAAAAAGTTACGGCGAACTAAACTGCGCCCGCTCGCTCAGCCCGCCTCGCCGCCTGCTGGACGGAGCGTGCGGTCGAAGAACAAACCCATTCCTAGCGGAGGCCGAACAGGTACAGGAGCGCCGCCAGCGGATACTCGCAGTGGACGGTATCGAAGAGACGCAGGGCCTATGCGGCCGCCCCCTCATACCGCATCACCACCTCCCCACCCTCCGCATCCACCGTGGCGGTGCCCCCATTCTCCAGCGCCCCAAAGAGAAGCTCCTCGGTGAGCGGGCGCTTGACTTGGTCCTCGATCACGCGACCGAGAGGACGGGCTCCGAAAGTGGGATCGAAGCCTTTCTCGGCGAGGAGTTTGCGCGCAGCGTCGGTGAGGTCGATCTTGACGTTGCGCTCGCCGAGCTGCGCGGAGAGCTCGCGGATGAACTTGTCCACGATCTGCTCCATGACCTTCGGTGAAAGAGGATTGAAGCGCAGCCGGGCGTCGAGACGGTTCCTGAACTCCGGGCTGAAGAGGCGCTCGACGGCGCGGTCGGCATCCGTGGCCTTGAGGTCCCGCGGCGGGCCTTCGGCCGCGACCAACTCGCCGAAGCCGGGAGTGCGCTGGGCCAGCTCGCGAGCGCCGACGTTCGAGGTCATCAGCAGGATGACGTGGCGGAAGTCCGTGGGCTTGCCGTTGGTGTCGGTCAGCGTGCCGTGGTCCATCACCTGGAGCAGGATGTTGAACACGTCGGGGTGGGCCTTCTCGATCTCGTCGAGCAGGAGCACGGCGTGCGGGTTCTTGGCCACCGACTCGGTCAAGAGGCCGCCGCGGTCGTAGCCCACATAGCCGGGAGGCGCGCCCACCAGCCGCGAGACCGTGTGCGCCTCCATGTACTCGCTCATGTCGAAGCGCAGGAAGGCGATGCCGAGCACCTCGGCCAGCCGCTTGGCGACCTCGGTCTTGCCCACGCCCGTGGGACCGGTCAGGAGGAACGCGCCCACCGGCTTCTGGGGCTCGCGCAGCCCCGCCCGCGCCACCTTGATGGCGCTGGTCAGGCGCTCGATGGCCTCGTCCTGGCCGAACACGTGGGTCTTCAGCTCCTCCTCCAAGCGCCGGAGCTGCTCCTTTTCGCCCCCCTTGACCCGGCGGGCCGGGATCTGCGCCATGGTGGCGAGCACGTCCTCGAGGTCCGCCTCGGCCACCTCCGCGCCGCCGCGCAGGGCCACGGCCGCGCCGGCCTCGTCCAGCAGGTCGATGGCCTTGTCCGGCAGCCGGCGGTCGCGCATGTAGCGGTCGGCCAGCAGGGCGGCGTTGTCGAGGGCTTCCTGGCTGAAGGTCACGCCGTGGTGCTTCTCGTAGCGGTCCTTGAGGCCGAGGAGAATCTTGGTCGTCTCCTCGGCCGAGGGCTCGGTGACCTCGACCTTCTGGAAGCGGCGGGCCAGCGCCTGGTCGCTCTGGAAGGTCTGGCGGAACTCCTCCCAGGTGGTGGCGCCGATGCAACGCAGGGTGCCGTCCTGGAGGGCGGGCTTCAAGAGGTTCGAGGCGTCCATGGTGCCGCGGCCGGCGCTACCCGCGCCCACCACGGTGTGGATCTCGTCGATGAAGAGGACGGGGTTCTCCTGCTCCGCCAAGGCGGCCAGCACCGCCTTCAACCGGTTCTCGAAGTCGCCGCGGTAGCGGGTGCCGGCGATCAGCGCCCCCATGTCGAGCCGGTAGACCTTCGTCCTGCGGAAGGGCTCGGGCACCTCACCTTTGGAAATCTTGAGCGCCAGGCCTTCCACCAAGGCCGTCTTGCCCACGCCCGGGTCGCCCACATAGATGGGGTTGTTCTTCCGCCGTCGCTGCAGGATGTGGAGCGTGCGCAGGATCTCCTTGTCGCGGCCGATCAGCGGATCGATGGCTCCCTTCTGGGCGAGCGCCGTCAGGTCCTGGGCGAAGGCCTTGAGGGGATCGCCCGCGGGCGCGCCGCCCCGCTGCCGGCCCATCTCCTCCTCATCCTCGTCTTCGCCGGCCGGCAGGGCCGAAGGGGAGGCGCCGCCGAAGTACGGCGGCTGCGGCCGGGAGACGCCATGGGCGAGGTAGCTCACCACGTCCAGCCGGGTGACGCCCCCGCTCTCCAGCACCTGCACGGCGTAGGAGTCGGGCTCGTCGAACAGGGCCACCAGCACGTCCGAGCCCCGGATCTCGTCCTTGCCGGCGCTGCCCACGCGGGCGGCAGCCATGGAGAGGACGCGCTGCACGCCGAGGGTCAGGCGCGGCTCCAGGTCGTCGTCGTCGACCTTCTCCAGCTCTTCCGAGAGGTACTCGGCGAGGTCCTCCCGTACCCGGTCGACGTCGGCGCCGGCATGCTGGAGCACCCGGGCGGTCGCTTCGTCGAAGGTCAGGGCGTAGAGCAGGTGCTCCAGCCCGGCGTATTCATGCCCCAGCCGTCCCGCCTCGGAGATGGCGACGGTGAGCGAGATCTGCAGGTCTTCGGAAAGCTTCATGCCTCCTCCGTTCCTTCCTCGGCGGGCTCAGCGGTGACCTTGAGGGGCATGCCGTTCTCCCGCGCCTCATCGGTGACCTCGGCCACCTTGGTCTCGGCCACCTCTTTCGAGTAAACGCCCGCGACGCCGATTCCCTTCCTGTGCACCTGGAGCATGATGTGGGTCGCCTCGGCAACGCCTTTGTGGAAGTGCTTCATGAGCACGTGGACGACGAACTCCATGGTGGTGAAATCGTCGTTGTGGAGCAGCACCTGCCATCGCCGGGGGCGCTTGGTCTTGCGCCGCTCCTCGACGGCGAACTCCTCGTCGCGCTCGAAGTCGGGGTCCCACCGCTGCGCCATACCCCTAAAGGTATGCGGAGCGGGCGGCGGGAGGCAAGAAAGCCCGGGTATGGGTACCCGGGCAGGATAGGCGGCGGGAGGGTAGACCGTCCCGCCGCCCAAAGCCGGCTCAGTGCGCCTGCACCCAGCTCAGCAGCGGCTGCCAGACCAGCACTTCGGCGTCGTTCGCCAGGAAGAGGTCGGCGTGGCCGAAGTCCACGATCCGCGCCTCGGCAGGGACGAGGCTGACGATCAGGGTCGCCACGTCCGTGCTGCCGAGCAGCGTCGTGGTGTAGATGCCGTACTCGCCGAAGCCGCCGCCCGCGCCAATGTAGAGCACCGGGACGGTGATCTCAGCGAGATGGTCGTCGAAGGCCACGTCGGTCTGCTCGCAGGTGGCTGCGTCGGCGTCCGCCAGCTCGCGGTTGGGCTGGAAGGGAGCCGAGGCCTGCTCGAAGGCGAAGAGGTCCTGCTCGTTCGAGTAGAGCAGGCCGGAAGGCTTGCCGTCGGCGTCGAAGGTGCCGCCCGTGAAGTGGTAGAACGGCGCCGGCTCCAGGCCGGCGAGGAACGCGAAGGTCGCCTCACCTACCAGCAGACCGGCCTGCCGGTTGGTGAAGCCCGGGCCCAGGATCGAAGTGCCGTTCGGGTCGGCCACGGCCAGCGCTCCCAAGACGGCCACCAGGCCACCCGCCGTGCTGGCGTAGCCGCCGGCGGCGAGCGCCGCCTCGGTGTTCTGCTGGCGCTGGCAGGCGAACGCCTTGAGCTGCGGCACGTCGGTCTTCAGGTAGATGTCCACCGGGATGAAGCCCGCGACCTGGCGACGGCCCGGCGGGAGCTGCGTCTCGGAGTCCAGATAGGCGTAGCCGATCTGGCCGCCCCGGCTCCAGCCGAGGAGGAAGATCTTGCCGAAGCCGCTGCCGGTCATGGCCCGGCTGAAGCGGGCGACGCCCAGGGCGAAGCCGAGGTCGCGGGCGTCCTGCTCGAGGCCCCAGTCCGCCATCAACGAGAGGTCGGTCACGCTCGCCGGCACGAAGGTCCAGCGGTAGTCGATGCCCCAGACATCCACGCCGTTCTCGGCGAGGAAGACGGGAAGCGGATGGGCGCCGGTCAGGAAGGCGGCCCGGAAGTTCCAGATGTCTCCAGCGGCGAGGAAGACCGCCTGCGCGGTGCGGACCGGGACGTTGGGAGCGACCTCCTTGACGACGCGGTGGACGCCGATCTCGTCGTAGGGGCCGGAGCCGACGCGGACCTTGAAGAAGTACTCGGCCACATCCGCAGTGAGGGCGCGGCGCTCGACGTTGGAGAAGCCGTGGGCCGCGGCTGCGGCCACCGTCGGCGGGACCTCGGGCTTGGCGAGAGCGAGAGCGGGCAGCGCCAGGGCGCCCGCGAGCATGAGGAGGGTCGCTTTCTTCTTGAGCTGGAACATACTTCGAGAATCTCCTTCTGAGTCAGCCTTTCGCGGGTAGATCAGTCGATCAACGGTCCGTGACGCTGGCCTGCAGTCGTCGCGCTGCGGCGTCCCGCACGTTGAACGCTGGGGAGGGGCGACTCCCTCATTGTACGTCAGGGCCTACGCTCGCCGCACCCCGGGCAGCCCCACCCCCGGAGCCGGCCGTTCGCGCAGCACCTCGCGGCGGAAGACGAACAGCTCGGCCGGACGGCCGCCGGTCTGTGGGTCCTGGCGGCCGGTGCCCTCGACGAGCCCGGCGTTCTCGACCAGGCGGCGGAAGTTCTGCTTGTGCAGCCGCACGCCGGCCAAGGCTTCCACCACCCGCTGGAGCTGCAGCAGGGTGAAAGTCGGCGGCAGGAGCTCGAAGACGACGGGCCGGTACTTGATCTTGCCGCGCAGCCGGCCGAGGGCGGTGGCGAGGATGCGCCGGTGGTCGAGGGCCATGGAGCGGCCCGGCAGGAGCTCCGGCCTCTCGGGTGGCGCCGGGCGCCGCGCCTCGGTGGCGCCGCCGGTCTCCTCGCGGTCCCGCCAGGCTTCCGGCACGAGATAGGCCTCGTAGAGCAGCTCATAGCGCTCCAGGACCCGCTCGCCGTCCCAGCCCACGCCGCCGAGGCCGAAGACGATGTCGGCCCGCTGCCGCCGCTCCCTGCGGAGGAGGGGATCGGCGGTGGTCTCAACCCAGGCTTCGAGGCCCGGAGCGATGGCGCGGTCGATCACCTCCGGCCGGCCGGAGCGCCAATCCTCCCAGGGGAAGAACTCGTACCAGTCCCGCCAGCGGGCATCGCGACGGACCGTGACCTCCCGCACCAGGGCCAGGTAGGCCACGGAGACCCCGCGCGGCCCACCGCGGGTCTCGTGTGGATCGCGGAGGCGGTCCCCGAAGGTGTAGAGCTGCTCGACGTAACCCAGCTCGAGCCCCGTCTGCTCGCGCACCCACCGGCGCAGCGCAAGGTCGAGCGTGCGGTCCTTCTCGGGCTCTAGGGGGCCGAATGGGAGGGCGTCCTCGAAAGACTCCGACGAGCCGGAGCGGGTTACGGTGAGGATTCGCGGCACCTCCTCGGTGACCGCCACGATCACCGCGTTGAGGCCGAGGTCGATCCTCACCCTCCGCCCCTCTCCCCCACTGCCGCAGGCTCGGCAAGGGCGATCAGCTCGCGCTCGTAGACCTCGCCGAAGTGCCGGGCACAGACGGCGGCGATCTCGGGCAGGCCCGGTGCCCGGCCGGTGAGCCGCTCGATCGAGGTGATGCGGACCTGGTGGAGCCCGCACGGGATGATGCCCGCGAAGTAGGAGAGGTCGGTCGAGACGTTGAGCGCGAAGCCGTGGGTGGTGATCCAGCGCGACAGGTGGACGCCGATCGAGGCGATCTTCTCCTCCCCCGCCCAGACGCCCACGAATGCCTGCCCGTCCCGCGGCTCGGCCGCCACGCCGTAGTCCGCAAGGGTGCGGATCAGCACCTCCTGGAGATCGCGCACGTAGCGTCGGACGTCCCGGCGGTCCGGGCTGAGATTGATGATCGGGTACCCCACGAGCTGCCCCGGCCCGTGGTAGGTGACCTGCCCGCCGCGGTCGCACTCGGCGACCTCGATCCCCCGCGCCCGCAGCCACTCCGCGCTCGCCAGCACGTCCTCCGCGCCGGCGTTGCGGCCCAGGGTGTAGACGTGCGGGTGCTCCAGCAGGAGCAGGCGCTCCGGCCCCTCGCCGCTCTTGAGCGCCGCGCGCGCCGCGAGCTGCAGCTCGACCGCCTCAGCGTAGGGAACGCGGCCGAGGAAGGTCCAATGGAGGGGGCGGCGGGGCTCCGGCATGCGGAGATTGTAGCGGAGGCGTAGAATACGCCCGCTCCGGCGGTTGTGGAGGGGGCCATGGAGAGAATCATCACAGCCATTCTCGGCGGCGGACAGGGGGCGCGGCTCTGGCCCTTGACCAAGTACCGGGCCAAGCCGGCGGTGCCGGTGGGCGGCAAGTTCCGGCTCATCGACATCCCCATCAGCAACAGCCTGCACGCCGGCATCTACCAGATCTTCGTCATCACGCAGTTCAACAGTGCGAGCCTGCACCGCCACATCGCCCAGACCTACCGCTTCAGCGCTTTCAGCGACGGCTACGTCAATCTCTTGGCCGCCGAGCAGACGGTGGAGAACCGCGACTGGTACCAGGGGACGGCCGACGCCGTGCGCCAGAACCTGCCTCGGCTGCTCGAGCCCGCTCCCCCGGAGATCCTGATCCTCTCGGGCGACCAGCTCTACCTGATGAACATCTCGGAGCTCGTGAGGACCCACCGCGAGCGCGGGGCCGACCTCACGATCGCCGTCAAGCCCGTGTCCCGCGAGGAGGCTTCGGCCTTCGGCATCCTGCGTCTCGACCCCTCCGGCCGTATCGTCGAGTTCGTCGAGAAGCCGAAGGAGGCGGCCCAGCTCGACGCCATCGCCCTGGATGAGCAGACCCAGGGCGCCCTCGGCTTTCCGGCGCCCCCAGGCTCCTATCTGGCGAGCATGGGCATCTACATCTTCCGGCCCGAGGTGCTCCAGGAGCTGCTGGAGGGAACCAGGACCGCGGATTTCGGCCGCGAGGTCATCCCCCAAGCCCTGCACGGCTACCGCGTCTTCGCCTACCCGCACAACGGCTACTGGGCCGACATCGGCACCATCCCGAGCTTCCACCAGGCCAACCTCGACCTGACGCTGCCGCTGCCGCCGCTCAACCTCTACGATCCGGAGCTGCGCATCTTCACCCATCCGCGCTTCCTGCCGGGCACCAAGGTCAACGAGTGCTCCGTCCGCTACTCGATCCTCTCCGAGGGGAGTATCCTCTCCGGCAGCCACATCGCCAATTCGATCATCGGCATCCGCTCCGTGGTGCGCTCCGGCTCGGTCATCGAGCGCTCGATCGTGATGGGCGCCAACACCTGGGAGACCCTGCCCGACGGCAGCCCGCAGGTCGCCTTAGGAGTCGGCCGCGACTGCCACATCAGAAATGCCATCGTCGACTTCAACGCCCGCATCGGCGACGGCTGCAAGCTGCTCAACGCCGAGGGGGTGCAGCACTTCGATAACGAGAACTACTCCATCCGCGACGGCATCATCGTCGTCCACAAGAACGCCGTCATCCCTCCGGGGACCGTGATCTAGAGCGCCGTGCCGCCCTTGCGCGTCCTCCAACTGGCCGCCGAGGTCACGCCTTTCGCCAAGACCGGCGGGCTCGGCGACGTGGTCGCCGGCCTCTCGCGCTTCCTCGGCCGGACGGGTCACGACGTGCGGATCTTCCTCCCCTTCTACTCGCACCTCGCCTGGGAGCGGGACCGCTACGTGCCGGTGGACTTCATCCAGGACGTGCCGGTCCAGCTCGGGCGCCGGCGCTTCACCTACTCCCTGCGCACCGCGCCGCTGCCGGGAAGCGAGGTGGACGCCTACTTCGTCGACTGCCCAGACCTCTTCGGCCATGGGGCGATCTACCACGGGGACTGGGACGACTCGCTGCGCTTCGCCCTGCTGAGCGTGGCGGCCTTCGAGTGCGCCCAGCGGATGGGCTGGTCCCCCGACGTCGTCCACTGCCACGACTGGCACACAGCGCTGGCGCCGGTCTACCGCAGGGCCTTCTTCGACTGGGACCAGCTCTTCGAGCGGACGAAGACGGTGCTGACCATCCATAACCTCGGCTTCCAGGGGATCGTGGACAGGATGCGGCTCGCTGACCTCGGGCTGGACCGCTACTCCCACCTGCTCGACCTCTCGCCGGGCCATCTCAACTTCTTTCGCAACGGCATCCTCAGCGTCGACGCCCTGACCGCCGTCAGCCGCACCTACGCGCGCGAGATCCAGACGCCCGAGAAGGGCTTCGGCCTCGACGGCCTGCTGCGAGTCCGCGCCGACCGCCTGGTCGGCATCGTCAACGGCGTCGATTACGACACGTGGGATCCCGAGACCGATCCGCACATCCCCTACCATTACTCGGCCCGGGAGCTCTCCGGCAAGGCCACCATGAAGAGGGCCCTCCTGCGGGAAATCGGGATCAACCAGGGCACCGCTGCCCCGGTGCTCGGCATCGTCTCGCGGCTCACCCCGCAGAAGGGGCTCGACCTCGCGTTCGGGGTCCTGCCGGAGCTGCTCTCCCGCCGCGACCTGCGCGTGGTGGCGCTCGGCAGCGGCGAGCCCCGTTATGAGGAGTTCTTTCGCCGGCTGCAGGGAAGCTTCCCGGGCAAGGCCTGGTTCTACCAGGGCTTCAACGAGAAGCTGGCCCATTGGATCGAGGCCGGGGCCGACCTCTTCCTGATGCCCTCGCGCTTCGAGCCCTGCGGCCTCAACCAGATGTACAGCCTGCGCTATGGCACCCCGCCCGTGGTCCACCGGACCGGCGGCCTCGCCGACACGGTGGAGCTGTTTGACGCCACAACGGGCGAGGGCACGGGCTTCATCTTCGACCACTTCGTCCCCGAGGGTCTCCGCTGGGCGCTCGACTATGCCCTCGACATCTACCCGAACCGCGTGACCTGGGAGAAGCTGATGCGCAACGGCATGGCGAAGGACTTCTCTTGGGACGTGCAGGGGAAGGAGTACGTGGAGCTGTATGGGCGGGTGACGGGTGAGGCGGCACATGGAGGGAGCGATGAATCTGCCGGCGTCTCCGCGGGATGAATCGGTCGTCGAGTTCACGCTGCGCGCCGCCGTGGCCGGGGTCCTCTTCGGCCTCCTGTTCGGGGCCGCCAACGCCTATCTCGGCCTGCGAGTGGGGCTGACAGTTTCGACGTCGATCCCCATCGCGGTCCTGACCGTGGCCCTGTTCCGTGCCATGGGCCGCCGGCCCGGCGGCATGATCCTCGAGGCCAACCTCTCGCAGACCATCGGCTCGGCCAGCTCCTCGCTCGCCAGCGGCACCATCTTCACCATTCCCGCCCTCTTCCTCTGGGGCATGGTCCCGCCCTTCTGGCAGGTGGCCGCGCTCGCCTTCCTCGGCGCCATCCTGGGGATCACCGCCATGGTGCCGCTGCGGCGCCTGCTGATCGTCAAGAGCGCCGACGAGCTCCCCTATCCCGAAGGCACCGCCTGCGCCGAGGTGCTGCGCGCCACCGCCGCCGAGGCGGGCGGCGGCCGCTGGATCTTCATCGGTCTCGCCGTGGGCGCCGTCATCAAGCTCGCCCTCGGCGCCGCCATGCTCATCGAGCCGACCCTCGCCACCGCCGTGCCCGGACTGCCCAAGGCCGAGATCGCGCTCGAGATCGCTCCGGCGCTCCTCGCCGTGGGCTACATCCTGGGCCACCGGCAGTCGTCGATCATGGTGTCCGGCAGCCTGATCTCGGCCCTGGTGCTCACGCCCCTGATCGCCCTGGTAGGCGCCGGCCTCACCGCGCCTCTCTTCCCCGAGGCCACCACGCCGATCCGCGACCTCACGGCCGGGCAGATCTGGTCGCGCTACGTGCGCTACATCGGCGCCGGCGCGGTGGCCGCCGCCGGCATCGTGACGGTGCTGCGAGCGATCCCGGTGATGGCTCAGTCCGTGGCCTCGGTCGTGCTCGGCATGCGCCGGCAGGGCACGGGACCGGACGCCGCCGGACCCCTGCCGCGCACCGACCGCGACGTGCCTGGCTGGGTCGTCCTCGCCGGTCCCGTTGTGGTGGTCCTGGCCCTCGTCGCCTTTCCGGGGATCCTCGCCGGCAACATGGGATTCGGGCCGCGCCTGGCCGCCGCCGTGGGCGTCGCCATCTTCGGCGTCCTCTTCGTCGTGGTCTCCTCCCGCATCGTCGGCCTGATCGGCGTCTCGTCGAACCCGACCTCCGGCATGACGCTGGTGACCCTGCTCGGCGTCGCCCTCGTCTTCGTGCTCTGCGGCTGGACCGACCCGTCAGCCCGCGCCGCCATCCTCACGGTGGGCACCGTCGTCTGCATCGCCGCCTCCAAGGCGGGCGACATCTCGCAGGATCTGAAGACCGGATACCTGGTGGGAGCAACGCCCGCGCGGCAGCAGGCGGGGCAGTTCCTCGGCGCGGCCTTCGCCTGCTGGGCGGTGGCTGGCACGGTGCTGGCCCTCGGCAAGGCCTACACCTTCGGCTCGCCCGAGCTGCCCGCGCCCCAGGCCACGCTGATGAAGACCGTGATCGACGGCGTGCTCTCCGGCTCGCTCCCCTGGGGATTGGTCGGCACTGGCGCAGCCTTCGCACTCTGCGGTCTCCTCGCGGGCCTCCCAGGCCTCGCCTTCGCCGTGGGTCTTTATCTGCCGGTGGGAAGCCTGACGCCGATCTTCCTGGGCGGGATGGTGCGGCGCCTCGTGGAGGTGCGCCGGAAGGGAGGCCCGACGGAGAGCGATCCCGGCGTTCTCGCCGCGCCATCGCCGGCCTGGTGGCCGCGAAAAAGGGCTTGCCGGGCTCCGGCTGGAGCCGCTGGCTCGACTCCTGGCACTTCGGGGAGGGGGATTTCGCCTGGATCGGCGGGCCGGCCGGGGTTATCCTGGGGGTCGTGCTGGTTCTGGCCGTTTCGGCTCTGCTGTATCGGGCGGGGGGGAGCGGGGAGGTGGCGGCAGGGACGGAGAGGCCTGGCGGAGAAGCATAGGTTGGCCGTCGATGGAGGACACCTTGGCAGCATGTCGACTGTGCGGGCGTGAAACCGAACTCCGGATGAGTCACGTTGTGCCGCGCTTCGCCTCGCGCTGGCTGCGTGACTCGTCACCTACGGGTTACCTCCGCGACTTTCACACGCCTGACCGCCGCATCCAGGATGGCTGGAAGGCGCCGCTCCTATGTCAGGAGTGTGAGCAACTACTCTCGTCCACGGAGAAGCCCTTCGCGGAGCACGTCTTCGTCCCGCTCCACAGGAATGCGGCGCAACCCTTTCGCCACGGGCCATGGGCGCTCCGGTTCGCGGCATCTATTCTGTGGCGGACGATCATCTATGGGGATGACGAGCGCCTCGCACATCTCATCGACGACCAACGTATTGCGCTCCGCGGCGCGGAGCGAGTCTGGAGAGAGTTTCTCCTCGGGCAGCGTCCGCATCCTGGAGTTCACGAAGCGCACCTGATCCCCCTGGATGTCGTTGAGAGTACTGAAGGCAGCCGGATGTCTCCATTCCTAAACCGTTATCTCCTCCGCTCGGTCGATCTGGACATTCTCGCATCACCGTCAGAGGTTCTCGTATACGCCAAGCTTTGCCGTGTACTTCTGCTTGGTCACGTCGTCGTGCGATCGCGCGGAAGGTGGAGAGCGAGCCGGATCGCGGTTCAGTCAGGAGTGATCGGCGGAGTTGTCGACTATTGGCTTCCCGCAGCCTTGAAGTCGTTCATGAACGGGAAGGCCAACCTCATCGCAACTTCCTTCCAGAGGATGTCCGCATCCCAGAAGCAGAAGCTTCGGACTGCACTTGAGGACAATCTCGATACCTTGGCTGATTCCGAGGTCTTCCGAGCTATGAAGTCAGATGTACGCCACTCCGGCTCAGAGGCTTTCCGCATTACCGAGTCGCCGAATGAGCCCTGAGGTCGATGCGCCAGGCGGCTAACCCAGCCGAGCGGACGGCAAAAGGCGCCGCCGCTCATCGGCATAGCGTTGAGCGGAATGAAAATGCTTCAGATGGACGTTTGAGACATTTCTACTTGGAGGTCAGAAGCATGTTTAGGCAAAGGCGGTTAGCTTGTTCGTTCTGCGGCAAAAGCGAGGCGGAGGTGGCCAAGCTGGTGGCCGGACCGAAGGTTTACATCTGCGATCGATGCGTTGTCTTAGCTACCGAGATGATGCAAGGACAATCCGGCCAGCAACCTCAACCTCAAGAACCCCACCCGAGTCTATTGCGCAGGGTATGGAATCGAATTCTTCGGGCGCGCGCAGGGGGTTTGACTCGGCCTCCAAAGTGCCAGGTGGTCGCACGCTGATTGTCTCTTCCCGCGCGCCACGGACCACCTATCCCAAGGACGCGTCTTCCTTCAGATTCAAGCTTGAGACGCCTCTTCCCAAGCTTGGTCGCGCCGTTTCAGGCTTGAACCTAGGCACGGCAAGCTTGATCCGCCCCGGGTTAAGCTCGAGCTGGAAATTTCAAGCTTGGATCGCCACGCCTCAAGCTCGAATCTGGCACGGCAAGCTCGAGGTGTCCCAAGCCAAGCTTGAGTTGGCAGTTTCAAGCTTCATCCCTGGCGCCGCAAGCTTGATCCTGGGATTTCAAGCTGAACCACCACCTCACAAGCTTGAACCTGGCGCGGCAAGCTTGAGACGTCCCAGACCAAGCTTGAGCCGAGCCGTTTCAAACTTGATCCCTGGCGGCGTAAGCTCGATCCTGGAACTTCAAGCTCGAAAATGCCGGATCAAGCTTGTTCCGTGGCGATCCAGGCTTGATCCTGTCTGAACCCTCCTCGGCGCGGGTGCGCCAAGCGGATTGCGAGGCGCCTCAAGCTCGCCGGGAGGCGTTGCAGTCCCAATCTCAGAGATGGAAGAGGAAAAGGTCTGAGATGACCAACCGGAAGCCAGGGAGTATCCCCTCATCGGTGAGAACCTCACCTTCTCCGAACTGTTCGACTTCCGTCGGTGAACGATAAGTGAAGATCTTATGCGCCTTGGAATCCAGAACCCAGACCCGGTCCACACCTGCCGCGAAGTAGTCGTGGATCTTCTCCGTCACCTCGCTCCACCGGTCGTCCGGCGAGAGCACTTCGACGACCAGCTCCGGAGCGACGTCAAGATAGCTGGAGGATTTGCGTCGCGCCAGGCGTTCGTTCGAGATGAAGGCGATGTCGGCACCTCGTACCGTATCGGGGTTACGCCGGATGTAGATCCCGACTTCTCCGGACGTCACCTCCCCACGCCGAGTGTCCTCGGCATAGCCGAGGAGGCGGCCTGTGAGCCGGGCCTCCACCAATCCGTGGCCGTATCCCGCTGGAGGCAAAGGCACGACCCTCCCGTTCACCAGCTCGCACGGCCCGAGATCGGGCCGGCGGAACAGCTCCTCGCCGGACATCAGGATCTCTTCGCTATCCTTCAGCAGCGCCATCTCGAATCACCTCGCCTATAGTCTACATGGAAACTGGTTCCGTAGAAATGCGACGGACCCGTCGCCGGGCTCCGCAGAGGCTACGAGGAGAAAATATCGGAAACCGGAACGCTGAAGCCGGGGAGCAGCTCCTCGTCGGCGAGCACCTTGCTCGCGTCGAGGATCGTCACGTCGGTGGGAGAGCGATAGACGAGCACCCGTCGCAGCATAGGATCCACCATCCAGACGACCAGCACGCCGGCCGAGAAGTAGTCGCTCAGCTTTTCCTTGATCGTGCTGGTCCGGTCTTCCGGCGAGAGGACTTCCACGACCAGCTCGGGAGCTACCTCGAAAAACCCTTTCGCCTTCGGCCGAA
The DNA here is from genome assembly GCA_036399915.1 of Thermoanaerobaculia bacterium. GTDB lineage: Bacteria > Acidobacteriota > Thermoanaerobaculia > Multivoradales > UBA5704 > DATARR01. The sequence continues at coordinate 23,342 of DASWME010000381.1, forward strand.
CATCCCGTTCCCTGGAGATGAAGATGATATCGGCCGCACGGACGGTGTCTGGGTTGCGGCGGATGTAGATTCCGACCTCGCCACCCACGGCCCGTCCCCGCTTCGACTCCTTGCCATACAGGCGGAGCCTCGCTCCCAGCTCAAACTCGATGTCCGCATGTTCGTCGCCCGTCGGCACCGTCGGCACGATCCTCCCATCCACGAGTTCGCAGGGACCGAGGTCTGGACGACGGAGGAGTTCCTCTCCGGTCAGCAGATTCTCTTCAGACTTCTGGAGAAGGGCCATCCTGCACCTCTTCAGGAATTGTCAGGCGAAACGGCCGTCGCGTCAAGACGCAACGAGCCCGGGTCGCCCCGGGCTCGTCGGAGACTCCGGAAGACGGCCGCCTACACGTACGCTTCGAGCTCCGTCCAGGTGTCTTCCTCCAGGACCTTCTTGACGTCGATCATGAAGCGGTCGGCGTCGGCGCCGTCCACCAGGCGGTGGTCGTAGGTGATGGCGAGATAGGTCATGGTCTTGATGGCGATGGCGTCGTTGCCGTTCTCGTCCTCGGCCACGACCGGCCGCTTCTCGATGGTGCCGACGCCGAGGATCGCCACCTGCGGCTGGTTGATGACCGGGGTGCCGAAGAGGCTGCCGAAGACGCCCGGATTGGTGATCGTGAAGGTGCCACCCTGGGTCTCCTCGGGCTTGAGCTTCTTGCTGCGCGCCCGGTCGGCGAGGTCGTTGGCGGCCTTGGCGAAGCCCACGAGGCTCAACTGGTCGGCGTTCTTGATCACCGGCACGATCAGGCCCCGGCCCGGCATGTCGACGGCCATGCCGATGTTGATGTCCTTCTTGTAGACGATGTTGGTGCCGTCGATTGAGGCGTTGACGGTCTTGTGGGCCTTGAGAGCGGTGGCGACGGCCTTGAAGATGAAGGGCATGTAGGTGAGCTTGGTGCCCTCCTTGCGCTGGAAGCCGTCCTTGGCGCGGTTACGGGCCCGGTGCACCCTCGACATGTCGATATGGAAGACGGTGGTGACGTGCGCCGAGGTGGCCTTGGAGTAGACCATGTGCGCCGCCGTGATCTGCCGGATCTTGGACATCGGCTCGATCTCGACGTTCTCGCCCGGCTGGTAGGCCGGCACGTGGAACTCGCCCGCGGGACGCGCGGCCGGGGCCGGAGCAGGGGCGGCCGGAGCAGGGGCCGGCCGTGCCGCCGGAGCGGGAGCGGGCGCCGCGGCGGCGGGAGCCGCCGCCGGAGCCGCCTTGCGCTGCTCCAGGTGCTTCATGATGTCGTCCTTGGTGACGCGGCCGTGGGCGCCGGTGCCCTGGACCTCTTCGAGGTTCACCCCTTCCTTGGCGGCGATGCTGCGCACGAGGGGGCTCGAGAACTTGCGGAGCCGCTCCTCGACGCCAGCTTCGCCGGCCTCGCTCTCCTTCGCCTGGGCGGCCTCGGGAGCCTCCTCAGGCGCGGCTTCGGCCCGCGGCTTGGGCTGCGGCTCCGGCGAGGCCGGCTGGGGGGCCGGAGCGCCGGCGTCTCCCCGCGCGGTCTCCTCGCGCTTCGTCTCCTCGGGCGTGGGCGCCGGCTCCGCGCCAGGCGTGGCGGCCGGAACGGCTGGCGCCGCCGGCTGCTCGGCCGCGGGG
>DASWME010000382.1:0-3524 GCA_036399915.1 Thermoanaerobaculia bacterium
AACATACTTGTCAACCACCCACCTCTGTGCCAGCCGGCCGCGGCAGGCGTTTCGATCCCTGGTTCGCCATTCTAGCGCTGCTCGCCTTGGCCGGGCTGGCGGCGCTCGCGCCGGCGATCGTGCCGACGGACCTCAACCTCACGTACCCGTTCATGGACGGGGACTCGCACGACTGGATCGCCAACGGCCTGCGGCTGGCGGGCGAGGATGTCCGCTACTCCGGCCGGCCGCCGCTGCTCCCCCTCTGGATCGCCCTGCTCCACCGGCTGTCGGCCCTCTCGTGTCTGCCGCTCCTGCTCCAGGGGCTGTTCCGGGCCACCGCGCTCGCCTTCTACTCCCTCGCGGCGCGTCTCCATCCCCGCCGCGCGGCCTTCGCCGCAGCCGCGGCGCTCCTCCTCAACAGCTCCCTGCAGGAGCTCTCGCTCCAGGTGATGGCGGACGTCCCCGCCTCGTGCCTGCTGCTGCTCGCCGCGCGTTCGTTCCTGCTCGCCGGCGGGGAGACGGAGGCCGGCAGGCGCCGCCGCCGGTACCTGGCGAGCGGCCTGTGGGCGGGGCTCTCCGCGCTCACCCAGGCGGCGGGCGTGCTCTGGGTCCCCGCGGCCGGCGCCACGGCGCTGCTCCACCGCCGGCGCGAGCTGCGGTCGCCCTGGCTCTGGGCGGCCCTGCTGCCGCCGCTCGTCCTGCCGCTCCTGTGGGGCGCGGTCCGGCCGCCGGCCTTCGGCGGCTCCGGCGGCGTCGCCCGCGAGCAGTGGCTGCTGCTCTCCTTCCACACCGGCTCGGTCCCGTTCTATCTCTACGCGCTCGGGTCCCTGCTGGGGCTGCCCGGCGCCCTGCTGCTGGCGGCGGGGCTGGCGGCCGCCGGCCGCTCGTTGCGGCGCGACGAGGCGCGCTTCCTCGCCGCCGCGCTGCTGCTGGCCCTGACCGTCTTCTTCGTCTTCCTCTACGACTACGACGCCAAGCGCTTCCTGGCCTGGGGAGTGTGGTTCGAGGGGCTCTTCGTGGCCGAGGCCCTGTCGCGCCTGCGCAGCCGGACGGCCTTCGCCGCCGCTGCAGGGCTGCTCCTCGCGGTTTCCGCCCTCCCGCTGCCCACCCCTGGCAACGACGCTTCGATGCTGGCGGTCTGGCCCGCGCCGCCGGTCTACCTGCGGGCCCCGGCCGGCGCCACGGCCACGGGAAGCGCGGTGCTCGAGCCGGCAGCGGCGCGGCTCGTCCGCGCTCCCCTGACGGCCTGGATCGAGCACGGCCCTCTCCCGCGCGCCTGGGAGGCGCGCCGCCGCGGCGCCATCCCCGACCCGGCCCGCTTCGCGACGGCGCGCTCGGCGCTCTTCCTCTACGAGCAGCCGCTCGACGGCGGCGGGCGTTACCGCACGCTCACCCGTCTCGGCAACGCCCTGCGCAAGCGGGTGAAGTTCGTCCCGGCCTCCTGCTTCGCAGCCTACTGGCCGCTGATCCGTCTCGCGCCGCTCGGCACCCTGGCCGGCGAGTACGCCCTCTACCGCGCCCGCCTGCCCGGCCTGCCGGACACCTGGCTCGTCGCCGTGTCCGCGGGCGGACCGCTCCACCGCCGCCTGGACGAACTGGCGGCGCACCCGCCCGGTCCAGCACGGTTCGGGCCGGCCCGCCTCGCCCGGGGACGCAGAGAGGCGGCAGCCATGAAGCGCTACGTGGCGGGCAGCGACGGCTTCGTGGCGCTGGTCCCTTCCCGCCGTCCCGCCGACCTCTCCCAGCTCTACCTGCCCTTCCTGCTGGAGACCACGGAGCTGTACGTGGCCGAGCCCGGCCGGGAGCGGGAAATGCTGGACCTCCTCGCGGGCGCTCCCACGCTCGCGCGGCGGAGCTTCGGGACGGCCGCCGTGAGGAAGACCGCATACCGCGGACGGAAGACGGCGGTGGTGACGTACCACCCCGGAGGGTACCGGGGAGCCCTCACAGGAACAGCAGCGCCACGCCGGCCACCGCCACCAGCGCGCCGGCCACGCCGCCGGTCCCCACCCGCTCGCCCCGCAGCAGCACCACCAGCGGGAGGATCAGCACCGGCTGCAGCGCCATGACGCTGGCGGCCACCCCGGCCACGGTGTGGCGGACGGCGAACAGCGACAGCGAGACGCCCAGGAACGGCCCGAGGAAGGCCCCGAGCGCGGCGAGGCCCAGGGCGCGCCGGTCCCGCATCGCAGCCGGCAGCCGGGGCCACCAGCAGAGGGGGAAGAAGAGCAGCGCATAGCCGGCGATGCCGGCGAGCACCCGCACCTGAGTGGCCGCGACGGGGTGGTACTCCCCCATGCCGAGCTTGCTCAGCACGAGGCCGGCCGCCTGGCCCAGCGCGCCCCCGAAGGCGAGGGCGAGACCGCGGAGCCACGGCCGGCGGTGCCGCTCGCCCGTCTCCGCCGGCCGCTTCCACTCCAGCACGGCCCAGGCGATGCCGGAGATGGTGAGAGCCATCCCCAGGAAGTCGCGGCCGCTGAGGGTCTCGCCGAGCACCAGCCAGCCGATGGCCGTGGTCAGGAGCGGCGCGAGCGCCATCATCAGCGTCGAGATCCGCGGGCCGATGACGACATAGGCGCGGAACAGACAGAGGTCTCCGAAGACGAAGCCGACGAGCCCCGAAACGGCGAGCCAGCCCCAGGCGCGGGGCGAGGCATCCACGGGCAGCGGCAGGCCGCGCAGGGCCCAGGCGGCGAGGCCGAGGAAGCCGAAGGCGATGACCAGACGGATCAGGTTGAGCGCGAGCACGCCGATGCGCCGCGCGGCGTCCTCGAAGGCCAGAGCGGAGAACGCCCAGCACGTCGCGGCGCCGAGCGCGGCGAGCTGGCCGGAGTAGGAGGGGGCGGGCACGGGGGCGAAGCTTAGCGCAACCCCCGGACGAACCCGAGCGCCGCGGCGACCGCCGTCTCCAGGTTCTGGCGCTCTGTCCGCCCCGACGACGCCCGCGGCTTGAAGGAGTGGTCGCCGTCCTCGATCCAGACGACGCGGATCGCCGGGGAGAGCTCGTAGCGTCCGACCTCCTCGCGGGTGCCGAAGGGATCGCGCGTCCCCTGGAGGATCAGCGCCGGGGTCGCGAGGTCGGCCAGGTGGGCCGTCCGCAGCCGCTCCGGGTGGTCGGGGGGATGGAAGGGGTAGCCGAGGCAGACGAGCCCGCGGACGCCGGCCTCGCCGGCGATCATGCTGGCGATCCGCCCGCCCAGGGACTTGCCGCCGATCACCAGGCGCTCGCCGCCCCCGAGGGCCGCGACGGCGGCGAGCCAGGCCTCGCGCAGCGCCGGCGTGCGGTCCGGCGGGCGCCGCTCGCCCGTCTCCCGCCGGCGCCGCATGTACGGGAACTCGATACGGGCCACCCGCAACCCGCCCGCGGCGAGCCCGCGCGCCACCGCCGCCATGAACTGGGAGTCCATGGGCGCGCCGGCGCCGTGGGCGAGCGCGACCGTGGGCCCGTCTGCGGGTCCGTCGAAGAGGAAATCCGGCTCGTCCACCGCCACCTCCTCGCCCGGGCATCAATGCCCGGGCTACCAGGAAAGAAGCCTCCTGAA
>DASWME010000383.1:0-15162 GCA_036399915.1 Thermoanaerobaculia bacterium
CGGGCGTCAGCCGCGCAGGACGTTGCGGGCCTGCAGGCCCTTCGGTCCCTGCACGACCTCGAAGCTCACCCTCTCACCCTGGTTCAGGGTCCTGAATCCCTCGGCGACGATGGCCGTGTGATGGACGAACACGTCCTCACCGCCCGCCTCGGGTTGGATGAAGCCGTACCCCTTGGCATTGTTGAACCACTTCACCGTTCCCTGCTGAGACATCTGCGGCAACTCCTTTCTGAATACACGGGTTCCGGTGCTCAGAGAACCCGGACGTCAACGCAGAACAGAGCGCGACGGATCCGGTCATTGCAGGTCGACCTCTCCTCGCCCTAGGGAGCGGACCTCGGACCCTTTCGCGTCAGCCAAGAATTTGGGAAGGATACTGGCACCAGCGCAGAGAAAAATCAAGCGCTGGCTTTACCAGGAAACGGTCTGCCGGGAGATTCTACCGGGAGGGATGGTGCCCAAGGCCGGACTCGAACCGGCACGGGTTGCCCCACACGCCCCTCAAACGTGCGCGTCTACCAATTCCGCCACTTGGGCTCAAAGAACATCTCTACCGGGGGACGCCGTTGCCCGGCGCCGGGTTGGGCTTGGGCGCCGGAGCGGCCGGCGCGGTCTTCGCCGGCGTCGATCCCTTGCCCCGGCCCGCGCCCGCCATCACCGTGCCGGTGGGACCGCTCTTGACGATGGCGATCGACACCGTGGTCAGGATGAAGATCAGGAACGAGGCCACGGTCAGCTTGTGGAGCAGCGTCGTGGCGCCGCGGGCGCCGAAGGCGGTCTGGGTGCTGCCGCCGCCGAAGACGGAGAGATCCGCGCCCTTGCCCTGCTGCAGCAGGACGACGAGGATCAGGAAGATGCAAACCAGGACGTGGACGACGTACAGCAGATAGATCACGGTGCAAGGCCTCCCAACGGGCGCGGTTCGACCCGGGTGCTCCCCTCAGGCGCGCCCGTCAGCCGGAACCACGAATGATAGCAAGGAATTTCTGCGGGTCAAGACCGGCCCCGCCCACCAGGAAGCCGTCCACGTCCGGCTGCTCGATCAGGCCGGGCGCGTTCTCCGGCGTCGCCGAGCCGCCGTAGAGGATCGGCACCGCCGCCGCGGCCCCCTCGCCCAGCAGCCCCTGAAGCGTCCCGCGCAGGAAGCGGTGGGCTTCCTGCGCCGTCTCCGGGGTCGCCGTATCGCCCGTGCCGATGGCCCAGACCGGCTCGTAGGCGAGGGCGAACGGCTCCGGCCGGCCCTCGAGCGCGGCCCGGAGCTGGCGCTCCAGCACCTCGAACGTGCGCCCCGCCCGGCGCTCGTCGCGGCTCTCCCCGAGACAGATCATCGGGGTGAGGCGGTAGCGCGCCGCGGCCTTCACCTTGCGGGCCACCAGGTCGTCCCCCTCGCCATGGTGCTGCCGCCGCTCGCTGTGGCCGCAGAGGGCCCAGGTGCAGCCAGCGTCCGCGAGCTGCCCGGGCGAGACGTCGCCCGTGTAGGCCCCCTTGTCCTCGGGATGGAGGTCCTGGCCGCCCACCTCGACCTCGCTGTCCACCAGCTCGCGCGCCACGACCGGGATCAGGGGGAAGGAGGGGAAGATCACCACCCGCACGTCCACCGCGGGCGGCGCCGCCAGCCCCCGCTTGAGGTCGCGGCAGTACTCCACCGCGTCGCCCTTGAGCAGGTTCATCTTCCAGTTGGCGGCCACCAGCGGCCGCCGGCGCCCGGCGCTCACCGCCCCTTCTCCAGCACGGCGACGCCGGGCAGCGTCCTGCCCGCCAGGAACTCCAGCGAGGCGCCGCCCCCGGTCGAGACGTGGCCGATCCGGTCCGTCACGCCGGCCTGCCTGGCGGCCGCCACCGTCTCGCCGCCGCCGATCACCGAGAAACCGGGGCAAGCCGCCAGCGCCTGCGCCACCTCGCGGGTGCCGGCGTCGAAGGGGGGCTTCTCGAACACTCCCAGCGGACCGTTCCAGAACAGGGTACGGGCGCGGCCGAGCGCCTCGGCGAACGCCCGGCGGGTCTCGGGACCGACGTCCACCGCCTTGGTCCCCGCCGGGATGCGGTCGGCCGGGACGGTTTCGACCCGCCCCGGGTGGTCGAGGTCGTCCGTCACCACCAGGTCCCGCGGCAGGAGGACCTCGGTCCCCTTGGCCCGGGCGCGCGCGAGGATCTCCTTCGCCAGCTCCACCCGGTCGGGCTCGAAGAGCGACGCGCCGACGCCGTGCCCCTGGGCGGCGAGGAAGGTGTTGGCCATGCCGCCGCCAAGCAGCAGCAGGTCGAGGCGGGGGAGGAGGTTTTCCAGCGTCTCGATCTTCCCCTCGATCTTGGCGCCGCCGAGCAGGGCCGCGAACGGGCGCTCCGGCTCGCCGAGGAGCCGGCCGAGGGAGTCCACCTCCCGCGCCAGCAGCCGGCCGGCCGCCTTGCGCTCCAGCCGCTCCGGCACGCCCACCACCGAGGCATGGGCGCGGTGGGCGCTGCCGAAGGCGTCATCCACGTAGGCCTCGGCCAGGGCGGCGAGCTGCCCGGCGAAGGAGGGATCGTTCTTCTCCTCCCCAGCGTGGAAGCGGAGGTTCTCGAGCAGCACGACCTCGCCGGGATCCATCTCGCGGATCACCGCCTCGGCCTGCGGGCCGACGCAGTCGTGGGCGAAGCGGACCGCCCGGCCCAGGAGCCGCTCCAGCTCGTGCGTCACCGGCAGCAGGGTGTAGCGCGGGTCGCGCTGGCCCTTGGGGCGGCCCAGGTGGGAGGCGAGGATCACCAGGGCGCCGGCCGCGGCGAGCTCCCGGAGGGTGGGGATCGCCTCTTCCAGGCGGGTCGCGTCCAGGACCTTGTGGTCCTCGGAGAGGGGGACGTTGAAGTCCACGCGCACGAACACGCGCTTGCCACTGAGGCTCGCGAGGTCGAGGTCGTCCAGGGTCAGCAGGTTCGCCATCGATCGTCTTCCCTCCCTTCATGCTTCCCGCCGGGCCAGCAGGACCAGCAGGTCCGCCAGGCGGTGGGCGTATCCCCATTCGTTGTCGTACCAGGCCGCCACCCGCGCCAGCCCGCCGCCCACCACCTGGACGAGCGGCAGGTCCACCACCGCCGAGCGCGGGTCGTCCACGAAATCGGAGGAGACCAGCTCCTCCTCGGAGACCCCGAGATAGGCCGCGAGGTCCCCCCGGGCAGCGTCGCGGAACGCCTGCCGCACCGCTTCGGCCGAGGCTTCCCGCTCGAGGTCGGCCGCCAGGTCGAGTATCGCCACCGCCGGGGTCGGCACCCGCACGGCGAGGCCGCCGACCCGGCCGGCCAACTCGGGGAGCACCTCTCCCAGCGCCGCGGGCGCCGTCGTCGAGGTCGGGATGATGTTGAGCGCCGCCGCCCGCGCCCGCCGCGGGTCGGGGTGCGCCCAGTCGAGCAACCGCTGGTTCTCGGTATAGCTGTGGACCGTGCTCATCAGGGCCCGGCGGACCCCGAAGCGGTCGTGCAACACCTTTGCCACCAGGGCCAGGCAGTAGGTGGTGCAGGAGGCGCTGCTGACCACGGCATGGCGGCCGGGATCGAAGGTCCCTTCGTTCAAGCCCAGGCAGACCGTCACGTCCGGCGGATCGGACGGATCGCCGTTGGCCGAGAGCACGACCCGGCGCACCGTGCCCCGCAGGTGGGCCGCCGCCCACCCGCGCCGGAGGAACCGCCCGGTGGCTTCCACCACGACCTCGGCCCCCTCCCGGGACCAGTCCACGCGGGCCGGATCGGCTTCCTGGAAGATCGGGACGCGGCGGCCGTCGAGGACCAGGCCCGCCTCTCCGGCGTAGACCTGCCCCGCGAAACGGCCGTGGACGGTGTCATGGGCGACCAGCCGCGCCAGCGCCGGCGCCGGCACCACGTCGTTGACGGCCGCGAGTGAAATCTCCTCCCGGCCGCGGGCGGCCCGCAACAGGGCGCGGCCGACGCGGCCGAGGCCGTTGATGCCGAAGCGGAGGGGCATGGCGTCCTTTTCGGGTTCGGTGAAGCGGTCCGGAGCCCTGAACCGGGCGGCCTAGTCTATCAGGGGTGTCCCGCCTGGGAAGTTGGCGGCACTTCTAGAGGTGGAGTACGCTTGTCTACCGGCCTTGAACTCGTTGTCTCAAGCGCTAGAGAGTTGACGAATACAGAAAAGTCAGGAGGATCCACCCATGGCGGAGATGGGAAAGTATTGCAAGGCCTATCTGGCGAAGCAGTTCCGTGAATACCCGGGCTGGCGCGAGAACGCCGCCAACGTGCGCAAGGAGAAGAAGGAGGTCGACGGCAAGGAGGTCGAGGTGGACCGCCAGCTCGACGACGACTCCATCCTCTATCTCCAGGAGAACTACGTCGTCACCGACGGGATCTTCAAGGACCAGAACGTCATCTTCGAAGACGTCAACGACGAGTGGAAGCAGTTCTGCCACGAGAAGCTGGCGTTCGAGATCCCGAACTACGAGCCCATCGAGATCAAGCGCGCCGAGGAGCCGGCCGAGACGACGGTCGGCAACGGCTAGGCTCTGCCCGCGAAGCCTCACCCCCTGGCCCCCTCTCCCTGACGGGAGAGGGGGAAACCCGTCCAGACCGCTTGGTACACTGCGGCCATGGACCACCCCCTCGTCCTCGGCATCGAGACCTCCTGCGACGACACCGCCTGCGCCGTGCTCGACGGCGAGGGGCGGGTGCTCTCGTCGGTGGTGTCGAGCCAGCTCGCGGCGCACCGCCCCTACGGCGGCGTGGTGCCCGAGATCGCCTCGCGCGAGCACCTGGCCAACTGGCCCGTGGTGAGCCGCGAGGCCCTGGAGCAGGCGGGCGTGCCGCTCCGCGACGTGGACGTGGTGGCCGCGACGCGCGGCCCCGGCCTGGTCGGTGCCCTGCTCGTGGGCCTGTCCATCGGCAAGGCCATCGCCTTCGCCGCCGGCCGGCCGTTCCACGCCGTCCACCACCTGGAGGGGCACCTCTTCTCCCCCTTCCTGCGCGCCCCCGGCGACCCCGCGCCTGCCGAGCCGCCGCCCGCACGGTTCGTGGGCCTGGTGCTCTCGGGCGGGCACAGCTCCCTCTTCGCGGTGGACGGCGGCGAGGTCTCCACCCTGGGCGAGACCCGCGACGACGCCATCGGCGAGGTCTTCGACAAGGTCGGCAAGCGCCTCGGCCTCCCCTACCCCCAGGGGCCCCGGGTGGACGAGCTGGCCGAGCGGGGCGCGCCCGGCGCCCACCGGCTGCCCGTGGCTCGCTTCGGCGATGGCCTCGACTTCTCCTACTCCGGCCTCAAGAGCCAGACCCTGCTGGAGATCGAGCGCCTGGAGCGGACCCTCGGTCCCCTGGACCTGGGCGACGGCGGCGAGCCCCCCCGGCCGGTGCTCGACCTGCTGGCCGCCTTCCGGCAGGCCGCCGTCGGTCAGGTCTTCGACCGCCTCGATCGCCTCCAGGAGCGGCAACCCATCAACCTGCTCGCCGTCTCCGGCGGCGCCGCCGCCAACCGCCTGCTGCGGCGCGAGCTGCCTGCCTGGGCCGCGCGCAACGGCGTCGAGCTGCGCCTCGTGCCCCTCGTCTACTCCGGCGACAACGCCGCCATGATCGCCCACGCCGCCCTGCTCCGCCACCGCCGCGGCGCCGCCGGCGACCCGTTCGCCGCCGAGGCCGAGAGCCGGATTCCGATCTAGTTCGTCGGAATTTTGACGTTCTTGCCGAAGGATGTTCTCCCTGAGTGACGAGCAGCCGAAGATTATCCTTGCATTCCTCCGTTCGCCGGAGTATCATCTCCTCTTGAGGAGATATACCGAATGATCGACGACATCGACCGCCAGATCCTGAACATTCTTCAGCAGAACGCTCGGACGTCCAACGCCGAGATCGCCCGGCAGGTGGACATGGCGCCTTCCGCCGTGCTGGAGCGCATCCGCCGTCTGGAGGCCAAGGGGGTCATCCAGGGGTACGAGGCCCGCATCAGCCCCGAGGCGCTGGGCCTCCACCTGCTCGCCTTCGTGTTCGTCAAGTCGAGCGACATGTCGGCCGAGATGAGGACGGCCGAGATGCTGGGCGGCATCCCGGAGGTGCAGGAGGTCCATCACGTCGCGGGGGAGGACTGCTTCGTCCTCAAGGTGAGGGTGCCGGACGCCCGGACGCTGGGACGGCTGCTGCGCGAGCGGATCGGCACCCTGGGCACGGTGGTCTCGACCCGGACGACGGTGGTGCTGGAGACGGTCCGCGAGAGCGCACAGCTCCCGTTGGCCGCTCCCGCGGAGCTGGCGGTGGAGGAGGAGGTGTTTCCATGAACGACCCGGCCGGGACGCTGCGGGCGTCCGTGCTCAAGGTGGCGCTCGCCCTGGGCGCCGTCTACCTGATCTGGGGATCGACCTACCTCGCGATCCGCTTCGCCATCGAGACGATCCCCCCGTTCCTGATGGCGGGCGCCCGCTACCTGACGGCGGGCGCGCTGCTCTACGGTTGGGCCCGCTGGCGGGGGGCGCCGCGCCCGCGCCTCGTCCACTGGCGCTCGGCGGTGCTGATCGGCGCCTTCCTGCTGCTGGCGGGCAACGGCGGCGTGGTGTGGTCGGAGCAGCGGATCGACTCGGGCCTCACGGCCCTGCTGATCTCCACCGAGCCGCTGTGGATCGTGCTCCTGGTCTGGCTCCGCACGGGCCGGCGGCGGCCGGACGCGCGGGTGCTGGCCGGCCTCGCCCTGGGCTTCGCCGGGCTGGTGATGCTGGTCAGGCCGAGCCCCTCGGGCGGCGTCGATCCGCTGGGCGCCGCGGTCCTCCTGGGGGCCTCGATGAGCTGGGCCTGGGGGTCGATGTACGGCCAGCGCGCGCCGCTGCCATCCTCGCCGCTCGCCGCGACCGGCATGCAGATGCTGGGCGGCGGCGCCCTGCTGCTGCTGGCCTCGCTCGTCACCGGAGAGCCCGCCCGCTTCGTGCCGGCCGCGGTCTCGCTCCGATCGTGGCTCTGCCTGGCCTATCTGATCGTCTTCGGGGCCCTGGTGGCCTTCACGGCCTACTCCTGGCTGCTGCGGGTGGCGCCGCCAGTGCTGGTCTCGACCTACGCCTACGTGAACCCGGTGGTGGCCGTCATTCTCGGCTGGGCCTTGGCCGGCGAGCCGCTGACGGCCGGCACCCTGGGCGCCGCGGCGGTGATCTTGACCGGCGTGGCCCTCATCAGCAGCGCGCCGGGGAAGCCCTTGCCGGAGAAGGAAACGCCGGGCCGCGAGCCCGGCCCCGCGTTCGCGGAGGTCGAGGCGGAGGTGTGCGCGTCGCGGTGAGAGGCTAGGGCCGCTTCACCTCCACCTTCTCCAGCTCCGGCAGCAACCGCACCTTCGCGTCGTCCACCTGCTTGCGGAACGCCGCGACCTCCGTCTCGAAGAAGCGGTTGAAGTCGACCAGGGCGTCGTCGACCGCCTTCTCCGCCTGCCGCACGTACTCGCGGTGGGTCGGGCTCGGGGGAGCCCAGGAGGAGGCGACGTAGCCCGCGGCGTAGTTGACCCGCGACAGGGCGTCGGTCTCCGGCTGGATGCCCACCGCGTCATAGGGGATCCACAGCCGCCGCTCGAGCTTGTCGAGCCCCTCCTTCAGCTTGTTGGCCGCCTCGACGAGCGGGTCCGGCCTGGCTCCTTCCTTCTTCTCCTCCGGCTTCTTCTGGCCCTGGACCTTCGCCGTCACCGCGTCCACGTCCGCCCGGGTGTTGCGGACGCGCTCCACCGCCTCGGCCAGGGCCTGCCACAGGCCGCTGACCTGCTGGATGGCCGCCTCGCGATTGCGCCAGTCCTCTTCGCTGTTGCGCGTCCGCGGGTCGGGTGCCACGCGGACGGTCCCCTTGGCCTCGCGGCCGCCGTAGGCGACGGTCACGCCGTAGGTGCCGGGGCTGACCTGGAACCCGGCGGGATGGGGATCCGGCTCCCTCTTGCTCGGGAACAGCTTGGGAGCGTCGCGCCGCAGGTCCCAGACGGCGCGGTTCAGCCCCTGCTTCGCCGGGGCCGTGAAGGTGCGAATCACCTTGCCAGAGGCGTCGGCGATCCGAACCTCGACCTCGGGGGTCTTCTCCTCCTTCTTCGCCGTCTCTCCGGCCGCGCCCGCCTCTTCCTTGCCCTTGGCCTCGGCGGCGGGGGGCTCCGCGCCCGGCCCCGGGCGCTCGTGCTCGCCGAGCTCCCGGGCGCTCTGCGGCAAGCCCTTCTCCTCCCCGGCCTGCGGCGGCTTGCGCCGGGCGGCTTGCCGCTCCCCGAGCTTGCGCTCGCGCTCCTTCTCCTCGTCCGGCAGCGGCAGGCCGGGCGCGTTCAGCGAGAAGGTGAGCAGGGCCCCGTAGGGCTCACTCTCGCCGCGGAACTCGCCGGAGCCGAGGCCGAACCCGCCCGGCTCCGGAGCGAACCAGTATTGCTGGGCGCCTCCCCCCTCGTAGAGATGGAGCGGCTCCGCCATCGTCTTCTCCGACAGCGTCCGCAGCGGCCGGATGTCGTCGATCACGTAAAGGGCGCGGCCGTGCGTGCCGATCACCAGGTCCAGCTCCCGCGGATGGATCACCAGGTCCATCACCGGCACCGTGGGCAGCCCGTGGGTCCACTTCATCCACCGGCCGCCGCCGTCGAGCGACACCCAGAGGCCGAACTCGGTGCCCAGGAAGAGCAGGTCCTTATCGCCCGGGTCCTGCTCGATCGCGTAGGCGTGGCCCCGCAGGTCCTTGGTCGCCAGGCTCTTCCAGGTCTTCCCCCAGTCGTCGGTGCGGTAGACGTAGGGCTTGAAGTCCTCCCGCCGGTGGTTGTCGAAGACCACGAAGGCCGAGCCCGCGTCGAACTTCGACGGCAGGACGTGCGGGATCCAGGTGTTGGCCGGCACGCCGGGGACGTTCTTCTCCACACTCGTCCAGGTCTTGCCGCCGTCGCGCGTCACGTGCAGCCGGCCGTCGTCGGTCCCCACCCAGATCACCCCCTTCTGGAGCGGGCTGGGGGCGATGGCAATGATGGTCGTGAAGTTCTCGGCGTTGCTCACGTCCGGCGTCAGGCCGCCGCTCTCCTCCTGGTGCTGCCAGTCGGGGTTGTTGGTGGTCAGGTCCGGGCTGATCGTCGTCCAGGTCTCGCCGCGGTCGGTGGACTTGTGGAGGAACTGGCTGCCGAGGTAGATCGTGCCCGGATCGAAGGGGTCGGTCGCGAGGCCGGCGTTCCAGTTGAAGCGCAGCTTGACCCCCGCGGGCGGGCTCGGCTTGATGGCGCGCAGCTCGCCCGTGCGCTTGTCGAAGCGGCCGAGGTTGCCCCCCTGCCACATGGAGTAGACGAGGTCCGGATCTCCCGGGTCGGGCCGGGTGTCGAAGCCGTCGCCGTCCCCCACGAGCCGCCACTCGTAGCTGCGGATGCCGCCCCGCTGCCAGGCCGTGTTGGGGCCGCACCAGGAGCCGTTGTCCTGCAGCCCGCCGCAGACGTTGTAGGGCGTCTGCGTATCGACCGCCACGTGGTAGAACTGCCCGAGCGGCAGAGTGGCGACGAAGGACGCCGTCCGGCCGCGGTCGCGGCTCACGGCCACGCCGCCGTCGTTGCCCAGGTAGAACAGGTCGGGATTCCTGGGATCGATCCACATGGCGTGGTAGTCGCCGTGGATCAGGTCGCCCGGGATCAGGGTCGTGAAGGTCTTGCCGCCGTCGTCCGAGACCCGGATGTCGAAGTCCAGGCTGTAGACGCGGCTCGGCAGCTCGGGATCGACCCGCAGGTCCGCGAAGTAGAACGGCCGCGGGTTGGCGTCGTACTGGTCGTTGACCGTCTGCCAGGTCCTGCCGCCGTCGTCCGAGCGGACGAGGGCGCTTTTTTTGGCCTCGACCGTGGCATAGACCACGTCCGGGTTGGAGCGCGAGATGGCGAGGCCGATCCGCCCCAGGTCCCCCTTGGGCAGGCCGTCCGCGTCCGTGATCTCCTTCCAGGTGCGGCCGCCGTCATAGGTCACGTACAGGCCCGAGCCCGGACCGCCCGAGCGGAAGAACCAGGGCCAGCGCCGGTACTGCCACATCGAGGCGAACAGCTTGTTGGGGTTGCGCGGGTCCATCACCAGGTCCGAGGCGCCGGTCCGCTCGTCCACGGAGAGCACCTTCGTCCAGGTCTTGCCACCATCCTCGGTCTTGAATACGCCGCGCTCCGGGTTCTCCCCCCACTCCTGGCCCAGGGCCGAGACCCAGACCACGTCGGGGTTCGTGGGGTGGAGCACGATGCGGTAGATGCGCTCCGTCTTCTCCAGACCGAGGTGGGTCCACCTCCTGCCGCCGTCGAGCGAGCGGTAGACGCCGTTGCCGACCGAGGCGCTGTTGCGCGGGTTGCCCTCGCCCGTGCCCACCCAGACCACGTCGGGGTTCCCCTGGTAGACCGCGACGGCGCCGATCGAGGCCACCGGCTGGTCGTCGAAGAGCGGCGTCCAGGTGAGGGCGCCGTCCGTGGACTTCCAGACGCCGCCCGCCGCCGCCCCCACATAGACCACGTTCGGGTTCGACTCCACGGCAGCGAGGGCGGGCACCCGGCCGCTCATGCCGGCCGGGCCGATCGAGCGCGCCCTCATCCCGGCAAGCAGGCCGGGATCGATGGCGGCGAGGGGGGACGCGGCGAGCAGGACAAGGACGGCGTAGGCCAGTTTTCGCATTCCAAGACCTCCAGTGTTCGAGGTCGCCGGCGGGGGGGCCGGCGCGAGGACGAAGATACCGCGAGGCTCCAGGAGGAGCCTCGACCAGGTACGGAACCGGGCGGCGAAGGTTGCGGATGGTCCCCTATACGAATCAAGCCCCAGGGACAGTCACTATCTGACTTGACGACAGTCGGTAACTGGATATCCCTCCTACCCAGGGGAGAGAAGCGCGGCCGTTACTACGTGGCGTCGGAAGCCCTCCTCCAGCTCCAGGCCAGGGTACGGGAAGCCCGGAAGGTCGAGGACCCGTTCGAGGAAACTTAAAGCCCCGCCGGCACCCCGTCCTGCAGATCCGCGGCGGGTGCCGCGTTTGGGGACGGAGGAGGCGCCGGGGTCGGCGCGAGGCCGAGGAGGTTGAAGATCTTCTGCACGTACCGCTGGGTCTCGCGGTAGGGAGGGATCCCCCCGAAGCGCGCCACCGCTCCCTCGCCGGCGTTGTAGGCGGCGAGGATCTTCTGGACGTCGCCGCCGAAGCGGATGGTCAGCCACTTGAGGTAGCGCACTCCCGCCTCCAGGTTCTTCACCGGATCGAAGAGGTCCTTCTTGCTGCTCAGCCCGAAGCGCCGCGCCGTCTCCGGCAGGAGCTGCATCAGGCCGCAGGCCCCCTTGCGGGAGACGGCGCGCGGGTTGAAGGCCGACTCGACGTGGATCATGGCGGCCACTAGGTGCGGATTGACCGCGTGGCGGAGGGCGATGTCGTAGATCAGCTCCCCGTACGGCGAGCGCGGCGCTCCCAGCGCCGTGTTCGCCTCCACCAGCAGGCCGGCGGCCTTGCGGAGGCGTTCCAGGTTGTCGGCGGGTGCGGAGGCGGCGGGAGCAGCGGGAGGAGGCGTCTTCTCGGGGGCGGCGGCGGTCGCGGGGGCCGGATTTGCGGCCGGAGCTGCCGGCGGCGGTGATGGAATCGCGGCCGGCCGCGTCGCCTCGGCGACCGCGGGTTGCAGAGCTTCGGCGCCGGCGGGCTTCGCAGGCTCCACGGGAGCGGGCTTCGGCGTTTCCGCGACGGGCACGGCTGCGGGAGGCGCCGGGGCTGCCACCTGCGCGGGCGCCGCGGCCGGGAGCGCCGGCGGCTGGACCGGCTGGGCCGCGAGGCCCGTCAAGTTCGTCAGGCTGAAGGCGAAGGCGCTGATACAGATCGGGCTGGAGCGCCTCCCGAGGCGCCGGACGTACGAAAGCATCGGGGCTACGACGGTGGGTACTTCTCGCTTCCTCTGCACGCGTGCCTCCCGTCTGGGTAGCTCAATTTCAGGACGAGCAGGCGACGCTGCTCCTGGATCTCGGGCACTGCCGGCTTGGGCAGGGGATAGATACACAACTCTCAATATCCGTGTCAACCCTTCGGACCCGGGCTGTCCTCCGGTGTGGACGCCTCCCCGGCGATGTCCTCGGGAAGCCCTCTCCGGCAACTCTTGTTTTAAAGACTCTTTCATCAACCTTGTCCGGCGGGAAAGGAGGCCCCCTCATGGGTGGGGAGAAAAGGTTTTCCCGGTCCCGTTACGTCGTTGCAGTCCTGGTGGTCCCGGGGCTGCTCCTTCTACCCCGGGCATCGCTCGCCGGCATCTCGGTGACCAGCATCCAGGACGTCAGTCCGAATCAGGCCAGCTTCACACCGCGGACGCAGCAGTCCTACGCCGGCCGGACCTTGGCTGTGGCGGTTTCCGCCGACGGCACGCGGCTGTACTCCGGTGGCTTCTCCGGGGTCTGGCGATCGGATGACGGGGGTGACACCTGGCGTCAGCTCACCCGGCCCCAGCCTCCCTCGGGAGGCAGCGCCGTCGCCGGCGCTTTGAAGGTCCCGAACATCGCGGACCTCGCCGTCTCGCGGAACAACCCGGACGTGGTGCTGGCAGCCACCTTCGGAGACGCCCGGGTGGACTCGAGCCAGAACGGCATTTACCGGTCCGCGGACGGCGGCGAGACATGGGAACGCGTCCACCGCCACGAGTGCCCGGGCGACCCGGATCCTGGGCGGGTGGCGCAGACCGTCTTTGCGCCCGACGACTCCTCTCTGGTCTACGCCGCAGAGGGCTGTGCCGTGGCGGTGAGCCGGGATGAGGGGCAGACGTGGACCGTCCACTCCATTCCTTCCAAGGGACTCGTCTGGCACCTCGCCGTCGCCGAGCAGGAGGGGAGCGTCCGGAAGGTGTACGGGGTGGGAGACGACCAGATCTGGGTCTCACGGGATGGCGGTGAGACCTGGAGCCGGGATCCCGGAGCTTCAGGCCTGAGCGACTTCGGCCACTTCCCGGGCCAGCTCCAGGCGAACGCTTCGGCCGTTCTTGCTCTGGAGCCAGGCCGGACCGACGTCGTCTTCCTGGCGGTCCGCTCGGGAGCGAACGGGCCAAGCTACTATCATCCTGCGAAGTTTGGCCCAGATGGGGAGACGAAGTGCAACGAGGGCAGCCCTCCCAAGCGCCCCTGTGGCGAGGGGAGCCTCTGGATGGGAGATTTTTCGGCGGCCGGTCCGGGCGGAGGCGCCGACTGGGAGAAGCTCCCCGGGCCGCCGGCCTATTTCTGGAACTCCACCGACAGCGGCCGGGTCTACTTGGTGGCGCACCCCCTCCTGGGCACCATGGGCCTGCGAGGCTATCTCATCTTCTTCTCCGACCGCGCCCACGTCCACGTCTCGGCCGGCCGGCCCACCGCACGCTCCTGGCACCGGCTGGACGGGCGTGATGCCTCGGTTGGGAGACGAGCCGGCTGCTTCGGCAACGACGAGGACGGCTCCAAGGGATGCAACCAGCTCTTCCTGCACGTCGATCCCCATGCGCTCGTGGCTTCCGCGGGGTTCAACATCACCCTCAAGGCACCGGCTGGCGTCAGCTTCCCCTACGATCAGAACCGTGAGCTCGACGCGTACCTCCGCGGCCGGCTCTGGATGGCCAACGACGGCGGGGTCTACCGCAGCGACGACGGGGGCCAGACCTGGAAGTTGGGCGCGGGACTCACGACCCTCCAGCCGCAGGCCCCGTTCGCGGGCATCGCCCTGCCCGGCAAGCCTCCGGCCCTCTACTTCGGCGTCCCGGACAACGACAACTTCTTCACCCTCGACGGCGGCGCCCGCTGGCGCGATCCGGTCACGAACTGCGGCGACTGCGGCGCCTGGTTCGCCGATCCGGCCGACCCTCGACGCGTGCTCGAGGTCAACCGTGACGACAAAGAAGGGTCGAGCTGGAGCCTCTACCTCTCCTCGATGCCGGGCGCTTATCCGGACCCGGGATCCTCACCTGTGCGCATCCCCCTGCCGGACAATTCGAACCGTGGTCAGGAGCCCCTGGGGTACCGACCCATCGTCCTCACTCCGATCAGCGAGGATCCTCCCGAGGACGGCGACTACATCCTGATTCGCGCCAAAACCGGCGGCACCCGCGTCCTGCTGCGCACCACCCGCCTGCGGTCGATCACGAGCAAGTCGGACTGGGACACCACCGCGACCGAGGACGGCCCCGGCGTCAAGGCGTTCCAGCAGGGCCCCGTCTTCCTGCCGGAGATGGCGGCCGCCGACGTCGTCCAGGCGTCCGGCCCTCATCGCGATCCGTTCTTCTTCGTGGCAGACCCGAACGCCTCCGGGTCCCTCTGGCGCTGGACCCGCGGCGCGCCGACCTGGCAGAGGATCGTCCCCGCTGCGGACGGCTCGGCAAGCCATGCCTGGCGGTTCTTCGTCGACCCCTACAACCCGAGCCGGATCTACATCCTCGACGACGACTGCGTGAAGCGCTCCGAGGACGCCGGCCGGAGCTGGGCCTGCGACGCCGACCTCGACGCCGAGGTCACCGAGAGCGGCACCTTCCCGCGGCGCCCCAAGGATCTGGGTACGGTGGGGCAGGCCGCCGTGATCCGCGACATGGTCTTCGTCGCCAAGCACCGGAGGCTGCGCTTCGCCGTGGGTGAATCCGGGGTCTTCGCCACCACGGACGGCGAGCGCTGGACCCGCCTGCTCAGCGCCACCGCCCTGCCCGGCCATCCGGTGGCCGCCTACTATGACGAGGTCAGCGACCCTGCGGTGCCCGCCCTCTACGTGGCCCTGAACGGCCGGAGCCTGCTGCGGCTCGACCTCGCCATTACCCTGCCGATCGAGGCTCCCGACTGCAATGCCAACGGCGTCGATGACGCCGATGACATCTTCGGCGGCGGCTCGGCGGACGTCGACGCGTCCGGGGTGCCGGACGAATGCGAGCAGGGCACCGTGCGATTGTCCTTCGCGGGGACGGCGCAGGGAGGATCCGTGACGCTGACCGTCCAGGGGCCCTCCGCCGTGTGCTCCCTCACGGTTCCTACCTCCGCCGGGCAATCGGCGGCGGCCGTGGCCGCCTCGCTGGCTGTCGCGGTGAACGCGGACGCCTGCTTCCAGGGCCAGGGGATCTCGGCTCAGGCCAACTCCGGCGCCCTTTTCCTGACGGGTCTGCACCTGGGAGCAGACGACGTGACCCTCGCCGTCGCGGACCCCGGACTGAACGGCGCCGTCTCGATCCCGGCGTTGTCGGTCCCGGGCCTGGCCCTCCTCGCCCTGCTGCTGCTGACAGCCGGAACGTTCCTGCTCGCCGGGCGACGGAGGCAG
>DASWME010000384.1:0-17885 GCA_036399915.1 Thermoanaerobaculia bacterium
TCTCGTCCTCGATCATCTCCGGCCGCATCCCTTCCAGGTTGAGGCTCTCGACGATCAGGCGCTTGATCCGCGACGGGGTGGCAACTGCTTCCGACATCTACGCAAACCTCAGGTCTGTCCGATTCACCGGGTGGCCAATGCTAGCGTGCCCGCGGGGGCGCTGGCAATGTCCCTCTAGTATCATCGCCCCTCCGTACGGAGCGCGCCGCGTTGACCTCCCGCGATCCCATCCTCCACGCCTTCGACCTCCTCGCCCGGCGCGATCCTCTGGCGCCCCTGGTGGTCTCGCCGGAGCGCAAGGCGACCGTCGGCGACGTCGGCGCGCTGGCCCGCGCCGCCGGCTCGCGCCTCGCGGAGCGCGCCTTCGCGCCCGGGACGATCGTGGGCCTCGCCGCCGCCAACGGCCCCGGCTTCCTCGCCTCCCTGCTCGCCCTGCGCCGCGCCGGCCTCATCGCCCTGCTGCTCGACGCCCAGACGCCGGGGCCCGAAGCCCGGCGCATCCTCGAGGCCCTCGGGGCCCCCGCCCTCCTCCGCTGCACCGGCGGCTGGCCGTCCGGCCCGCAGGGCTGGCGCCTGGCCGAGGTCCCCCGCGAGACAACACCCCCGGAGACGCCGATCTTCCCCGACACGGCCGTCCTCAAGCTGACCTCCGGCTCCACGGGGGCACCCCGCGGCATCGCCACCCCCGCCGCGGCGCTGCTGGCCGACGACGGCGCCCTGACCGCCACCATGGGCCTGTCGCGGGCAGACCGGCTGCTGACCACCCTCCCCCTCTCCCACTCCTACGGGCTCTCCAGCCTGGCGCTCCCCGCCCTGGTGCGCGGCGCCGTGCTGGCGATCCCCGAGGAGGGCAGCCTCTACGACCCGTTCGTCACCGCCGCGCAGACGGGAGCCACCTTCTTCCCCACCGTCCCCGCCCATCTCGACGCCCTGGTGCGGATGAGCGCGCCGCCCCCCCGGCCGCCTTTGCTGCGCCTGGTCATCACGGCCGGCGCGCCCCTCGCGGCTGCCACCTCCGCCCGCTTCCGCGAGCTCTTCGGCCTGCCCGTCCACGTCTTCTACGGCGCCAGCGAGTGCGGCGGCATCTGCTACGACCGCGAGGGCGGCGCCGCCGAGCGCGGCACGGTGGGCTCGCCCGTCGAGGGGGTGCGGATCACGCTGGAGGACGGGGTGGTCACCGTCGAGTCCCCCGCCGTGGCCCGCGGCTACTTCCCCGACCCGGACGACCGGCTGGCCGGCGGCCGGTTCCGCGCCGGGGACCTCGCGGTCTGGCGCCACGGCGAGCTGGCCCTCCAGGGGCGGGTCGACGACCAGGTCAACGTCAAGGGGAAGAAGGTCAACCCGCGCGAGGTCGAAGGCGTGCTCGCGCGCCTCGCGGGGGTCGAGGAAGCGGCGGTGCTGGGCGTGCCGGCGCGGGGCCGCAGCGGCGAGGCGCTGCGCGCCGTGGTGGCCTGCCGGCCGGGCCGGCTCACCGCCGAGGAGGTGGTGGCCTGGTGCCGCGGGCACCTCTCGGCCCACAAGGTGCCGCGCAGCGTCATCCTCGTCGCGTCCCTGCCGCGCAACGCGCGCGGCAAGCTGGACCGCTCCGCCCTCCTCGCCCTGGAGGCCCAGGGCGGCCATGGCTGACGCGCCCTACCGTCCGCCGGCCCTGATCGCCGGCTCGCTCGGCCTGCACGCGGCCGGCGTTCTCGCCCTCGCCGTCGCGCCCCGGCACTGGCCGGTCATCGCCGGCACCCTCGTCGCCGACCACCTCCTCCTCGCCGCCGCCAGCCTGTGGCCCAGGAGCCCCTGGGTGGGTCCCAACCTCGTCCGCCTCCCGGAGGACGCTGCCCGCCGGGGAGAGGTCTCCCTGACCTTCGACGACGGGCCCGACCCCGAGGTCACCCCGCGGGTGCTCGACCTGCTCGACCGGGCCGGCGCGCGGGGCACCTTCTTCTGCATCGGCCGGCGTGCCGAGGCCCACCCCGGCCTCACCGCCGAGATCGCCCGCCGCGGCCACCGGGTCGAGAACCACAGCCACACCCACCCCCACCTGTTCGCCTGCTACCTCGGCGCCGGCCTGCGGCGGGAGGTCGAGCGCGCCCAGGACGTCCTCGAGGCGGCCGCCGGCCGCCGGCCGCGGCTCTTCCGGGCCCCCGCCGGCCTGCGCAATCCGCTCCTCGACCGGGTGCTCCACCGCTCCGGCCTGCGCCTCGTCTCCTGGACCCGGCGCGGCTTCGACGCGGTCGGGAGAGACCCGGCGGCCATCGCCCGACGGCTGCTGCGCGGGCTCAGCCCCGGGGACATCCTCCTCCTCCACGACGGCCGTGCTTACGGAGGGAATCCGCTCGTCTTGGAGGTCCTCCCCCGGGTGCTCGACGAGCTGACGGCGCGGGATTTGCGATCGGTGGCCCTGCGATGAGCCAGCGCTTCACCAAGAGCCTCCGCGACATCCTCTACAAGCTGCGCACCGAGGGGACCTCGCCGGAAAAGCAGGCGGGGGCGGTGGCGGCAGGGGTGCTCATCGGCTGCAGCCCCTTCTACGGCTTCCATCTGGCGCTCTGCCTGCTCTTCGCCCGGCTCTTCCGGCTCAACCCCGCGCTCACCTATCTCGCGGCCCACGTGAGCCTGCCAGGCCTCTGGCCCCTGCTGGTCCTCGCGGAGCTGGAGACCGGCCGCCGGCTGCGGGGCCAGAGCTTCGTCCACGTCCACGTCGCCGATTTGAAGCATCTCGGCCTCCGGCAGGTCGGGGGCGACCTTTTGCTCGGCAGCGCCGTCATCGGCGGGCTCCTCGCCCTCGCCCTCGGCTTCCTGACGTTCTGGGCAGCGCGGCGGCGACAGCTCCGCCCCGAGATCGAGGGACTGATCGAAGGGGCGGCCAAGGCCTATCTGGACTCCGGCCTGCTCCACTGGGAGTTCGTGCGCGGCAAGCTCCGGCACGACCCCCTCTACTTCAACCTCCTGCGGCGGGGCCTGCTTCCCCCCGAAGGCCGGCTCCTCGACCTCGGCTGCGGCCGGGGAATCCTCTTCGCGCTGCTCCTCGCCGCCCGGGAAAGGGCGGAACAGGGGCAATATCCGGAGGGCTGGGCCCCGCCGCCGAGCCTCTCCCTCCACGGTATCGAAAGCCGCCCCAAGACCGCCAAAGTGGCCCGCAAGGCCCTCGCCGGAGAGGCCGGGATCGAGACCGCCGACCTCCGCACGGCCGAGCTGCCCGCCGCGGACGCCATCCTCCTGCTCGACGTTCTTCACTACCTCCCCGCCACCGACCAGGAAACCCTCCTCGCCAAGGCCGCCGCGGCCCTCGCGCTCGGGGGGGGCCTCCTCCTCCGCGAAGCCGATGCCGCTGCCGGCTGGCGCTTCACCGCCACCCGCGCCCAGGAGCGTCTCTCCGCTCTTTTCCGGAGGGATTGGCGCCAGCGGTTCCATTACCGGAGCGCGGCGGAGTGGGAAAGGCTGCTCCGGGAACTAGGGATGAGGGTCGAGACCCAGCCGATGGGGATGGGGACGCCATACGCGAACGTGCTGCTGGCGGCGCGGCGCGGCGGCGGCCCGTAGCCCATCGCCCAGGGCACACGCCCTGGGCTACGACTATGCCGCCCTATGGGCTCGCGGTCTCAGAGGGGCGGACGCCAGCCCGCAAGGGCGGATTTTCGTAGCCCAGGGCGTGTGCCCTGGGCGGGACTCTCAGCCAAACGGACGGTCCCGATCAAACTCGATCCCATGTCTCGCCAGCAGCCCCATCCACTCCTCCTCGAAGCTCCTGCGACGATGATGCGCCTCCTGGTGGTGAATGTAGCGGAAGACAGCCTGCGCTCCGGACTTGCTGACGCTGAAGGCGCTGTAGCCCTCCTGCCAGGCGAACTCCCTGGACAGGTCGGCGCGCTCGCTGATCCATCGCGAGGAGTTCGCCTTGACGGAGCACAGCAGATCCGACACCGAAGCCGTAGGCTTCAGGCGGATCAGCAGGTGCACGTGGTCCGGCATGCCCCCGATCGCCAGGGGGACTCCACCCTTGTCGCGGATGTTCGCCTGAATGTAGGGGTAGAGCTCCTGTTGGAGCTGCGGACCGATCAGCTTCGCTCGATATTGCGTGCTGAAGACGACGTGATACAGGAGTTGAGTGAAGGTATGGGACACTCCGCTACCCCTCCTTGTGGAATTCAGGCCGCGGGGGATTCCGCGAGCTTTTCCTCAATAAGACGGAAAAACTCGCCTTTATCGCTCAATTTTACGTCCGCTTGAAATAAGAGCTTCATGGACAAAGAAACCGCCCCGGACCGCACATGAAACACGGTGGAGCGCTCTTGCCACCCGAAGGAATGCTCTTGAAGCGCTACGGATCACTCCGAGTGTGTTGCGGACCGCTCTTGAAACACGATAGAGCCCTCGGACGACGCCATGGAGCGCTTCGGATGGGTTTCGGAAGGCACATAGACGCCCGTGGAGCGTGGTAAGGGCTCGCTGGAGCGCTCTGAAACGCTGTCGAAACGCTCCAGAGCGTTGCAAGAGCACTCCGCAGCTTTACAAAGACAGTCCGAAGAGCTCTGCGAACTCGCCGGCGATCAGACCGAGGGCTCCGGAGCCTCTCCCGGCAATCCCACGGTCACCCGCAACTCGTCCGGGCGGACGTGCCGGCGGGCCGCCTCCTCGACGGTCGCGCGGTCGAGGGCTTCGAGCTCGGCCTTGCGGTGCTCGAAGTCGTCCACGGGGAGGCCGTACTCCTCCGCTTCGATGAGCAGGTCCGACCACTGGCGGGCGGTCTCGCGGCGGAAGGGCTCGCGGCCCAGCAGGTAGGCGCGAGCTTCCTCCAGCTCGGCCGCTTCGATCCCGTCCTCGACCAGGCGGGCGATCTCTTCAGCGACGCCCCGCTCGGCCTTCTCGACCGTGGCCGGGGAGGTGCCGACGTAGGCGACCAGGCGGCCGGTGTCGAGGCCGGATCCGGCCACCGTCTGGGCGTAGGCGGTGTAGGCGAGCCCCTCCTTCTCGCGGATGCGGGCCGGGATGCGGCCGGTCAGGCCCGCGCCCGAGCCCAGGATCACGGCGAGCACCTCCAGGGCGGCGTAGTCCGGGTGGCGGCGCGGCACGGTGAGGTGGCCGGCGTAGAGGTGGGCCTGGTCCTCGGCGTCGGTCGCGAGCACGCGCCGCGGCGAAAGGCCCACGGGCGTGGGCGGCTCGGGGAAGGGCTCGGCATCCGCCGGCGGCGTGCCAACGAGCGCCAGGAGGCGCTCGCGCACGGCGTCCTCGTCCACCACGCCGGCCACGGCGGCGAGGACGCCGTTCGCCCGGGCGCGGTGGTGGAAGAGGGCGCAGTCGGCCGGGGTGAGGCCCAGAAGGCTCTCCTGATTGCCGTGCAGGGGCCGGCTGCGCGGATGGGGCGCGTAGAGCTGCTCCAAGAAACCCCAGGCGGTCTTCACCTCGGGCTGATCGGCCAGGCTGTCCAGCTCGGCGGCGGCCTGCCGGGCGAGCCAGGCGCAGCGGTCCTGAGGGAAGGCGGGCTCCAGCAGCAGCTCGGCCGCCCACTCCAGGGCCAGCTCCCAGTCCTGCGCCAGGGCATCGACGGAGACGCCGATGCTCTCGAAGGTGCCGTTGCTCTGCAGGATCATCCCCTTGTCCTCGGCCTCTTCGGCGATGCGCCGCCAGTCCCGCCGCCGGGTCCCTTCGGTCAGCATGCGGCCGGTCAGGAGGGCCTGGCCGGGGATGGGCTCCTGCCGCGCCCCGGCCCGCAGCCAGAGCCGGACGGCCACCACCGGCGCGCCTTCGACCCGCCGCACCCGCACCACCGGGGGCGGCGTCGCCGGTCCGGATTCCCGCACGAAGAGGGGAGCGGACGCCATCACGACTTCGGCAGGGACCAGCCCACCACGGAGCCGCGCTCGGGGCGGAGGTAGCGGTGGGCGACCTCGAGCAGGCGGTCCGTGCCCGTATCGAGCAGTCGCTCCAGGTGGAGGTCGAGGTGTTCGAGGTCGAACAGGGCGATCGCCAGGCCCACGGAGAGCGCCTGCTGGTGGACCTTCTCGTGGCCGAAGACCCAGTCGGCGGCGGCGATCCGGCGGCAGCGCTCCAGCTCCTCCTCCCCGGGGGGATCGCGCCGCAGGCCGTCCACCAGCTCCAGGACGCGGGCTTCCACCCGGGCGGGCTCGACGCCGGGCACCACCTCGGCGGCGACGGTCATCATGCTGGCGTCAAGGCCCTCGGAGAGGTCCACTGTGACCCAGACGCAGAGCTGCTCGTCCTCGACCAGGGCGTGCTGCAGGCGGCTCGTGCGGCCGCCGCCGAGCACGGTGGCCGCGAGGCGCAGCGGCGCGTGGTCGGGATGGGAGCCGTGGGGCGCGGGCAGGGCGAGGAGCATGCGCGCGACCTCGCCCTTGCGGCGCTCCAGCCGCTCGGCGGACGACGGCAGGGTCGAGGGCTGCGTGAACCCGCGGCGGGGCTCGGCTCCGGCAGGGACGCTCCCCAGGGTCCGCTCGACGGCGGCGAGCGCGTCTTCGCCGATCTCGCCCGCCACCACCAGGACGGCGTTGTCCGGCCGGTAGAAGCGGCGGTGGAAGTCGCGCAGGGCCTCGGGTCCCGTGGCGAGCAGCTCCTCGCGGGTGCCGAGCACCTGCCGGCCGTAGGCGTGCGAGCAGAAGAGACGCTCGTGCACGGCCATCTCCAGGGCGTCCCAGGGCTCGCTCTCGTACATGGCGATCTCTTCCAGGATCACCTGCCGCTCGCTCGCCACCTGCTCCGGGTCGAGCGTCAAGTCCGCCATGCGGTCGGCCTCGATGGCGAGCGCCTCGGTCCAGCGGTCGGCGGCGAAATTGAAGTAGTAGGCCGTCAGGTCGTGGCTGGTGAAGGCGTTGTTGACCCCGCCCAGGGCCTGGGTCAGGCGGTCGATCTCGCCCGGCCCGAAGCGGGCGGAGCCCTTGAACATCATGTGCTCGAGGAAGTGGGCGGCGCCGCCGTGCCCCGCCGGCTCGTCGCGGGTGCCGGTGCGGTAGAACAGGGCGGTGGTAACGACCGGCGCCTGGGCGTTGGCCAGCAGGCAGACGGTCAGGCCGTTGTCCAGCCGCTCCAGCCGCAGTTGGCCGGGCAGGGATTTCAAGGTGGCCGCGCTCTCCAGGGCCGCCACGTGGGGGCGCGTCCCCCAGATCATCTCGCTCCTACTCACCGCCGCCTCCCCGCGCGAGGACCACGTCGATGCGCTCGCGGTCCCTCTCGGCCGTCTCTGTCACCTCGACGAGGATGTCCTGCCGCTGGAAGCCCGGCGAGACGATGGAGACCCGGTGCCGGCCTGGCGTCAATTCGAGCCATTCCCCCTTCCCCCGCAGCAGGCCCCCGCCGGAGAAGCGCCGGGCCAGGCCCACCGGCTGGCCGTCCACCAGCACGCCGGCCCCGGGCGGCTGCACGCGCAGGGCGATCGCCTCGCGCACCCGCACGGTCTGCAGGTCCGCGGCGTCCACGTCGGCGGCGGCCAGAGGCTGGAGGCGAGCGACGATGGGAGTGACCCCGCCTCGGGCTTCCGCTTCGACAGCAATCTTGTAGTCCTTCATGCCCTGCTTTCTAATCTTAACAAAATAGGTGCCCGGCCCGGGGAAGTCATACGTGCGCGCCCCTTTGGCGCCGCTCCAGTCCCCCGCAGTGCCGATCACGGTACGGTCCACGAGCACATGGGCGTCCGGGGGGATCACGCGGAAGGCGACCTTGAGGCCGGTGCGGATCACCTGGTCCGCCTGCTGGAGGGCGGCGGGCGGCGCCGAGGGAGCCGGCGAAGGCTCAGGCGCGGCCGGGGATTCGGACTCCGGCGACGGCGCGGCAGGCTCGCTGGCGGCCGGACCCGGGACGCGGTCCTGCGGCCGGGGACGGTCCGGCAGCCGGGGAGACGGCTCTTGCGACGGAGCCACGGGCTGGGCCGTCTGGGGACCGGCGCGGTCCGGCTGCTTCGTCTCGGATGGAGGGGGCTCCTGGCGGACGCCCGGCACGGGAGCCGCCGCCACCGGCGGCGGCGAGGAGGTCTGCTGCTCGACCGGCGCGGCCGTGGAGGGCGGGACGGTGGCCGGAGCCGCGCTCTCTGCCGCTCCGGCGGGAGTGGAGACCGGCGCCGCCAGGTCCGGGGCAGCCTGCGCCGTCGGCGGTGGTGTCCTGGGCCGCGACAACACGTACCCGGCTCCCGCCAGGACCGCGATCATCAGCAGCGCGGCGGCGATGGAGATCCAGAGGAGAGAGCGCTTCGGGCCCGCCGGCGCGGTGGCCTGGGCCGGCGCGGCCGGCACCGCGGGCGGGAGCGGCGGGAGCGACGGGGTCGTCGCCGGCGCGGCCGGCACGGTGCCCAGGGTCGAGCGGACGGCGGGAGGCGGGGGCGGCACGGCCGGCGCGGCGCCGGTCGTGCGGCGCGGCAGGACCTTCGTGGCCTCGAAGGGGATGGTGCCGACCGGGGCGGAGAGGGTCTCGTCCGCCAGCTCGCCCTCGATGGCCGCCAGCTCCCAGGCCACCTCGCCCGCGGTCGCGATGCGCTCGTCGCGGTCCTTGGCCAGCATTCGGCGCAGCAGCTCCTCCAGCCGGGGCGGCACCGCCCGCAGCTCGGAGACGGGCGGCGGGTCCTTGTGCAGGATCTGGTAGACCAGGGTCGTGATCGTGTCGCCGTCGAACGGCCGCTTGCCGGAGAGGAGCTCGTAGAAGACCACGCCGAGCGAGAAGATGTCGCTGCGGCCGTCGAGCTCCTCGCCGCGGATCTGCTCGGGCGAGAGGTACTGGGGGCTGCCCATCACCGAGCCGGCCATGGTCAGCTCGGTGCTCTGCCCGGCCATCTTGGCGATGCCGAAGTCGGCCACCTTCACCCGGCCGGAACGGTCGAGCAGGATGTTGCTCGGCTTGACGTCGCGGTGGACGATCCCCTGGCCGTGGGCGTACTCCAAGGCCTCGGCGGCCTGGCGGACGATGCGCAGCACCTCGCGCAGGCTCGGGCGCTCCCCGGCGTCGAAGCGGGCGGCCAGGTCCGTGCCCTCGACGAACTCGAAGGCGAGGTAGAGGAGCCCCTCGGCCTCCCCGGTATCGAACAGCGTCACCACGTTGGGATGGAGCAGGCGGCCGGCGGCGCGGGCCTCGCGGAGCAGGCGCCTCTTGCGCTCCTCGATCTCCTGCGGCCGGCCGGCGAGACGGACGGTCTTGATCGCCAGCCTGCGGTCGATCTGAGGGTCCTCGGCGAGGTAGACCTCGCCCATGGCCCCGGCGCCCAGGAACTTGACGATGCGATACCGGCCGACGCTGCCGCCGCCCTCCAGCGCATTCACGGCTCGCTCAGGCTCTCCTCGTCGGACAGGGCATCGTCGGCATTGTCCAGCGGCTCGCCGGCCTGCTCCCCCTCGTCCCCCGTGGCGACGTCCTCCCGTGTATTGAGCAGGGCGGCCGCTTCCTCGGCCCGTTCGGCGGGCACCCGGATCCGCACCTCCGCGAGGTCCCCGAACTCGGTCGGGAACTCGCTGACGTGCAGCGACTCCGCCACCGCCTCGATGCCGCTGCTCTGAAGGAAGCCCACCACGATGTTGGCCTCCTCCTCCGTGCCCACGATCTTGACGACGTCCCAGTCTTCCCAGTTTTCTGCCATCCGCGCCCTCCAAAGGCTTGCGCAGGATCATATCGCAGGCGGCCTGACCCGGCCCGGCCACCGTGAGCCGCTACGGCTGAGCGATTCCCGAGGCGCTCTCCACCTCGGGCGCCGGCACCGGCTCGGCGGGCCGCGGCGGGGGCGCCTCCAGCCCCTCGAGGGTATAGGGGACGAGCTCCTGGCGGGGGTACCAGTGGCGGCTGTGCTCGGCGAAGCGCTCCAGCGAGTGGTGCCAGCGGTAGTGGGAGACCACCATCGACTTGCCGTCCGCCTGGATCCAGTTGCAGGTGTTCCTCTCCCGCTCGCCGCCGCGCCCCCGGTTCGAGGTGGTGGTGCCCGAGTGGAGGATGACGACCGGGGGCCGCCCCTTGGGATAGAACTCCTCGGAGTTGCCGATGTAGGCCTGGTGCAGGTGCCCCGAGAGGATGAGGTCCACGCCGGCGCTGGAGAAGAGGTCGATCGCCTCGTAGGCGTTGGCGAGCACCCGCTGGGTGCCGAAGTTGGGCGGCGGGATCAGGTGATGGTGGGCCACCACGACCTTGAGGACCGCCTCCGGGGTGGCGCGCAGGAGCTGCTCCACCTCCAGCAGCCTGCCCAGGGTGATCCGCCCGTCCTTGATCGTCCACCCGAAGGCGGTGTTGATGCCGACGACCAGCATCTCGTCGTCGCGGTAGACCGGCTCCAGCTCCTCGCTGAAGTATTTCCGGTAGCAGCCATAAGGGTTGAAGATCCGCTCCCAGACGCGGTAGAGCGGCACGTCGTGGTTGCCCGGCACCGTGAGGGTCGGCACCGGGATGCGGTCCACGAACTCGCGGGCCTGCCGGAACTGCTCCGGCTTCGCCCGCTGGGTCAGGTCGCCCGAGAGGACCACCAGGTCGGGCCGGTTCCGCTCGATGAACTCCAGCACCCCCTCAGACACCCGGGGCAGGTGGGGAGGGCCGAAGTGGACGTCGGAGACGTGGAAGATCTTGCGCAGAGCCTAGTCCTGTCCCAGGAGCTGGCTGACGTTGCGCGAGACCTCCGCCGCCGCGAAGCCCGATACGGCGCTGAGGATCTCCGACCCGTGGCTGCGGCCGAGGAGGAACCCGCCGACGGCGGCGAGCACCAGGGCGGGGACGGGGTAGCTCACCACCAGCCGCTCCCAGTCGAGCCCCTCGGGCACGAACTCGTCGATCAGCTCGTCGACGAACGATTCTCTCTCCATGTCCATCTCGGTCATGTGCGGTCCTCCTCTGAAAGGCTGCTGGACACCGATGCCCAGGGCGGCCCCGCAGGGCCGCCCCTACTCCTCCTCGTCGCCGCCGCGCCCGCGGGTCAGCAGACCCAGCAGGAACCCGACGCCGGCGGCGATCAGCACGGCCTTGCCGGGGTTGTCCCGCACGAAGAGGCTGACCTCCCGCGAGAGGTTGCCCGCCTCTGAGCGGACCCGCTCGTAGCTGCGCTGGGCGGTCTCGGAGACCTCGCCGTAGGTCTCCCGGGCCGTCTCCCGGGCCCGCTCGGCGCCGCGGCGGACCTCCTGGGAGGCGCGCTCGGCGCCCCGCCGCACGTCGTCGCTGACCTTGCGGTAGCGGTTCTGGACCTCGTCGCCCAGGCGCTGGAACCTCTGGCGGGCGGCCACCACGCCCTCCTCCTCGCCCTTCAGTTCGTCATTGTCCGGGGCTCCCGGATCGACTGTATCGGCCATGGCTGCCTCCTTATCCCGAAAAGGATGGGAAGGAATAGGGTCCTGCCGTCCTCCGGCAGGAGCGGAGAGTAGATTTAGCAGAAATCGTGCCTCGCAGGAACGCCCCTGGAGCGGGTGCTAAACTCCCGCCCCGAGGAGGGAGCATGCCCACCGTCACCTTCCAAGGCGCCTGCGGAGTCGTGACCGGCAGCTCGACCCGCCTGGACTGGGGAGAGCGCAAGGTCCTGGTCGATTGCGGCCTGTACCAGGGAGGCGAGGAGCTGGAGGCGCGCAACTGGAACCCCTTCCCGTTCCGGCCGTCCGAGCTGACCGCCGTGGTGGCGACCCACGCCCACCTCGACCACACCGGCCTTCTGCCGCGCCTGGTGGCCCAGGGCTACGCCGGGCCGATCTACTGCACGAAGCCGAGCCGGGGGCTGATCTCGCTCGTCCTCCAGGACGCCGGCCAGCTCCAGGAGGAGGAAGCCCGCTACGCGCGCCGGAAGGGGTACAGCCAGCACCCCAAGCCCAAGCCGCTGTACACCGCCGACGACGCCCGCCAGGCGCTGAAGCTCCTGCGGCCGATCCCGTTCGACGAGGAGCGGGAGCTCTTCCCCGGGGTGAGCCTGCGCTTCGTCCGCGCCGGGCACCTGCTGGGGGCGGCCAGCGTCGAGATCTCCGGCAAAGGCGCGGACGGCGAGCGGCGGACCTGGTGCTTCTCGGGCGACGTGGGCCGCTACGGCGTGCCCATCCTCAAGGACCCCGAGCCGCCGCGCGATCCGCCCGCCGCCCTGCTGCTGGAGTCCACCTACGGCGACCGGCGGCACGCCCCGGAGGACGCGGCCGCGGCGCTGGGGAGGATCATCGCGGAGACCTACGCCCGGGGCGGCATGGTGATCATCCCCGCCTTCGCCCTCGGGCGGACCCAGGACGTGCTCTACTACCTCCACGAGCTGGTCGACGCCGGCCGGCTCGATCCGTCCACGGTCTTCCTGGACAGCCCCATGGCCATCAACGCCACCCGGATCTACGAGGACGCCGAGTCCGAGCACGACGAGGAGTTCGCCGGCCACGAGCACAACCCCCTGGGCGACGGCGGCTTCGTGCCCACCCGCAACGTCGACCAGTCCAAGGCCCTCAACACCCGCAGCCAGCCGGCGGTCATCGTGGCCGCGAGCGGCATGGCGACCGGCGGCCGGGTGGTGCACCACCTCCTGCACCGCCTGGGGGACCCGCGCAGCGCGGTGGTCTTCGTCGGCTACCAGGCGGCGGGCACCCGCGGGCGCGCCCTGGTGGACGGCGCCGAGACGATCGCCGTCCACGGCCAGACCGTGTGGGTGAAGGCGCGCATCCACCAGCTCCATGGGCTCTCCGCCCACGCCGACCGCGACGAGCTGCTGCGCTGGTGCCGGGCCCTGCCCGCGCCGCCGCAGCGGATCTTCCTCAACCACGGCGAGGACCCGGCGCGCAAGGCGCTCGCGGCAGCCATCGTTGACGAGCTGGGCTGGCCACGCCCGCGGCTGCCCCTCACCGGAGAGTCCGTGCCTTGGTAGACGTGGAGACCTCCGGCGAGCTCACCGTCACCGGCCCGCTCCCCCGCCGCGACGACGGCGGACCGTCGTTCGCCGGCAAGCTCGCCCGCTACTTCCACCTCGCCTTCCGTCAGTCCTACGAGGACTCGATCCTCCTCACCGCCTCGGCCCTGGCCTTCGTCACCGTCCTGTCGCTGATCCCGCTGCTGACCGCCTTCTCCTTCGTCGGCACCCGGGTCTTCAGCCAGTACCCGCAGCGCAGCCTGGAGGTGTTCGTCCAGATCCTCCCCTACTCCGACAAGAGCGTGGTGGACAAGATCGCCGAGTTCCTCGACCAGGCCGAGACGATCCACGGCTTCGGGGTGGTGGTCTTCTTTGCCACGACCCTGCTGCTCTTCTCCACCGTCGAGGAGAGCCTCAACAAGATCTGGAACGTCTCGCGGCGCCGGCCCTTCCGGGTGCGCCTGCTCTCCTTCGCCCTGCTCCTGTTCTGGGGGCCGATGCTGGTCGGCGCGACCTTCTCGAGCCTGATCATGCTGCGCCAGAGCCCGGCCCTGCGGCGGGTGTTCCAGGAGTCGCTGCTGCTCAACGTGCTGCCGTTCGCGGCCGCCGTCGTGGGGCTGACCACGCTCTACTGGGTGGTGCCCTACACCACCGTTCGCCTGCGCAACGCCCTGGCCGGCGGGCTCCTCGCCGGCATCCTGCTCGAGATGCTGCGCCAGGGGTTCGGCTCCTACGTCGAGCTGTTCCGCAACGTCAACGTGGTCTACGGCAGCTTCGCCTTCGCCCTGCTGTTCATGGTCTCCATCGAGCTGACCTGGACGATCATCCTCTTCGGCAGCGAGGCGGCCTACACGGCCCAGCATTTCGCCCTGCTCGCCAAGGGCCTGCACCGGCACCCGCCCGTGCAGGCGAGCTGGGTGGGGCTCGCCGCCCTGGTGCTGATCGCCCGGCGTTTCCACCGCGGCGAGCCTGCTCTCTCCCGCGAGGCCATGGCCGACCGACTGAGCCTGACCACGGGCGAGCTGGAGCGCATCCTCCACCCGCTCCTCACCCAGGGCATGCTGAGGGTGCACGGCGACCACGGCTACGGCCTCGCCGCGGACCCGCACGAGATCCAGGTCGAGAGGGTCCTCGCCGCCTACGACCACCGGGCGCGGCGCGGCGCGGAGCTGGTGGGCGGGGAGATCGCGGAGCGCCTGGGAGAGCTGATCGGCGCCCTGGCCTCGGACCGCTCCGGCATGCTGGGAAGCCTCACCGTGGCCGACCTCCTGGCGCCCGCCAAGGCGCCGGCCTTGCTGGAACCCACCCCCGCGGGTACAATACCGCCCTCCCGCACCGTGGGGCAGTAGCTCAGCTGGGAGAGCACCACGTTCGCAACGTGGGGGTCGAGGGTTCGAATCCCTTCTGCTCCACCATCAACATCTCGTCACCAATAGCTTGAGGATGCTCTGCCGTCGCGCCTCCGGTTGCGGCCCCGAGCGCTCGCAACACGCGCAGGTCGAGCGGGACCGGCGCCTCCGTCGCTGCCTTGAAGAACCGCTCTCCTGAGGGATCCGCCAGTGCGTCTTTGAGGTAAATCCCTCATGGTCGCGTGCTCGACCCCGCCTTAGAGTGCTCTCTGGGAGGAAAGAGCATGATAGTCCCCAGGAAAGCCTCGAAACGGGCGCTAATCCTCGCGCTCATCGCCATCACGTTCCCGGCCGCCACACCGAGCGCCGGCGCTCAAGAAGCCACGCCGCCCGGCCTGGCCCGGCTGGCGACGGCCGACGTCGGCATCGACGGCAGCCTGGACGGCGTCGCCGTCTTCGGGGGGGTCATGCCTTCGCCGGCCCAGATCGACGGTCTGCGCTCGCTGGGGCTCCGCGTGCAACCGCTGGAGCGCCTGCCCATGGCGCTTCTGCGTGGCACACGGCAGGCCATGGTCTCGGCCGTGGCGGGAGGTCTGGCGGCCGATGTCTACCCCAACGACCGGCTCCAATACTACTCGGTGGCCTCCAACGCAGCCATCAACGCGCAGCAGGTCCACGCCCTGGGTATCGACGGCCACGGCGTGAAGGTGGCGGTGGTCGATAGCGGCATCGACGCCACGCACCCCGATCTCGCCCAGCGCGTCGAGCACAACGTGAAGATCGTGGCCGCGGACACCGGAGTGCCCGGCGCCTCCGCCACCTTCTTCATCCCGGTGGACCAGGGCCCCTACAACAACAGCGACACCTCCTCGGGCCACGGCACCCACGTGGCCGGGATCGTGGCCGCCGACAACACCGACGGCAAGATGATCGGGGTGGCCCCCGGCGCCGGTCTCATCGGCTACGGCATGGGGGACGCGGTCTTTGTCTTCAGCGCCATGATCGCCTACGACGACATCTTGAAGCACCGCGAGGAGTGGGGCATCCGAGTCGTCAACAACTCCTTCGGCTCTTCCTTCGCCATGTTCGACCCGGCCGATCCCATCAACCAGGCCACCAAGGCCGCGCACGACGCCGGCATCGTGGTCGTCTTCGCGGCGGGCAACTCGACCACCGAGATGTCCATCGGTCCCAACTCCGTCGCCCCCTGGGTCATCTCGGTGGGCGCGGGCACGCTCAGCCACCAGCGCGCCGACTTCTCTTCGGGCGGGCTGCAGTACGACAACTCCAAGATCGTGACCCTGCCGGCGGCGGACTTCAAGCACCTCTCCTTCAGCGGCGACGCGATCGGCCTCTACCATCCGTCGGTGAGCGCCCCCGGCGTCAACATCGAGTCCACCGCCACCACCGGCGTGCTGGTCACCTCGCCGCCGGGCGGGACGGCCTCCGCCTCCGGCACCAGCATGGCCTGCCCGCACGTAGCGGGCGTGGTCGCTCTGCTGCTGCAGCAGAAGCCCACGCTCACGCCCGACCAGGTGAAGACCATCCTGCAGGTCACCTCCAGCCTGATGCCCGATACCTCCGACGCGACGCGCTCCCAGGCCTTCTGGCAGTCCGGCTACGGCTGGGTGGACGCCAAGGCCGCCGTCGACTTCGTCTCGCGCCGCTTCAACCAGAACACGCTCAACCGGCTGCAGAAGGCGGCCGACGCCCGCGTGCAGGCCGACCGCGACTACAAGGTGCGCAGCGCCGACTATTGGGCCTGGACGGCAGCGGCCGCCACCGTGGCAGGCACGCCGGACAGCAAGGACCTGTCGCTCACCGTGACCAGCGACACCAAGGCCATCAAGGCTCTGGTTTCATACCCCTCGCTCGGCTACGTCGGCGTCAACGAGTTCGACTACCAACTGACGCTCACCGACGCCGCCGGCACCGTGGTTGCCACGAGCACCGCCTCGCCCGAGGCCGGGGTCTCGCAGCTCTTCGCCGACCTGACCGCCGGCAGCTACGCCTACGGCCAGCCTTGGAACCTGCACGTCAGCGGCGAGCTAGGCGCCCAGGACCAGGACACCGTCATGGGCCGCCTGATCTCGGTGGAAGCCGCCCAGCTCGAGCCGCAGACGCGCGTGCCCCGAACGCTGCCCGTGTTCACGCCCAGCGGGACGGCGACCTACTACTTCCAGCCGGGGGCGGCGGGCCTGCTCACCTCGCCCGAGGGCTGCAGCCAGCAATCCGGCGCTCCCAAGGGCGGGATGGCCACCGCCCGGAACACCGGACTCTGTCAATCGGGATTCATGGGTTATGCGGTGAACTACGGCGTAGGGGACCTAGCCGTCTTCACCTCCAACCCGATCCCGGCCGACATCACGGTGGGCGGCACGCTCTCCCTCAAGATCTATTCGGTGGACCCTGCCCAGTCGGCCTGGACCGCGGCCCAAAGCCCCTTCATCCAGGTGGAGGTGGACGCCCTCGACGAGGCCGGCAACTACCTGGAGCCGGTGGCGGCGGCGCAGTTCGACGTCTGCCGCACCGTCAATGGCACCAAGGTCTGCAACACCGGGCCCACGCCCACGCCCGGCCTCTACAGCGTGCAGATCCCGGCCATCCCCATCCCAGCGGGCAGCCGGCTGCGGACCACCATACGCGCGGCGCAGGTGGTGACCTCCACCTCGCGCATGGTCTGGGGGGGCACGGGTTCGCTGGGCACCGACTTCTCCGACGCCGGCGTCATCTTCACCACGGGCACGCTGCAGTAGCCGGCCGGCGGCGCAGCCGCACCCATGTGGCCTTTCGCTCCGCTGCGGCGGCGGCTGACAAGAGGGCAGAGGCAGACCGAGGCCGAGGATGAAGCCGTCTTCGAAGAGCAGACTCAGACGGTCATGGAGATTCCTGAGTTGGTGCCTGCTGTGTGCAAGCTCATCGC
This sequence comes from Thermoanaerobaculia bacterium, assembly GCA_036399915.1. GTDB lineage: Bacteria > Acidobacteriota > Thermoanaerobaculia > Multivoradales > UBA5704 > DATARR01. Next base: position 17,033 of record DASWME010000384.1, read on the forward strand.
CCGCCACGGCCGCTAAGGGTGCCTGTTAACCCGGCCACCGGTCCCGCTCCTCTTCGACCAACCGAGCTACGTCGATCTCGGGGCGCACCCCCTCCGCGGCTCGGGGGCGGGCGACCAGGCGCTCGCCACGCCGGACGAGCTCGGGGCTGGCCACCGAGCGCACGAGGCGGATGGCGAAGCCCTCGATCACCATCTCGAGCTCCGTACCGGCGGTGAGACTGAGCCGCTTGCGCACCTCGGCAGGAATGACCACGCGCCCTGCCTTGTCAATGGTCGTTATCATGGGCGTAACGTACCATGCCTTTGGTCCTGCTCGCTTCCACCTCATCATGATCTAGATCATATCACCTCTAGACAGAGGCCATGGAGTGTGTCTATAATGCTCCGCATTAGACGTTTTCGGGGAAGGCAGCGCTCGGCGTCCATTCCGGTCGCCGATTTTTTAGAAAGGAGATGAAGTATGGCTCAACCGAGACGTTATCTCAACCGCCTCAACGACTGGGAGCAGGTGGACGCCGCCGTGGCGGCCAACGCCGCGGAGCTCCCGCACCTGGAGGTACCCCGCGCCAAGCTCAAGGGGCTGCTCGAGCAGGCCCGCAGCCTGACCGTGCAGCAGAGCACCCTGACGGCGAGCAAGCAGGCGACCTCCAAGGAGCTGCGCAAGGTGATCCGGCAGGGAGAGGCCCTGGTGGATTTCCTGCGCACCGGGGTGCGCGAGCACTTCGGCACCACCAGCGAGAAGCTGGTCGAGTTCGGCGTGCAGCCGTTCCGCGGCCGGCCTCGGGCGACCGTCAGCCAGCCGCCCGAGACCCCGAAGCCGCAGACTCCGGAAGCTCCGAGCTCCACCCCCACC
>DASWME010000385.1:0-15878 GCA_036399915.1 Thermoanaerobaculia bacterium
CGTCAAGGGTGCCCTCGCTACGCTCGGCGGCTGCGCCGCCCTTGACCCGGTCTTGCGCGCCCTGGTCGAGTCCGAGTGTGGCGATGGGGACGGGTGCCTCCGGCGGGGCTCCGAAAACAGGTTGAGGCAAGCCCTCCACCCGTCCTCTCTGTTTAGGCGACCTGGGCCGCGCTCTTACCGCTGGCCTCTGCTGCAGCCGGGCGACTGCCAGAGATCCGAAGCCTCGATTTGGACAGTCAGGTTGCCTAAGATAGGGACATCGCTTATGGTTCGGGGAGCCGGTTCCCTTAAAGCCGAGAAGGGTCGGCTTCCCCTTTTCCTCAATTCGCAACGGGGACCCACGCCTAGGTACCTATTTGGAACCTACGGACGCCCATTCGGACCACAAGTCACTTGTTCCCTATTATTTACGAGACAGCCCCCTCTCTCTCCCGGAGGAGCGGGCGTGCGGCTGGGAGAGGAGGGCCGGGGAGGTGAGGGCCCGGCGGCACCGGAGCCACCCCGATTCACGAGGCCTGCGGATCGGGGAATCCCCCGCCCCCCATTCCCCTTATAATCAGTAACCCGCCGGCAGGCTCCCGCTTTTCGAGCGCGTCCCCCGGCGGGGAGACGGCCATGCCCTCCGCCAGCAAGAGCCTCTCGCCCCCGGTGACCCCGCCGCGGGTGTCGCGCTTCGAGGACGTCCTCGCCAGCCTCGATGCGCACGGGCGCCGGGCCGACCCGGCCTTCCTGCGCTCCATCTACGAGTTCTCCGCCGAGATGCACAAGGACCAGGTCCGCCGCTCCGGCGAGCCCTACATGGTCCACCCGCTCGCCGTCGCCTGGCTGCTGGCCGACTTGAACTTCGACCAGACCTGCGTCGCCGTGGGCCTGCTGCACGACGTGCTGGAGGACACGCTGACCACCCGCGAGGTGCTGGAGACCCAGTTCGGCACCGAGGTCACCGAGCTGGTGGACGGCGTCACCAAGATCAGCCGCCACGAGTACGTGCGCCGCGACGAGGCCCAGGCCGAGACCTTCCGCAAGATGATCCTGGCCTCGGCCAAGGACATCCGGGTGATCGTCGTCAAGTTGGCCGACCGGCTGCACAACATGCAGACGCTCGAGCACCTGCAGGCCGAGGCGCGGCGGCGCATCTCGCGCGAGACCCTGGAGATCTACGCCCCCATCGCCCACCGCTTAGGGATGGCGCGCGTCAAGGGGGACCTCGAGGACCTCGCCTTCTACCACCTCTGGCCCCACCAGTTCGCCGAGCTGTACCAGAAGATCGCCGAGAAGATGAAGGTCGGCCAGGCGGCCACCGAGCGCATCCGCGAGCGGCTGGTCAAGAGCCTGGAGGGGGCCGGCATCGACGCCGAGATCAGCTTCCGCGTCAAGCGCTACTACTCGATCTACGAGAAGCTGCGGCGCCAGGGGATCGACATCTCGCAGCTCTACGACTTCCTCGCCTTCCGCATCGTCACCGGCAGCTTGAAGGACACCTACGCCGCGCTGGGCGTGGTCCACCAGAACTGGCGCCCCATCCCGGGCCGGTTCAAGGACTACATCGCCATGCCCAAGCCGAACCTCTACCAGTCGCTCCACACCACCGTGGTGGGCGACCAGGGGCAGCCGTTCGAGGTGCAGATCCGCACCCGCGACATGGACGTCGTGGCCGAGGAGGGCATCGCCGCCCACTGGCGCTACAAGGAGGGCAAGGTCGAGGCGCGGGCGAGCGACCCGAACATCCTCTGGCTGCGCCAGCTCCTCGAGTGGCAGAAGGAGGTGCAGGACCCGCGCACCTTCCTCACCACCCTCAAGGTCGACCTCTACCCGGACGAGGTCTACGTCTTCACCCCCAAGGGCGAGGTCTTCTCCTTCCCCCGCGGCGCCATGCCCTTGGACTTCGCCTACCGGGTGCACACCGACCTCGGCCACCACTGCGCCGGCGCGCGGGTCAACGGCAAGCTCGTCCCCCTGCGCACGCCGCTCCAGAATGGCGACATGGTGGAGGTGCTGACCAACCCGTCGCGCAACCCCAGCCGGGACTGGCTCAACCTGGTCGTCACCTCGCGCGCCAAGAACAAGATCCGCCAGTGGCTCAACACCCAGCAGAAGCAGCGGGCCATGGAGATCGGGCGCCGGCTCTTCGACAAGGAGCTGCGCAAGTACGGCCTGTCTCTGCGGCGCTTGACGGACGCTCCCGAGTTCGCCGAGTACCTGCAGGCCGAGGGCCTCTCCAAGATCGAGGACCTCTACAGCCGCGTCGGCTTCGGCAAGACCGAGCCGCGGCACGTCTTCGAGCGGGTGGTGGGCCTGGAGAAGCTGGAGGAGGGCCAGGAGAAGCCGCCGCCCGGCCGCCTGCGCCAGGCGGTGAGCAAGATCCTCCCCTTCGGCGCCGCCGGCCCGCTGACCGTCAAGGGCCACGGCGACCTGCTGGCCTACCTCGCCAAGTGCTGCAACCCGCTGCCGGGCGAGGAGATCGTGGGCTACATCACGCGCGGCCGGGGCGTCTCCGTCCACCGCGCCGACTGCCCCAACGTGCAGAACCTGCTCTACAACCCGGAGCGGGAGATCGAGGTCAAGTGGGACCAGCAGAAGAACGACGTCTACCAGGTCGCCCTGACCATCGAGGTCGAGGACCAGCAGGGCATGCTCGCGCGCCTGGCCGAGGCCATCACCCGCGCCGGCAGCAACATCACCTCGATCGAGGCCGACACCTACCACGAGATCGGCCGCGGCAACATCAGCGTCGTCTGCCAGCTCCGCGACCGCAAGCACCTCGACAAGCTGCTGCGCGAGGTGAGGTCCGTCTCCGGCGTGCTGCGGGTGGGCCGCCGCACGAGCGGCGGGGTGGACACGCAGGTGGAGGCGCTGAGCTAGGGCGGAAGAGAAAAGCGAAGGACGCCAGCGACAACAGGGACGCCAAGGACCCCGGCCCAGGGCCTCCTCGTCCTTGTTGTCCTTGCCGTCTTTGCTGTCCTTGTCTTCGGGAGGGGGGGAGACTACTTCGCGCTCTCGCCCTCGGGGCTCCACTTGCGGGCCGGCGCCTTGACGATCCTGCCGCTGCGCAGGCAGCGCGTGCACACCCGCACGCGGCGCACCGTGCCGTCGATCAGCGCGCGCACCGTCTGCAGGTTGGGCTCCCAGGTGCGCGACGTCACGTTGTGCGCGTGGCTGACGTTGCGGCCAAAGACCGTCGACTTGCCGCAGATCTCGCATTGCTTGGCCATGGTCTCGTCTCTCCTTGCTGCGCCCAAAGGGCACGACAAGATAGCAGAAACCCCGCCGGACCTCAAGCGCATTCCCCGTGATAGGCTGTTTTCGCAACCTGGGAGAACCATCATGCATTGCCAGCCCCGGCCGCTCCTCGCTCTCGCTGCGCTCCTGCTCGCCTCTCCCGCCGCCCGCGCGGCCGAGCCCACCCTGGTCGCGGATCTCGACCCGGGATTCGAGGTGTTCGATAACTTGAGCACGCCGGAAGGCTTCTTCGGCTACACCCCCGTGAACGGCCGGGTGGGCTTCCTGTCGCGGATGGGGAATAGCTCCTCGCGCGACTTCCAGTGCGGCCTCTGGGTCACCGACGGCGCTCCGGGCTCGGCGGAACGGCTCGCGGAGTTCTGCGCCACGGCCGAGGAACCCGGCAACCGGCTCCGGATGCTCGCCGCCACGGGAGCCGTCGCGTTCTTCTCAGACGATTACGGCAAGCTCTGGCGCACCGACAGCACCGCCGCCGGCACTTTCCCGCTCGGCGATCTCGACGCCGGCGAGATCGTCGTCGGGCCCGACGGGCAAACGGTCTTCTTCGGCGGCTGCACCACCGATTCCACGTGCGGGCTCTGGCGCAGCGACGGCAGCCGCGAAGGCACCTTTAGGGTCAGCGGCCTCGATCCGGAGAGCGGGAGCAGGGGCGCCGGCAGGTTCAGGCTCCAAGGCGGGCGCCTGCTGTTTCTCTCCGGCAGCAAGAAGTCCGCCGCCGGCTCGCTGTGGGCCACGGACGGCACCGCGGCCGGCACGGTCAGGCTGCTCACCGCTGGCGGGGACATCGGGCAGATCCTTCCCCACGGGGGAGCGGTGTACCTGACCGTGGACACCGGCGACCGCGACGAGGTCTGGGTGGTCCCGGCAGGCGCCAAGGCCTTCCGGGTGGCGAGCTTCCCCTCCGGGTTCCGGATCGGCCTCGGTATCTACGAGGCCGGCAACCGCGTGGTGCTGGCGCCGTTCAATCACGACGAGGTCCTCGGCTTCTGGGCCACGGACGGCACGCGCGCCGGGATCCGATCGCTCCTCCCCAAGGGGGTCGGTTTCTGGGACGTCCCCAACGAGTTTGCCACCCTGGGCAGGCGCACCCTGTTCTGGGCGGAGGCGGACACCCCTCACGGCTCGAGCGGCGACTGGCACCTCTGGTACCTCGATGACGGCATGAAACGCGTCCGCCAGCTCAACGGCTGTCCGCAAGGCTGCCCCGCCCTCGGCGTGGACTCGCCGACCGCGTTCGTGCCCTTCCAGGGCCGCCTCTTCTTCGGCGGCTGGGACCCGGCGCACGGCCGCGAGCTGTGGCAGACCGATGGCACCGCCGCCGGCACCCGGCGGGTGAAGGACCTCTGCCCCGGCCCCTGCGACGGAGATCCCCGGTACCTGGGCGTCGAGCTGGGACGCCTGCTCTTCCGTTCCCCGTCGGGCCTCTGGGCCAGCGATGGCACGGAAGCCGGAACGCTCCGCGTCGCCGCCCTGGCGCCCATCTCCTCCTACAGCCGCCCCCTCGATCTCGCCAGGCTCGGCAGCCGCGTCGTCTTCACCGGTCTCGACCCCGTGAACGGTCCCCAGCCCTGGGTGAGCGACCTGACTCCGGGCGGCTCGCAGCTCATCGACAGGATCGGCGACGGCCTCGCCGCGAGCGGCCGGATCGCGGGGCTGACCGCCCTCGGCGGCAAGGTCCTCTTCACGGGGTGCGACGGCAGCGAGAGCGCCGTCTGGGCGAGCGACGGCACGGCGGCGGGCACGGTCCTCCTGCCCGGCACCCAGGAGCCCTGCCCGGACCACCCCGCCGTCTCCGCTGTCTCCTTCATCCCGGTGGGGGGCCTCGCCTTCTTCACTCTTCCCGCGACCGACGGCGGCAAGCTCTGGCGCACGGACGGCACGCCGGCGGGGACCGTGGACCTCCTCGACCTCCACTCCAGCGCCGTCGTCGACGCGGCGCCCGTGCGCGGCAAGCTGCTCTTCCGCCTCGTCCCGGGCTCTTCGCAACCGGCCGCGCCCGTGTGGGACCTCTGGACGAGCGACGGCACCCCCCAGGGCACCCAGCCCGCCTTCCAGTTGCCCCTCGGCGACGAGAGCTTCCGCTTCACGCCGGCCGGCGACGGCCTCCTCTTCTCGGCGCGCGACCCGGATCCACCGGCCGCCAACTCCTTGTGGTTCACCGACGGCACCGAGGCAGGCTCGCGACGGCTCCACACGCTCGGAGCGCAGGGCTGGATCCAGCAGGCGGTCCGTTTGGGAAGCAAGACCTTCTTCATCGCCTGGAACACCCGGGGCCAGGAGAGCGAGATCTGGATGACCGACGGCACGGCGGCCGGCACCGCGCCGGTGATCCCGGACGCCAACGCTCCGCACCCCTACTTTCCCCACGCGCTCACCGCCTTTAAGGGCGCGCTCTACTTCTTCGCGGAGAGCCGCGATCCTCTTCACCGGGGGCTCTGGCGGTCGGACGGCACGGCGGCCGGCACCCGCCTCCTCTGGGAGATCAGCGCGCCGTTGACCAATAGCGCCTACTTCGCCTACTTCGACCCGCAGCTCACCGCGGCCGGCGGCCAACTCTTTTTCCGCTCGGACGACCCCGTCCACGGCACCGAGCTATGGAAAACGGACGGCACGCTCGAGGGCACCGCTCTGGTGGCCGACATCGCGCCCGGCCGCGCGCCCTCCCGGCTCGCCGGCCTGACCGCCGCCGGCGGCAAGCTCTACTTCGCGGCCACCGACGGCGAGCACGGCCGCGAGCTGTGGGAGAGCGACGGCACCGCCGCCGGCACCCGGATGGTGGCCGACCTCCTGCCCGGTCCACCCTCGGCGGGCCCCGAGCAGATCACGGCCGCGGACGGCAAGCTCTTCTTCACCGCCACCGACGGCGAGCACGGCCGCGAGCTGTGGGTGCTGCCGCTGCCGTAGGTGAAGAGTTTCGGCTGACGCCTCCCTTTATGGCGGACGGAGTAGCGCGTCGCCGAAGCCCGCCGGCGCAACTGGTTCATCCGCCCGCGTAGCCGGTCTAGCCGTCTGCGTCTCGACACCTCCCGCCTGCGCAACGACGAGGCCCGCCTGCGCGGCGAGAACTCCCGCCTGCGCAACGACAAGGCCCGCCTGCGCAGCCGGTCGAACCACCCGCAGCTCGCCGAGGCCCGCCTGCGCAACGACGAGGCCCGCCTGCTCGGCGAGAAGGTCCGCCCGCGCAACGACAAGGACCGCCTGCCTAGCCGGTTGATCCGCCCGCGTCTCGACGAGGCCCGCCTGCTCAGTTGGTCGATCCGCCGCTGCAGGCGGGAGCACAAATTACTCAGGCGGAAGGCCCGCCTCCTCAGGCGGCTGAGCAAATTACGCAGGCGGGCGGACAAATTCCTCAGGCGGCTGAGCAAATTGCTCAGGCAGACGGCCCGCCGCTGCAGGCGGGAGGACAAACTGCGCAGGCGGGAGGACAAATTGCGCGGGCGGTTGGCCAAATTCCTCAGGCGGACGAGCCGGCTGCGCAGGCGGGAGAAGAAATTGCGCCGGCGGTAGGCCCGCCGGCGCCGGCCAGAGAAAGGATGGTCGAGCGCGCCTTCGAAGGCTTGGCCCACGGCTCAGGCGAAAGGGATCGGACTCAGGAGAACGCCCTGCAGCCGAAACGCCCTGCGCAACTCCGGGGCCAGAAAGCTCCAGAGGCGGTTCTATCCTCTGGGCAATCGTGGCCGGCGTCCTGTCCTGGCTCTATGTAATCTACTTCGCCTTACCCGCCAACCTGATAAGAAGTAGAATAATTGGGGCGGTGACTGCTTCGATGACCTCATCGTCTGGCAGCAGAGAACTTCCACCTCGTTGGCTCCTGAGGAGCGACGGGACCGCCTGCTGGGCGCTTCTCCTGCTGGGCCTTCTCTTCTTCAATGGCTGCAAAGAGAGCCCAAGTATGGCCAAGGTAGGGCCTCTTTTCGCGGCGGCGGGGGCGCCTCCTGGCAAGGCGCTGGTCTACGTCTACTGGCCCCACGGGGAGCAGGGCCGGTTTGACCGGGCAGCGGTGTTGTCTTGCGAGGAGGGAGGGATCGAGGAGATCCGGCGTGGTGCTTATACGGCGTTCGCCGTCGAGCCTGGCCGGAGCTGCTTCAGGGTCGAGCGCCACTGGGATGTCCAATCCGTCGGCCACGTCGGCGCTTTCGCCTCGCAGGATCTGGCCGACATGGAGCTGAACGTCGAAGCGGGCGGCACCTACTTCGTCCGCCTTCAGCAGGAGCCGCGGCTGCTGGTTTCACGCGTCGCTCTCCGGCAGGTCGAGCCCGGGGTGGCCTCGCCCGAGATCAGGAGGTGCCGTCGGTTGATCCCTCTTTCTCCCGAGGAGCTTGCTCGAAGGTTCATGCGGGACGAACGTTAGCTGGCAAGGCGTCTCCAGACCGCTCTCCAACGGATTCCTGCCGAATCCGCCAACCAGAACACCATGTTCTAGCCGACTGGCCGCGGCCAGAGTCAGGGCCGCGCTCACCGGCGGTCCGCGTCACGGTGGGTGAGGATCTCCTCCGGGGCGAGCCTGGTTCCTGCCATCGCCTTCCGCTCTCGGATGCGCTCGAGCACTCTCTCGACTGGCGGGCGTGCGGCCAGACGCTCCAGCTCGCCGAGCAGGTACTCCTGCATCGACTTGCCCTGGAGAGCAGCCCGAGCGGCCAGCTCATCTCTCACCGGGCCAGGGACGGCGCGGATGGTGATCTGAACTCTCATGCCTGCATAGTGACACTACTAACGCAAACGCAAGCGCCGCATCTCGCGTCCTTCCCTCTGTCCTTGCTGTCCCTGTTGCGGCTTTTCTGCCGTGCCGGCTCCTAGCGCACCGTCGCGCCCGCCATCCGCAGGCAGGACTCGGCGCAGTGCCGGCAGACCTCGGCGCAACGCCGCATGACCTGGTCGTCCCCCAGCCGCTCGCACGAGTCGGCGCAGCGCTCGCAGACCTCGGCGCAGACCCCGCAGGTCAGCACGTGCAGGTCGGAGCCGCGGAGCATGAAGTCCGCGCTCGTATGGCAGATCTGGGCGCAGTCGAGCAGCAGCCGGAGGTGAGAGGGCTCGGCGTGCCGGCCTCCCTTCTCCAGACAGTGTGTCACCGTCTCCAGGCAGATCCGGTGGCACTCTTCGCAGTGCTCGATACAGCGCCTCATCTCGTCGCTCAGGTGGGGCATCGGTTTCCTCCTTCGTGATGAACTGCAGAGGCAGCCCGGTTTGGCTCCTCCAGGCCGGGATCCGAGACAGGGGGCTCGGAGGGAGGAGCGGTTCCCCTGCATCCTTGATAGGATCTTGCAAGAATTGGAGCAGGCGGGCCTGGAATATGCCCCTACGTTGCCAGCGTTGATGAGAGGGGAGTAGACTCAAGAACGATGATGACAAGAACGATGAGAGGTCTGCGCACCTTCGCGGCTCTGGGGCTGACAGGGGTCCTGCTCCTGCTGCTGGCCACGCCGCTCTGCGCCGCCGAGTTCTGCCCGATGGGGGAGAAGGCGCGTGCGGCGGGGTGCAAGCCTCTTGGGCACGACTGCTGCCAGACCCAGGGTGAGCGGACCGCGCCCTCTCCCCTCCAGGTGATGCCGCCCGCTCCTCTCCCCTCGTCCCTTGGTTTCGCCCTTGCGGCAGCCGCCGAGCCGGCGCTCCCTGAGCCCTCCTCGGAGGAGCTTGCGCCTCCCGCGATCCTCCAGGGTGTCGGGCTGTACACCTTCTTCGCCGTCTTCCTGATTTAAGCGTTCCCTAGGAGAAGTGTCTCCTGCCGCACCCCTGGTGGGCCGCGGCATCTGCTCACTTTCATCCGGAGGAACGTGATGCCTCGCGTCGTTTCCAATATCGTTGCCTTGTCGCTCCTTGTGGCCGCCCCGGTGGCGCCCCAGGGAGCCGCGCCTCTGAACGAAGCTCCCGCGGGCCCACCCGCCGCGGCGGCCGCACTGGCTTCCCGACCTTCCGCCGAATGGCGGGCGCGCCTGGCGGAAGCGATCCGCCGCGCGACCGCTCAGAACCCGCGGGTCCAGGAGGCAGAGGCCCGCCTGGAGGCAGCCCGGCGTCGGGTCCCGCAAGCCGCGGTGCTTCCCGATCCGGAGATCGAGCTCGGCCTCAAGGACGTGCCGGTCCGCGATCCTTCCCTCTCCCGTGACGACTTCACGATGGAGATGCTGACCGGCCGCCAACGCCTTCCCGGACGGGGCAAGCGCTCGGCGCAGCGCGCCGTGGCGCAGGCCGGCGTCGAGGGTGCCAGGGCGATGCGGTCGCGCGAGGCGGTCGAGATCGCCGCCGACACCGCGGACGCTTTCTTCCAGTTGGCGGAGACCGACCGCAGCCTTGCCATCCTGAAGGAAGCCCGCCAGCGGCTGGAGGACGCCGCCGCCTCGGTCACCGAGCGTTACAAGGTCGGCAAGGCCGGGCAGTCCGACGTCTTCCAAGCCAACCTCGAGAAGACGAGCCTCGACGAGCAGCTCTCCACCCTGCGAGCCGAGCGGCGGGCGCAGGCTGCCCGGTTCAACGCTCTCCAGGGCCTGCCCGCCGGAGCCCCCGTAGAGCCGATCGGACCGGTGGACCCCGGCTCCGAGGTGCCCGCGGTCGCTGAGCTGGTGCAGCAGTCCGCGGCGCGGAGCCCGGCCGTGGCGGAAGCCGCGGCCGAGGTCCAGCGTGCCGAGCAGGAGCTCGAGCTGGCGCGCCTGGAGGGCCGTCCGGACTGGATGCTCATGGGCTACTACGGGCGCCGCGAGCGGTTCGACGACTTCATCGGGGTGAGCGCGGCGATCGATCTTCCCTGGGCGCATCGCCGCCGGCTGGAAGAGCGGCGGGCGGAGAAGGAAGCCGAGCTGGCGGCGGCCCGCGCCGGCATCGAGGCCGCCAGGAACCAGCTCCAGGGCGAAATCGAAGTGGCGTATGCGGAGCTCGAGAAGAACCTCGAGCAGGCCCGGCTCTACCGCGACTCGATCCTGCCCCAGGCCGACATCAACTATCGCGCCGCGCGCGAGGCCTACATCGTCGGCAAGATCGACTTCCTGACCCTTGTGCGCGCCGCCACTGACCTCGACCAATACCAGCGGGAAGCCGCGGCGCGCGCGGCGGGCATCGGCCGCGCCCTGGCGGCGCTGCAGAAGGCCTCCGGCCTGCCGCTGATTCCGGGAACTCCCGGCTCAGGAGAGTCCAATGCCGAGAAATAGGTTGTTCGTCCTTGCCGCTGCCATCGGCCTCGCCGTGAGCGGGCTGCTCGCGGGATGCGGGAAGACCCCAGCCGCCAACCAGGAAAAAGAAGGCAAGAAGATCCTCTACTGGGTCGACCCGATGCATCCCTCCTACAAATCCGACAAGCCGGGCAAGGCACCGGATTGCGGCATGGATCTGGTGCCCGTCTACGCAGAGGAGAAACCACCGGCGAAGACCTCCTCCACGCCTCCTGGCGGGACGGGCGGCGGGCGCAAGGTCCTCTATTGGTACGACCCGATGAAGCCGGAGGTCCATTTCGACCGACCCGGCAAATCGCCGTTCATGGATATGGAGCTGGTACCCAAGTATGCCGACGAGGCAGCGCCGCAGGGCGGTCCAGCCGAGCCCGGCACGACGGTCGAGCTGAGCCCGCAGGCGGTGAGCGCGGCCGGGGTCGCGACTGTCACGGTGAAGGAAGCCTCGCTGCACCGAGCGGTGCGCGCCGTAGGCACCCTGGGAACGGACGAGACCAAGCTCATTCACATCGCCGCCCGCGTGGCCGGCCGCCTCGACCGTCTCTATCTCAATTTCACCGGCGAGTCCGTCCGCCGGGGCGCGCCGATCTACGCCATCTACAGCCCGGACCTCGTCTCCTCCGGGCGGGAGTACGCCCTCGCCCTCGACAACCTGGCGCGCGCGCGGGCGGGCGGAGATGCCGGCTACATCGATTCCGCCGAGTCCCTGGTCACGGCAGCCCGCGCGCGGCTCTCCCTGTGGGGCCTCGACCGCGACCAGATCGACCGCATCGCCCGCACCCGGCAGGCGGAGGTCGACCTGGTGGTGCGCTCGCCGATCAGCGGCACGGTCCTCGAGAAGAAGGTCGTCCAAGGCCAATACGTCACGGAAGGGCAGGACCTCTTTCTACTGGCCGACCTCTCGAACCTCTGGCTCTCGGCCAGGGTCTACGAGCACGAGCTAGGCAGCGTCAAGGTCGGGCAGGCGGCCGTCGCGACTTTCGCCGCCTTCCCAGGTCGCGAGTTCCGCGGCCGCATCCGGTTCATCGATCCGGTGCTCGACCCGGCGACTCGGACGGTGGGGGTGCGCATCGAGCTACCCAACCGCGGCGGCCTCCTGAAGCCGGGGATGTTCGCCAACGCCGAGCTCCAGGTGGACCTCGGCCGGAGGCTCGCCATTCCGCAGAGCGCCGTGCTCGACACCGGGGTCCGCCAGGTGGTCTACGTCCGGCAGGGTCCGAACCGCTTCGCCGGCCGGGAGGTCCGCCTCGGTCAGACGGCGGGTGACATGGTCCAGGTCGTCCAGGGACTGGCAGAGGGGGAGGAGGTGGTGACCTCGGCCAACTTCCTGATCGACTCGCAGTCGCAACTCGCCACCGGCCAGTCCATCCAATGGGGCGGCGCCTCCGAGGTCAAGAAGGAGGAGGGACGGCCATGATCGACCGGCTGATCGACTTCTCGCTGCGCAACCGCTTCCTGATCCTCGGCCTGACCCTGCTCATCGTCGCCGCGGGCCTCTATACGGTGCACACCAACCCGGTCGACGCCATCCCCGACATCTCGGAGACGCAGGTCATCGTCTTCGCCGACTGGCCGGGGCGCTCGCCCCAGGAGGTCGAGGACCAGGTCACCTATCCCATGGTCGTCAACCTCCAGGGCCTGGCCGGCGTCAAGGCCGTGCGCGCCTCCTCGGCCTTCGGCTTCTCCATGGTCAACGTCATCTTCGAGGACGGCACGGACCTCTACTTCGGCCGGCAGCGGATCCTCGAACGCATGAACCTGATCCAGGGCTTGATGCCGAAGGGGGTGACTCCGGTCCTGGGCCCGGATGCTTCCGCCGTCGGCCAGGTCTTCTGGTACACCCTGGAAGGCGAGGGGTACGACCTCGGGCGGCTGCGCGCCCTGCAGGACTGGTACGTCCGCTACCAGTTGAACGCCGTGCCAGGAGTCGCGGAGGTCGCCTCGATCGGCGGCTTTGTCCGCGAGTACCAGATCGACCTCGACCCCAACAAGCTCACCGCTTACGGAGTCACCCTGCATGACGTCATGGAAGCTGTCGAGCGCAGCAACAACAACGTCGGCGGCAAGGTGATCGAGCGCAACGGCATGGAGTACGTCGTGCGGGGCATCGGCCTGGTCGCGGGTGTCCAGGATCTGTCGAACATCGCCGTGAGCGCCGCAGGCGGCGTCCCTGTCTACCTGTCGAGCCTCGGCACTGTCCAGCTCGGCGCGGCGTTCCGCCGCGGGGCACTCGAGAAGGACGGACGGGAAGTGGTCGGCGGCGTGGTGACGATGCGCTACGGAGAGAGCGCTCCCGAGATCATTGCCCGGGTGAAGGAGAAGATCCGAGAACTCCAGCGCGGCCTTCCCGCGGGGGTCCGCATCGTGCCTGCCTACGACCGCTCGGCCTTGATCACCCGGGCCGTCGGCACCCTCAAGCGCTCGCTGATCGAGGAGACGCTCCTCGTCGTGCTGGCTCACGTGCTGTTCCTGATGCATTTCCGCTCGGTCGCGATCGTTAGCGCGCCGCTGCCGATCGCCGTCCTCATCGCTTTCATCCTGATGCGGGTCTTCGGTATCACCTCCAACATCATGTCGCTGATGGGGATCGCGATCGCGATCGGGGTGCTGGTCGACGCCGGCATCGTCATCACCGAGAACTGCTTCCGCCAGATCGAGCGGGAGGGGGGCACGCGCCCGCTGATCGACTCGGTGCGCGACGCGGCGAAGAAGATCGGCCGGCCGATCTTCTTCTCGATGGTGATCATCATCCTCGCCTTCTTCCCTGTCTTCTCCTTGACCGGGGAAGAGGGCCGCCTCTTCCACCCCCTGGCCTTCACCAAGACCTTCGCCATGATCGGGGCCACGTTCCTGTCGGTGACGCTCGTGCCGGTGCTCGCGACCTTCCTGATCCGTGGCAAGGTCCACCCGGAAGAGCGTAATCCGCTGATGCGCGGCGCCCGGCGCCTCTACCAGCCGGTCCTCGGCTGGGCGCTCCGCCACAAGAAGATGACCCTCCTCGTCGCCGGGGGAGCGTTCCTGCTCTCCATGGTCCTGGTTGGCGGCGGGGGCCTCCTGCTGACGCCGGTGAAGCTTCCCTTCGTCGCCGCCGCGGCGGCCGGGTCCGAGGGCGCGCAACGGGCAGCCGACCGCTTGTCGGGCGCTCAACAGTGGCTCGAATCCCACCTCGCCGCCGGCGTGGGCAAGGAGTTCATGCCGCCCCTGGACGAGGGCACCCTGATGTTCATGCCGGTGACCTCGAACGCCATCTCGCTGACCGAGGCGGTCGAGATCATGAAGAAGCAGGACGCCATCCTGCGGGCGTTCCCCGAGGTGGCGTCGGTGATCGGCAAGGTGGGACGGGTGGAGAGCCCCATCGATCCGGCACCCATCAACATGTACGAGACCCTGGTGGAGCTCAAGGACTCCGAGCACTGGCGGCCGGGCATGACCAAGGACGAGCTGATCGCGGAGATGACCGAGAAGAGCCAGATGCCGGGAGTGACGACGATCTGGCAGCAGCCGATCCGCAACCGCATCGACATGCTGGCGACCGGCATCCCCACCCAGGTCGGGGTGAAGATCTACGGGCCGGACCTGGCCCTGCTCGAGCGCAAGGCCCAGGAAGTGGCCGAGGTGGTCCGGACGGTGCGCGGCGCGGCCGATGTCTACCCCGAGCAGATCCTGGGGACTCCCTATCTGGAGATCGAGGTCGACCGCGCCGCCGTGGCGCGCTACGGCGTCACCGTAGGCGACGTGGAGGATGTCGTCGAGACGGCGATCGGCGGCATGGACCTGACCACGACGATCGAGGGGCGCAACCGCTTCGCGGTGCGGGTGCGCTACGCGCGCGAGCTGCGGGCCGACCTCGACGCGATCCGGCGGGTGCTGGTGCCGGTACGGTCGCCCGCCGGCATGGCCTTCGCTGGACTGGCGCCGGTGCCCGCGGCGGGCATGGCGCCTCCGCCGGTGGCGGGGATGGCCCAGGTGCCCCTGGCCGAGCTGGCAGCCATCCGGCTACGGCCTGGTCCTTCGATGATCTCCTCCGAGAACGGCCTGCTGCGGGAGAGGATCTTCCTGAACGTCCGCGGGCGCGACGTCGGCTCCTTCGTGGACGAGGCGAAGCGCGTGGTCGAGCAGAAGGTCGCGCTGCCGGCGGGCTACTTCCTCCAATGGTCGGGCCAGTACGAGAACCAGGTGCGGGCCCGCAACCGGCTGATGATCGTGGTGCCGGCCTGCTTCGCCATCATTTTCGTGCTGCTCTGGCTGACCTACCGCTCGGCCAAGGAGGCGGCGCATGTGATCCTCGCCATCCCGTTCGCCCTCACCGGCGGCAACCTCCTGCTCTGGGCTCTTCACGTCGCCGCCATGCATTTCGGCTGGAAGACCGAATTCCACCTGAGCGTCGCCGTCTGGGTGGGCTACATCGCTCTCTTCGGCACGGCGGTGCAGACGGCGGTCGTCATGGTCGTCTACCTGGAAGAGGCTTTGCAACGAAGAGCGGCGGCGGGAGAGCTGACTCGCGAGGGGATCCGCGAGGCGGCGGTGGAAGGGGCGGTCCTCCGCCTGCGCCCCAAGTTGATGACCGTCTCGACCGTGATCGCGGGACTCCTTCCCATCATGTGGTCCACGGCGACCGGCTCGGAGGTTGCCAAGCCCATCGCGACGCCGGTGCTGGGCGGCATGGTCTCGTCGCTGGTCCATGTCCTTATCGTGACCCCCGTCATCTGGACGATGCTCAAAGAGTGGGAGCTGCGGCGCGGCACGCTCGAAGTCGGCAAAGCGAGCGGAATCCTCAAGACGTGAAAGGAGGCCGGCATTGAAAGCTCTGGGCAGGACTCTGGCGGTCTGGGCCGGCGGCGGTCTGGTCGCCAACTTCGCCTGGGAGATGCTCCAGATGCCGCTCTATGGCAAGTTCGAAGGCGGCTGGTGGCGGTGTTTCCAGGCCGCACTGGGAGACGCGGCCCTCCTCGCCGTGATCTATGCCTTGATGGCCTGCGCCGCCGAGGACTGGCTGTGGTTCAAACGGATGAGCCGCTGGCGCCTGCTGCTGCTCGCCGCGCTCGGCTTTCTCGTAGCGGTCGTCGTCGAGCAGAAGGCGCTACTGTCAGGCGCATGGCGCTATCGCGACGAGATGCTCCGTCTGCCCGTCCTGGACCTAGGCTGGTCCCCGGTCCTGCAGATGATCCTGATCCCGCTCGGGCTCGCCTGGCTGAGCCGGCGCTGGGCGGTGCCGGGTGGGAGCGAACCATGAGATGGCGAGCGTGGAAGAGCTTGTGGATCGTGCCCCTGGCGGTCGCCGCGGCGGCAGGCTTTATCGAGATCGTCGCCGCGTTCCGCGTCCGTCATCTGCGGGCCGAGCGGGCGTACCTCGACGGCCGGCTGTACACGGAGATCCGCGGCGGGGGAGATCCGGTGGTCTTCCTCGCCGGGCTTCCCGCCACGACGCACTTCTGGCAGGGCGCCTTCGATCCTCTCGCCGGCAGCCACCGGCTGATCTTCGTC
>DASWME010000386.1:0-50717 GCA_036399915.1 Thermoanaerobaculia bacterium
CGACGTGACCAGCGCATATCTGATCATCGATTACAACCCCTCGCCGTCGGCGACGCGCAGCCAGGTGGAGTCGCACGGCGCCAGCCCGCAGACCTTTCCCGTCGGCTCCGTCGACAACACCACGGGAGGGACCGGGCCGGAAGGGGAAGTCGCCGGATATCAGGCTCCCCCGAATCTGGTCGACGTCAGCTTCTCCCTCTTCGGATTACCCGTGGAGTTGAAGTTCCAGCGGAAACATCCCAACGTCCAAGCAGGCCACAACCAATGCGCGCCGGCGGCGGTGGCCAACAGCCTGCAATTCCTCGAGAACACGACGCTCCTCGAAATTAAGCACGACAACGTCCCCGGCTGGGGAGGCGACGTTCCGAACAACTCGCTGGTCGGCCAGCTCGACGTGAAGACGGGGCGGCCGCTGGGTGCCAACCGGCGGGACGCCGACAAGGTCACGGGCAATGAAGGCGTCTGGCCGATGGACGGCAAGCTCGCCTACATCGCCATGAACGGTCTCGCCCCGTTCCTCAAGATCAAGCACCGCGTCGGCGGCTTGGCAAACAATGCGGGAACCCCGCTGAACGGAGGCGCCAACTACACCCACATGGGGGTGACCTCTCAGGGAGCGGGCGCCAACTTCGACATCGACTGGATCCTCATGGAGCTGATGAATGGCGAGGACGTCGAAATGGACCTCCACTATCAAGATAACCCCGCGACCACAAGGATCGAAAAGGGACGCCACTATGTGGAGGTGGTCGGCGGCGGCCGTATCCTCGGCATGCCGTTCCTCCTGCACCTCTCCGATAAACAACAGAGCAGCTTCCGCACAGGGCCCATGCCATTGGATAGAGATCCCCAGGACAAGCTGGGGACCAAGGGTCCCCCCGATTTCGAGTGGATCAAGAACGCGACCGGCTTCGCGCGCAACTCCTATGCCCTCATCGACCAGGTCATCTCGCAGTCGTTCATGGCCGAGGTCGATCACTTCCCGAGCACCGCGGCGGTCATCGAGCTGAGCGGCCCTTCCGGGACCGAGAGGGTGCGACTGACGGGCCCCTCCACCGTGAACGTCGCCATCGGGCCCAACGGCGAGGCCACGGACAGCGACAGCGACGGCTTGGATCAGGTCCGGTCGGAGCTGGTGCAACTGGACCTCTCCGGGAGCAGCTCCACGTTCGGACCCCTCTCGCTCAAGCTCCGCGATTCCGAGAAGGACCCCTTCCGGCGCTCGTTCGGAGAGATCGAGGAGAGCAGCGACACAATGACCGGCCGCCTGGACGTGCCGCCCTTCGGTCCAGGCGGCACGGCGGCGAGCTTCTTCGATGTCTTCTTCGAGATCACGGTCAGCAGCCCCTCTGGCCCCGTCATCCTCCACAACCGGGACCAGAAGCCCATGCCGGGGGTTATCCACCACAAGCCGCCGACGACGGGCGATTTTTACGAATCCCCACAGCCGGTCCCGCTCTACACCGAGGACAACCAGCTATCGCCCTATCGGATCGTCACCACCCGGCACGTCCCCCGCGCGGAGGACGTGAACGTGCCCCCGACCTGCGATGTGCTTCTCATGCCCGGCGTGGGAGCCGACGTCACGATCCAGGATTCCGGCGGGTTGTACAGCATCGAAGTGACCAGGAGCGAGAACGCCGATGTCAATGTCCCCAGCTTCCCCAAGGGCTCGCCGGGTCCGGTACTCGTCACCGCCCGGAAGAGGACACAAGGTGTGAAGTCCGTGGTGGAGCTGACGATCACTGACTTGACCGGCAACGTCATCGTCTGCGACCCGGTCCTGACGCTCCAGATCCGCGGCAATGGCAAGCCCGTCAGCGAGACCCTGAGCGAGCTCCCTGCGGCAGAGCACAAGGTGACGGTGGTCAACGGCAGCCCGGGGCTCAAGGACCTGCACGTCACGGTCAACGGGCGGCGGTTCACGATCGCCGGCCTGAAGGACGGCGAGCAGAGGACCCTCGACGTCTCCTCCGCGATGCAGCCGGGCAGTGACAACGTCATCGTCCTGACGGCCCACGGCAAGCCGGGCGGAAGCGCCGAGGTCGCGATCCACGACTGAATCCCCAAGATAGGGGGCGCCCCGATCGGGGCGCCCCCAACGCCCAGGACCACGTTCCGACAGAGCCTTTTTTCAGTTGTCAAAGAACAAGCCGCCCCCTCCTTCCCAGCTCACGGAGTCCGGGAGAAGGGTCGAAGGGGGCGGAACGACTTCACCTCAAGCCTACGACGAGGACGGCTTCGCCATCGGCTCCGTCTCCGGCGTCGGAGTCCCGGTGTCGGACGGAGTCCCCGCGCCGGGCGCCGGCGGCTTCTGGGCCGGCTTCTGGGCCGACCGGGTCCGGCGGCGGATGGGAGCGGTCCCGAACTGCACCAGCAGCTCGTTGTTCGTCCCGAGCTGCGACTTGGCGAAGCTCCGCAGGCGCCGCACGACCTCCCGGCCCTGCTTGATCAGCTCCGCGAGCTGCTGGGTCGCCCGCTGGCGCCGCCCCTCGTGCTCCTCCTGAACGGCCTTCACCTGCCGGGCCTGGTTCAGGATCTCCTGCAGCGAGTTGCGGAGCGGATCGGCGTTAGGCAGCATCCCGGCGTGGGCCTGGCTCGCGTTGAGCAGGCCCTCCCACTCCTTGAAGATGTCTCCCTGTGCGTTGATGAGCGACATAGTCTTTCTCCTTTCTTGACGTTGTTTGGTTTCACTTCTCTTCATGCCCGGCGCTCCCGCTTGCCGGGAATCCAGCATTGTGCTATGCTCATACTGCTTTCAGCTCAGCTCGTCTCCATAGGCACCTCCTTTCCGGTAGACGGCGTTCGCGCCGCCTACATAGTCTGAGGAATCGGGTCCTGGTTACTGCGACAACGGCAACACCATAGACGGTCCAGTCTCGGTTGTCAACCCCCAACTTATGATATAGTGCCGATACAGTTTATTGGGGGCTGATAAAGCAAACAACCTCCAAGCGCTCGTCGCCGCCGGAACCGGCGTCCTCCAACCCTTGCGGAAGAGGATTTTCCGCTTGGATGAAAGGGGGGTCTGGATGTGGGTCGAAATGGCTTGACCCAACAGGCGGACGGCCCGCCCAAAGGTCTGGACCTCCCGGACCTCGAGGCGGACCGTCGAGACCTGAAGGCGAAGCTTCCGGACCTCCGGGCGGACGGTCCAGACCTGCGGGCGGACCCTCCAGACCTCGAGGCGAGCGGTCCAGACCTCGGGGCGGAAGGCTCAGACCTCGAGGCGGACCCTCCGGACCGACAGGCGGATCGTCCAGACCTTTGGGCGGACCGCCTCAAGCGGCGGGCGAGTCGTTCTTTGACAAACGACGTACCCGTTTCAACGGGCAGGGGCCTCTCGGGGCCAGGCCCCTGCCCTGCCATCACCGTGCTCTCGCGGTCAGCGCGGCGGGGCTCTCCGGCAGCCCGATCAGGGGAGGCCCGGAGAGTCCCGTCCTCTTTCCAGAGGCTGCTGGCAGCAGCTATGATCCTTAGAATGAAGGACATGGCTGCACTCCGCGGTGTCTACTTGGGGTCTTACCGGGGGCGCGGCGAACGGTCGACTAGAGGTTAGGCGACACTGGGTATGCACGTGGTAGCACGGTGGGTGTCGATCATCGGACATCCCTTTGCCATGGCACTCGTCATGGTCCTCGGAACGGCGCTGCACCTCGGTAGCAACGCTCAAGAGGCGCTCCGCGCCGTTCTCATGGTCGCCGCAGTCGCCCTCCTCCCGATCGCACTCCTTATGGCTCGCAAGGTGCGTATGGGCGCCTGGGAGAATGTCGACGCCTCGAATCGCCGAGAGCGCCCGGTCCTCTTCATGGTCAGCGTCGTTGCCCTAGCTGTCCTGGCAGGCCTATCCTGGCTGTCCAAGCCCGATTCCTTTCCGACTCGAGTCTCATTCGGTGTTCTTGCCATGCTCGCCCTGTGTGCTGTCGCTACGAGGTGGATCAAGCTCTCGCTGCACATGGCGTTTGGGGCCCTCGCCGCAACCACACTGCTCCTATTGCATTCACCCCTCGGTTGGGTGCCGCTCGTGCTGCTCCCACTCCTAGCGTGGTCACGGCTCGCTCTGAAGCGTCACACTGCTAGCGAGGTGCTCACTGGTCTGTGCGTCGGCGTGGCGTTCGGACTCGCCATCATCAGCGTCTAGCGCGAATAGCCGAGTTCTACGGGATTGCGATCTACATGTACTTCGGGGGCCATGCACCTGGTCAGATCGAGCCCATCAACGGGCTGGAGATGTATTACGAGGTTCGCGGGGACGGGGAGCCCCTGGTCCTGCTGCATGGCTTCCTGGGCTCGGGCACCGATTGGAGACTGATCTTCAAGGCTCCACCCGAGGGGTACCGGCTCGTCATACCGGACCTGCGCGGTCACGGCCGCTCCACCAATCCCTCGGGGGAATTCACGTTTCGCCAATCCGGAGCCGACGTCTTCGCCCTCCTCGACCGATTGGATATCGCGCGATTCAAGGCGATCGGGGTCAGCGGCGGGGCCAAGACCCTCCTTCACATGGCGACCCAGCAGCCGGCTCGGATCGAGGCCATGGTGCTGGTCAGCGCGACGCTCTATTTTCCAGAGCAGGCGCGGGCGATCATGCGCCAGATGACCGTCGAGAGCCGAACGGACGAAGAATGGCAGATGATGCGGCAACGCCATCAGCATGGCGACGATCAGATCAGGGCTCTATGGAGGCTCGCCAACGCCTTCAAGGACAGCTACGATGACATGAACTTCACGCCTCACGACCTGTCACGGATTACAGCCCGGACCCTGATCGTGCATGGCGATCGAGACCCGTTCTATCCGGTGAGCATTGCGCTGGAGATGTACACCGCCATCCCGCGATCGTATCTGTGGATCGTGCCCAACGGCGGACATGGGCCGATCTGGGGCGACATGGCCCCCCGTTTCGTCGAGACCGCCTCGGCCTTCCTGCGCGGCGAATGGGGAGGGTGAATCCACCGGATACGTCTGCAGCACGGGACGCTATACTCCCGGCCATGGATCTGACGGCCTTTCCCGGCGGCGATCTGGTGCAGGAGGGGCTCACGGACCTCGGCTGCGGGGTCGAGTCGATCCCGGCCCTCCTCGTCTCGATCGGCGCTCCCCGCCTGCGCAGGATCGGCCTTCCCGTTCCCGAGACGGTCTTTCCCTCGCCGGAGCACCGCCTCTACGAGAAGCTGGCGGAAACCGATCCGGACTCGGCGCACTCCCGCTACAACGCCCTTGTGCGGCGGCTCGTCAGCTTCGAGAACGCAGCGGAATGCGCCGGCCTGTAGACGCGGAGGATCCGCCGCGCGGGTGCCTAGATCTCGCGAAGGGACCGGACGGGACTGCGGTATCCGCGGGCGATCATCTCGGCTAGGAGCCTGTCCCCCTGCTCTAAGGTCAGGATTTCCCTTCGTACGAGCTTGATCAGAACTCCTATCGTCCCCGAAATCTCCACTTTGAGCGCGGCCGCGAGACGGCGGGCGTCGGCATCGTCCGTCAGCACGAGACCCCCGCGAATCTCCGCGACCGCGATGCAGGCGGCTTCTCCAGCTTGGAGATCGCGTCTCAACTCAGTCCTACGAGACTGCTCAACCTTGGTGAGCTCGGTGGTCTTGACCCAAGACCAGTCGCAGGAAGGAACAACTCCCAGCCGCTCACCCGCCGACAGTTCCTTGAGGACGACACTGGGGGCGACGAGCCTGGGGAAGGCCCTCCGGAGGAGATCCGGTCTTCTGATCTGAGCAAAATTGTTGAGGACCGTCGTGTCGGCCAGGATCACGGGCATCGGGCGAGCCCGTTCAGTCGAACTTCAGTGCCGCGGCGACTTCCGCCCGCGCCTCCTCGAGGGTAGCCGGTCCGATACGCAGGGGAACTCCCAGCCGGTGAAATCGCTGCTGCAACTCGAAACGCGTGAGACCCAGGAGCTCAGACGCCTTGCCCAGGCTGATCTCTTCGGCCAAGTAGGCTCGCAGGGCTCTGACGTCCGGATCGTCCACCTCCAGCCCTTGCGCCTTCTCATGGATGGCGCACTGAGCGAGCGCCCGGAGGAGCCGGAAGTCCAGAGGGTCCAACATAACGGCCTGCTCCTGCCCAGAGGCCTCAACAACCGCGATCTCGCCCTGCTGCACGCGATCCACGACCTCTTGGGTCTTCTTGGCCAGATCCGCTTGAGAGATGGTGGTCCGGGTCATGATCGGCGACTCCCTGGATAGTCTACATGGAGATTCCGCCTTGTGGGATCTTGCGTCTTTCCGTAACTCGGGCGGCGGCGTAGAGCGCCAGAAACTCCCCCAGCCCCAGCTCCTCCGCCCGCGCCCGCTCGAGGACTCCCGCCGCGGCCAGCACCGCCTCGGCGCGCTCCCTCCCCCATCCCGCGGCCAGGGCGTTCCGTAAGGTCTTCCTCCTCTGCGCGAAGGCGAGGCGGACGAGGGCGATGAAGTCCGGCATCTCCTTCTCAGGCAGCGGCGGCGGATGGAGCTCCAGACCCACGAAGGCGCTGTCCACCTTGGGGGGCGGACGGAAGCTGCCGGGCTTGACCTTCCCCAGGATGCGCGGCCTGGCATAGGCGGCCACGATCACGCTGAAGGAGCCGTAGGCGTCCGTGCCCGGCGTGGCCACGATGCGGTCCGCGACCTCTTTCTGGACCAGGAAGGCGGCGCGCGGGATGCGAACGTGGTGCGGCAGGAGGTCTTCGAGGATCGCCGTCGCCACGTTGTAGGGGAGGTTTCCCGCCACCAGCGTGGGGGCGGGGAGGCGGTCCCAGGCGATCTCCAGGGCATCTCCCACCACGAGGGCGAGGCGCGGGTCCGGCAGGCGGCGGCGCAGGACGGCGGCCCAGCCGGGGTCCAGCTCCCAGCCGAGCACGCGGGCGCCCGCGGCGAGCAGTTCGGCCGTGAGCACGCCGCCCCCGGGGCCGATCTCCAGCACCCTCTTTCCCTGCGGGGCGAGGAATTGGATGAGCGGGCGGCAGAGCGAGCCATCCACGAGGTGGTGCTGGCCCAGGGCCTTCTTCAGCGGGGGGTTGCGCACGGAGGGAACGGTATCAGACCGGGACGTGCCATTTTGGCCCGAAGCGCGCCGGAGGGAGCCGGTCGGCGAGGGCAAAATCCCGGAGATCCCGGGGAAATCCAGGGGGAAATCCATGGCACCCCCCTTGCACTTTGCCGCCGCCCGGGAGTGTCTATGGAACTGGATGTCGCCACCCTGAATCGAGATGTCGAGCGCGAGGCCCTGACCCTGAAACGGATCGAGGCCGAGCTGCGGCGGGTGATCGTCGGGCAGGACTACCTGCTCGACCGCCTGTTGGTGGGCCTGCTGGCCCGCGGCCACGTGCTGATCGAAGGGGTGCCGGGCCTCGCCAAGACCCTGGCCGTCAAGACGCTGGCGCAGACGCTGGCGATCGACTTCCAGCGCATTCAGTTCACCCCGGACCTGCTGCCGGCGGACCTCATCGGCACGCTGATCTACGATCAGCGGAGCGGCGATTTCATCCCCCGCCGGGGGCCGGTGTTCACCCACGTGCTGCTCGCCGACGAGATCAACCGCGCCCCCGCCAAGGTGCAGTCGGCGCTGCTCGAGGCCATGGAGGAGCGGCAGGTCACGCTGGGCGACCGGAGCCATCACCTGCCCGAGCCGTTCATGGTGCTGGCCACCCAGAATCCCATCGAGCAGGAGGGCACCTATCCGCTCGCCGAGGCCCAGGTGGACCGCTTCATGATGAAGCTGAAGGTCACCTACCCCTCGCGCCGCGAGGAGGGGGAGATCCTGGATCGCATGCTGGTGGCGGGGGACCTCAAGGCGCATCCGGTGCTGGAGCGCGACCGGCTGCTCTCGCTGCGCGAGGTGGTGGACGCGGTCTATCTCGACGACAAGATCAAGGGCTACGTGCTCGACCTGGTGTTCGCGAGCCGCGATCCCCGCTCGGCGGGTCTGCCCGACCTCGCGGACCTGATCTCCTTCGGCGCCTCGCCGCGGGCGACCCTGTTCCTCGCCCGCGCGGCCAAGGCGCTGGCGCTGGTGCGCGGGCGCGGCTACGTGATTCCGGAGGACGTCAAGGAGCTGGCGCCCGACGTGCTTCGCCACCGCATCATCCCCACCTACGAAGCCGAGGCCGAAGAGATCACGACGGACGCGCTTGTCGCGCGGCTGCTCGACCGCATCCCGGTCCCCTAGACCCGCCGAGGCTTGCCGATGTTCGGTCTCCTGACGCGCCGACGCGAAGCCCGCCCGGGGCGCCTGGGGCAGACGAAGGACGCCGCGCCGCCGGCGCCGGGACGGCCGAAGAGCACCGCGCTGCCGGCGGACCTGATGCGCAAGGTCAAGCGCATCGAGATCGCCACCAACCGGCTGGTGGACCAGGGAGTGGCGGGCGACTACCACGCGGTCTTCAAGGGGCTCGGCATGGAGTTCGCCGAGGTGCGCCCGTATCAGCCGGGGGACGACGTGCGCACGATCGACTGGAACGTCACCGCCCGCGTGGGAGCGCCGTTCGTCAAGAAGTACGTCGAGGAGCGGGACCTCACGATCTTCCTGGTGGTGGACGTCTCGGGCAGCCTCTCCTTCGGCTCGCGGGCGATCTTGAAGCGCGAGCTGGCGGCCGAGATCGCCGCCCTGCTCTCCTTCGCGGCGCTGCGCAACCAGGACCGCGTGGGGGCCGCCCTGGTGAGCGACCGGCTGGAGCTGTTCCTCGAGCCGCGGCGGCGGCGCACGCACGTGCTGCGCATGGTGCGCGAGGTCCTGGACCGTCCCGCCCAGGGGGGGACCGACCTCGAGCGCGGGCTCGACGCCGTGCTCGCCACCCTGAAGCGCCGGTCGGTGCTCTTCGTGATCTCGGACTTCCTGGGGGCCGCTCCCACGCGCGCCTTGAAAGCGGCCGCGGCCCGGCACGACCTGATCGTGGTGGAGATCGTCGATCCGCGCGACCAGCAGATCCCCGCGGTGGGCCCCGTCGTGCTGCGCGACGCCGAGACGGGCGAGCTGGCGCTGGTCAACGGCAAGCGCCTGGCCAGCCGGCACGCCGAGCAGCGGCGGCGCGAGCGCGAGGAGTTGGCCCGCCTCACCCGCAAGCTCGGCGTGGACCGCCTGGAGCTGCGCACGGACCGGCCATACATCAACACCCTGCTGGCCTTCTTCGAGCAGCGGAAGCGGAGGATGCGGCGGTGAGGGGCTTGATCGCGGCGATCCTGCTGCTCCTCACCGCCCCCCTCCTCGCCCAGCCGTCGCCGGTCTCGGTCTTGCTGGCGCCGAATGGCCCCACGGTGGGCGACCGCGTGCAGGCCACCATTACCCTGCGGGTGCGCTCGGCGGACCTCGCGGCCGAGCCGCGCTTCCCGGTCTGGGGCAAGGCGTGGGGCGAGGTGGAGATCGTCGGTCAGAGCGCGCCCGCGAGGGTCTCCGAGCGGGACGGGATCGCCGTCTACGAGCAGCGCCTCACGCTCGCCGCGTTCCGGCCGGGGCAGGTCCCGCTGCCGCCCGCCGAGATCGTGGTCCCCACCAGGGCCGGGACCGTCCAGATGCGGACGCCCGCGGGGCTGGCGATCGCCGTGCGCTCGGTGATCCCTCCGAACGAGAAGAACCCCCGGCCGAAACCGCCTGCATCTCTGCGGCCGCTCCCCATCGGCGAGCGCTTCTGGTGGACGCTGGCGGTCCTCCTGGCCGCCTGCCTCGTCGCGGCCTGGCTGCTCTTGCGCTGGCGCCGCAAGACGGAGGCCCCCGCGGCCGAGGCGCCGCTGCCGCCCTTCGATGAGCTGGCGGCCGAGTTGGACCGGCTGCGGAGCGAGCCCTCGATGGTGACGCTGCACACCCGGCTGAGCCTGGCGCTGCGCCGCTACCTCGGGCGCCGCCTGCCCTTCCCGGCGGTCGAGAGCACCACCAGCGAGATCCAGCGCCAGCTCCTGTCGCGCCGCATGCCGGGTCCCCTGGTGCGCCAGACGGTGGAGCTGCTGCGCGCCTGCGATCTCGTGAAGTTCGCCCGTCAGGAGGTGGGGGAGACGCAGGCGGGCGAACGGATGGAGGCGGCGCGGCGCACCGCCGGAGAGTTCGAGTCGCATCTGGCCCCGCGCGAGCCGGAGGCGCTGGAGGCGGCGGGATGACCGAGGTCTTCCCCCATCTCGCCAGCCCGCTGTGGCTGCTCGTCCTGCCGGCGCTGCCGCTGCTCGCCTGGCTCCATCACCGCCGGTCGTCGCCGGGCGCCCTCACCTACAGCCGGCTGCCGGCCGCGGTGGCGGGCCGGCCGTGGCGCGGCGCCTGGCGGCTGCACCTCCCCTTCTACGCCCGGCTGCTCGCGCTGACGTGCCTGGTCCTGGCGCTCGCCCGGCCGCAGCTCGGCTACGCCTGGGAGGAGAGCCTCACGGAGGGGATCGACATCCAGATCGTGCTCGACATCTCGGGGAGCATGGGGGCCGAGGACTTCAAGCCGGAAAACCGCCTGACGGTCGCCAAGCAGGTGGTCCAGGACTTCGTGGCCGGCCGGCCGGGCGACCGCATCGGCCTGGTGGTCTTCTCCGGCGCGGCGATGACCCGCGCGCCGCTGACCACGGACCGCGAGATGCTCGGCCTGCTGATCGACTCGGTGGAGCTGAACTCGCTGCCGGACGGCACGGCCATCGGCGTCGCCCTCGCCAGCGCCGCCGCGCGGCTGAAGGCCAGCCCGGCCAAGACGCGGATCCTGGTGCTGGTCACCGACGGCGTGAACAACGCCGGTGCCATCGATCCGGTCTCCGCCGCGGCCGTGTGCAAGGGCTTGGGCATCAAGATCTACACCATCGGCGTGGGCTCGGCCGGCCGGGTGCCGGTCCCGCTGCCCGTCCAGGACCCGGTGACCGGCCGCACGGTGACGCGCCGTTACATGATGAACGTGCCGGTGGACGAGCCGCTGATGCGGCAGATCGCCGAGCGCACGGGCGGCCAGTTCTACCGGGCCACGGACCGCGAGAGCCTGCAGCGGATCTTCCGCGAGATCGACCGCCTGGAGAAGACGCCCCTGCAGGTGAAGCGGTACATCCGCTACCGCGAGGCCTTCCCGCCGCTCGTCTGGGCCGGGCTCGGGCTGCTCCTCTTCCCCCTCGCCGCCGCCGGCCTCAAGGTGACCGCCGAGCCATGAGCTTCGCCCATCCCCTCCTCCTCTGGCTGGCTCTGCTCGCCCCTCTGGCGGCGGCGGCGGCGGCCTGGCTCTGGCGGCGGCGGCTCGACGCGGACGCCGCGTGGGCGGCCCGCAGCCTCTGGGACCGCCTGTTCCCCGCCTACGCACCGCGGCGCCTGGCGCTCTCCGTGGCCACCCTCGCGCTGGCGGTGCTGGGCGCCTCGCTCGCCCTCGCCCGGCCGCGCTGGGGGAGCGGCGAGCAGAAGGTGGAGCGCAGGGGGGTCGACGTGGTCTTCCTGGTCGACTCCTCGCTCTCCATGGGGGCCCTGGACGTCGCCCCCTCGCGGCTGTTCGTGGCCAAGTCGCTGGTGCGGCGCATGGTGGAAGCCATGCCCGGCAACCGGGTGGGGCTGGTGCAGACCGAGGGGGACGGCGTGGTGCTGGCGCCGCTGACGCTCGACGGCGCGGTGATCGACCTGCTCCTCGACACGATCGATCCGGGCTCGCTCCCCACGCCGGGCACCGAGCTCGCCACGGGCCTTGAGGCGGCGCTGCGCCTCTTCGGCGAGGGGAGCGAGAAGCACCGTGTGCTGGTGATGCTCTCGGACGGCGAGGACCACGGCGGCGGGCTCGACGCGGAGGTCGCCCGCCTGAAGGAGGAGGGAGTGGTCGTCTTCGCCTTCGGCGTCGCGACGCCGGCGGGCGCGCCGGTGCCGATCCCCGGCGCGAACGGAGAGGTCAAGCGCGACGCCGACGGCAGCGTCGTCATCAGCCGGCTCCATGAGGACGTGCTGGAGAAGCTCGCCCGCGCGACCGGCGGCTCCTACGCCCGGGTCACCAGCGCCGCGGCCGATCCCGCGCCGGTCCTGCGGCAGATCGACCGTATGGAGAAGCGGACGATCGAGAGCCAGAGCCTGAGCACCCTGGAGGAGCGCTTCCAGTGGCCGCTGGCGCTGGCGGTGATCGCCCTGCTGCTTCACCTGGGGGTGAGGCCTTTTGCGGCGGAAGCCCTCACCTCCCCGGCCCTCCTCTCCCGACCCCTCCCTCCCCCCCGCACCGGGAAGGGAGGGAGAAGCCCGGCCATGGCCCGCGCCAGCCTCTTGCCTGCCGTCCTCCTGCTCGGCTGGGCCGCGCTCCCGTCGCTGCCCTGGCGTCCTCACCTGCCCGTCTGGGCCGAGCGCTGGCTGTACAACCCGCGGGAGCGGACCGAGCGGTCGATCGCGGCCTACGAGAAGGGGGAGCCGAAGCAGGCCGTGGGGCCCGCCGACACGGCGCTGCGGCTGGCGCCGGACGATCCGGCCGTGCAGTACAACGCCGGCACGGTCCACCTGGGCGCCGGCCATGCGCGCAGAGCGGTCTCTCTCCTGGAGAAGGCGGCCAAGGGGGCGGGGGCGGGCCTGTCCACCGCGGCCCACTACAACCTGGGCAACGCGCGGCTCGCCGCCGGCGACGCCGCCGGAGCGGTGGAAGCCTACAAGCAGGTGCTGCGGGCCGAGCCCGGCCACCTCAATGCCAAGCACAACTTGGAGCTGGCGCTGCGGGAGGAGCAGAAGCAGAGGATGGGGATGCAGGGCCGGCCGGCGGGCTCGCGCGGCAACCGCTCGCGGAACCAGGACCCGTCGAACCAGCCGGGCCGGGGGAGACCCGATCAGAACCCGAGCAGGCCGCAGGACCGGCGGCGGCCGCCCGCTCCGCAGCAGCAGGGCGAGCAGCCGCGGCAGGGGCAGCAGGGGGAGTCGCAGAACTCCCAGGGGCAGGACAGCAGGCTGCCGCAATTCCGCAACCAGCCGGAGATGAGTGCCCGCGAGGCTGCCTCGGTGCTCTCCGCCGTCGAGAACCTCGAGCGCCAGCAGCGCCGGGACCAGGCGGCGAAGAGAGCGCGGCAGCGGGCGGCGAAGGGGAAGGACTGGTGAGGAAACTGGGGCCTTGGGCCTGGGGCCTGGGTCTTGGAGTTGCGGGATGGCTCGCCCTCGCCACCCCCGCCTTCGCCAAGTTGGAGGTGCGCGCCTGGATGGAGCCGGAGGTCATCGGCATCGACGAGACCACGACCTTCAACGTCGAGGTCCATGGCGACGACTTCTCCAGCCTGCGCTTCCGGCGGCCGGACTTCGAGCTGGACAACCTGGAGGTCGTCGGCGGCCCCTCCCGGTACGAGGACATGCGCTTCGACAACGGCAGGCTGTCGCACACGCTCCGGATCTCCTGGCAGGTCCGGCCGCTGGCGCTCGGCAGGGCGCGGGCCCGCGCGATCGCGGTCCAGCTCAACGACGAGGTCATGCGGCTCCCGGCGTGCGAGGTCCAGGTGCAGCGGGAGCCGACCCGGCAGGCGCGGCGGTCGTACGGCGGCTTGGATGAAGAGGACCCCTTCCAGCAGTTCTTCGGGCGCATCCCGAACCCCTGGCGCCGCGAGCCGCGGCAGCCGGAGGTCTTCCTGCGCGCCGAGGTCGAGCCGCAGCAGCCGGTGGTCGGCGAGCAGGTGCTCTACACGCTCTACCTCTACACGCGCGAGGACATCTCCTCCCTCTCGCCGAGCGGAGTGCCGACGTTCCGCGGGTTCTGGGTGCAGGACATCCCGATCCCCCAGCAGATCCCCACGGAGATGGTGGAGATCGACGGCCGGCGCTACGGCCGGGTGCCCCTGCTGCGCAAGGCCCTGTTCCCGTTCCGGCCCGGCCGGCACAAGGTGGAGCCGGCCGCGGTGGACCTGACGGTCCAGCGCTACGACCGCGCCTTCTTCTTCGGCCCTCCGGTCGCCCGTCCCGAGCCGCTCCGTCTGCGGACGGACGGCCAGTGGATCGACGTGCGGCCCCTGCCGCCAGCCCCGCCGGGGTTCGGAGGCGCCGTGGGCCAGCTCGTCTTGAAGGCGGACCTCCAGCCGCGGCAGATCCGTCTCGGCGAAGCGGCCACCCTCACCATGCGCTTGACGGGCGCAGGGAACCTCCAGGGCATCCAGGAGCCGAGAGTCTCCCCTCCGGCGGGGGTCACGATGTTCCCGCCCCAGCAGGCGGGCAAAGAGGAGGTCTTCGGCACCACGGTGCGCGGCAGCCGCACGTGGACGTACGTGGTCGTCCCCCAACGCTCCGGCCGCTATGAGCTGGAGACGCCGGAGATCACGTACTTCGATCCCCTGTCGCGGCGCTACCGGGTGGCCACGGCGCCGGACCTGGCCCTGACGGCCCTTCCCCGGCCTGCCGAGGCCGCGGCGGCCGGAGGCGGCGGCGCGCCGCACGGCATTCGCACCGCGGCGCTCCCCATGGCCGGGATCGCCGGCCGGCGCTGGACGGAACTGCTCCCCTGGCTCTTCGCCCTCCCCTGGGGCCTCGCCCTGATCGTCAGCCTGGCCCGCCGCCGCTCCCATGCCAACGGGACGGCGGGCTCCGTCCCCGCCGGAGGCTCCCCGGCGGCGCGGACGTTCGAGGCAGGCCTGCGCGCAGCGGAAGCGGAGGAACGGCCGCGGCAGGCGGCCGCGCGGATCGAGGAAGCCTGGCACGGGCTCCTGGCCGACCGGTGGGACATCCCTGCCGCGACACCGCCGTCCCGCTGGCGCGAGCTCCTGGCGTCGCGCGGCGCGGACGCTGAAACCCAGGATGAGCTGGAGCGCGTGGTCGAGGACCTGCAGTACCTCCGCTACGCCCCGCAGCTCTCCACCACCGATACCCTGCGGGCCGAGGTCATCTCCCGCAGCCGCCGCCTCGCGCGCCGGCTGCCATGAGGGTGACGAGGGGATTGGGAGCCGTCGCCGCGGTGCTCTTCCTGACGCTCGCCGGCCTCGCCGCGCCCGCCGATCCCGAGGACTTCCTCGCTGAAGGCAACCGCCGTTTCGAGCAGGATGACGTGGAGGCCGCGCTGGCAGCCTACGCCCGGGGCTACACCGGCGGCGGCTCGCCGCTGGACGGCGTCCTGGCCTACAACGCCGGCACCTGCGCGCTGCGCCTCGGGCGCCTGCCGGAAGCCCTGCTGTGGTACCGCCGGGCCGAGGCCGCCACGCCCGGAGACCCCTGGCTGCGGGACAACCTGGCGCTGACCCGCCGGGCGCTGGGAGACCCGGCGGAAGAGGATTCCGCGTGGGGGAGCTGGTCCGCGAACCGCCGCCGGCTCGCCCTGGCCGGCGTCGCGCTCGCCTGGGCGACGGTCCTCCTGTTCGTCCTCGTCCGGCGCCTCCCCCGGAGCCTGCTGGCGCTCTTCGCCTTGCTCGCGTGCGCCGCCTTCGCGGCCGGCACGCTCCTCGACCGCTTCGGTCCCCGCGCCGCCGTGCTGCTCGCGGCCTGTCCCGCAAGGGGAACCGGCCTGCCCGCGGGCAGCGAGGTCCGGGTGCGTCCCGCCGAGGGGGGCGGCTGGCACGTTCTAGGAGAGACCCGTAAACTGCGCTGTCCGGCCGAGGCGGTGGGACTGGTGGAACCGTGACGCGACTTCTGGTATCGTCCACCGTGTCGGCCCTCACAAAATTCAGGCTTTGCTGGAATCGTCTCATGTTTCAGGGCAGGGCGATCGATATGGGGCGCCGTCCATGAGTGACACACTCGTGCGGATCAGCATGTTGGAAGAAGGATTCGGCACACCGGACGCCTTCCACTGCCTGGAGCCCGTCCGCCTGGAACGCTTCCTGGAGAGGCGCAGGGCCAATCCCAGCTTCCCGCTGGAGCTCTCCCTCGCCGAGAACCTCGTGGAGGTGCTGCGCCGGGCCAACGGCTTCGTGCCGTCGGCCGCCGGTTCCATCCTGCTCGACGATCCGTCCGACAAGAAAGACGACCGCCGCGAGAACCAGCTCACTTTCATCGCCGCCTTCGGCGAGAAATCTTCGTGCCTGGTGGGCCAGACGATCCCCGCTGACCAGGGGATCGCCGGGCGGGTGTACCTGACCGGAGAGGCCTACTCCACCCCTTACGCGCCCAGCGACCGTTTCTTCTATCGGGCGATGGACGAGCAGACGCGCTACCAGACCCAGTCGCTGGTCGCCATCCCCATCCGCATCGAACAGGAGGTTTGCGGCGTCCTCGAGCTGATCAACCGCCGTGACGCGCCCGGCTACAGCCAGGAGGACCGCAACCTGCTGGAGATCTTCGCGGGCTATATCTCCATCTCGATCCAGAACGTGCTCGACGGCCGCCAAGCCCAGGAGATCGCCAAGCGCGACAACCTGACGGGGCTCTACAACGACCGCTACCTCCACATCGCCCTGACGGATACCATCCGCCGCTGCCAGGCCGAGGACCTGGACCTCGCGCTGCTGTTCCTCGACCTCGACTACTTCAAGCATGTCAACGACACCCATGGCCACCTCGCCGGCAGCCAGGTGCTGCGCGAGGTGGGCCGCCTGCTGCGCCGCAAGATGAACCGCTTCAACGGAGTCGCCGCCCGCTACGGTGGCGACGAGTTCGTGCTGCTGGTGCCGGGTGCGGACGTCGAGCGGGCCATCGACGCCGCGGAGGAGATCCGCGCCGACGTGGTCGGCACGACCTTCTGCGCCGGCTCGGGGGACATCCAGCCGGACCCGCTGTCCCTCAAGGGGATCACCTGCTCGATCGGCATCGCCACCCTGCGGCAGCACCTCGAGCCCGACCTCTCGCTGGAAGCCAGCAAGAGCACCCTCCTGCGCTTGGCCGACGCCGCCATGTACGTGGCCAAGGAGACCGGGCGCAACCGCACCGCCCTGGCGGGCCAGCCGGTGCGCCGGCGCCCCGGCTCGCCGGCCGACTCCGTTCGTTGACCCCCCGCGGCGGCGGGTGCTACGATGCCGCGACTTCCTCGCCAGGGGCGCAGCGTGCCGCGTCCCTGTAAATTTCCAGACCCCACGCACGGGATCCGAACGGAAGGCGACTCCAGCGGAGCGGGCGACGGGCGCGCGTCGAGATGAGCAGAAAGCACCAGGTCGTGATCGCCGGTGCCGGTGGCATGGGCAGTGCCACGGGGCTCCTTCTCCGGGAGCTGGGAGACTTCGAGGTCGACGTCTTCGTCGGCGACGCCGACCTTGAGAAGGCCAGGGCCGCCGCGGCCTGGGTCCATGAAGGGTCCACCGAGCCCGGCGAGGTGATCCCGTTCCACCTGCCCGCCGAGGGGACGAGCCCCGAGTTCGAGGAGGTCCTCTCGCGGGGGCACATCCTCCTCGACTGCCTCCCGGGCCGGGAAGCGCCCCGGATGGCGCGGCTCGCCCGGAGCTTCGACCTCCACTACGCGAACCTGACCGAGCACGTGAAGGAGACGGAGGAGATCCTCGAGATCGCGCAGGGCGCCGGACGGGGCTTCCTCCTCCAGACCGGCTTGGCGCCCGGCTACGTGGACGTGCTCGGGAACGGCCTGTTCCAGCGCTTCTGCCGCGAGAACGGCGTCGATGCCGCCGACCGCCTGGAGATGCGCGTCGGCGCGCTTACCACCACCGCCCGCCCCCCGCACTTCTACGGCTTCACCTGGAGCTCGATCGGCGTGGCGACGGAGTACGTCGAGCCCGCAACCGTGATCCGGGAGCACCGGCGGACGACCCGGCCATCACTCTCGGACCGGGCCTTGGTGATCATCAACGGCATCGTCTACGAGGAGGCGCTCACCTCCGGCGGAGCGGCCGACCTGCCCACCGCGCTGGAAGGCAGGGTGCGGCACCTCGACTACAAGACGCTGCGCTACCCCGGCCACTACGCCTGGGTCGAGGAGCTGCTGCAGGAGGTGCCGGAGGGGGAGGACCGGGCGGACCATCTGCTGAAGAAGATGAAGGAGGCGGTCCCCTTCGCGGAGGACGACCTGGTGGTGATCTACGCGGTCGTCGAGGGACGTGGCGCCGACGGCATTCTCCGGCGCCTGGAGAGCTCGCGGCTCATCCGGCCCTGCCGAGTCGGTGCCCGCACGCTGAAGGCGATCCAGGCGACGACCGCCGCCGGTCTCGCCGAATCGGCCCGCCTCCTGCTCGAGAAGGAGCCCCAGGGGGCCTGTCTCCAGAGCCAGATCGATCCCGCCCACTTCATGGCAGGTCCCTTCGTCGCCGGGATCTATCACCGGTGATCCAGGACCGGTGATCCAGGGAAGGCCTGATCCAACCTCAAGTCTTTCTGAAGTCGTTCCCCGGGATAGGTTCCGCCGGCCGAGGACATTTCTGCCTCTACCGGTGAGGTAATTCTGACGAAATCGCTCCTTCCGCCTGGGAAAAATTTTTCAACTCTTTGCGTCTCAATCACTTCCGCAAACTGCACAAAGAAGTGTTCAAAGTGCAGTAAATCGTTAGGCTCCGGTATCTTCCAGACACCAGGCGGGGTTTTTCCCACAAGGTTTTCCACAGGTTTTGTGGAGATCGGAAAAAGGCGCGAAAGCGCTCACTGGCTGAGCAGATCCTGCTCACGCAGTGAGCGGCGGAGGCAGGGAGAGGTCTGCAGGGCGAGCGGCGAAGTCCCCTGCCACGAGGTCGCCGGAGGGAGGCTGATCCGCCCCGCCGTTGCCTGTCGCACCTGGACGAGAGGCCAGCGCGCAGGCCAGGGGCGGCGCCGGAAGACGGGGAGCGAGAGTGACTGCCGGGGGTCCGTGTCGATCAGCAGCTCCACCCGGGAGAACGGCCCCTGGCGGCGGGCGGCCGGCGGGACCCCCGCGATCAACTCCTCCTTCCAACCGGCGTCCACCTCCGGCCACGTGCGGACCGCCTCGAGCGTCTTTGCCAGGAGGTCGGGACGACGCTCCCAGAACGCCGCTGCTGCAAGTCGGGGCTCCGCCAGCAGGGCGTGCGCGCCGTAGGCGGGCGCG
Source organism: Thermoanaerobaculia bacterium (assembly GCA_036399915.1). Taxonomy (GTDB): domain Bacteria; phylum Acidobacteriota; class Thermoanaerobaculia; order Multivoradales; family UBA5704; genus DATARR01. Next base: position 18,785 of record DASWME010000386.1, read on the forward strand.
TCGGCCTCCGTCTGGCCGGCGAGCATCCGGTAGAAGGGCGGGAAGGGACCGAGAGGGTCGAGGGCGCAGGCCCTGTCCAGCGCCGTCCCGGCCCAGGATCGGTCCGCCGAATATCCCAGGACTCCGGCCACCAGCCAGAGGGCGGGCACCGCGCGTCCCTCCTCGGCCGCCTGCAGGGCGAGCTCAGCGGCGCCGGCCTTCTCGCCGGCCTTCCGGTCCCGGAGCAGGGCCAACCGCACCGGATAGAGGGGGAACAGAGGGTCGAACCGCATCGCGGATTCCAGCTCGGCTTCCGCGTCCCGGCTCCGTCCCGCCCCGTCGGCGAGCGCGGCGCGGTCGTAGTGCCAGCGCGCAAGCTCGAGAGGGAGCAGCGCTGCCAGCGTGAGGACCGCGTAGATCCGCACGGGCACCCACGACGCCCGCCGGCCCCTCCCCCGCCCGCTGCCGGCGAGCGCCGCACCGGCGGCAGCCGCGGCGGCCAGGGGGAGGGCTGTGACGGCGACCGCTCCGCTGCCGAGCGAGGCAATAGCGCCGCCGCCGAGCCCCAGCAGGCCGCCGGCCAGCAGCGCGGGGTCGCGTCCCTCCTCGCGCTCCGAGACCCGCCGGGCGAAGAAGAGCACCGTCAGGCCGAGCGCGAGCAGGAGACCGGTGAAGCCCAGCTCGTATCCGACCTGGAGGGGAAGGGAATGGAGTTCCCCGACCGACTCCCCCCAGGGGTTCACTCCGGGGGCAGGATCGAGGAAGGCGGCGGACGTCCACGCCGCGGCGCCGGGTCCCCAGCCCAGCAGGGGTCGGGACCGAAAGCCATCGAGCGCCGCAGCCCAGTAGGAAGCTCTCGCCCGCGCCGACGGGTCCTGTCCGGTGGCGATCCGCAGGACCCGGGGGAACTGAACGAGCGAGACGAGGAGCGCCAGAGCCAGGAGCACGGCCCACCAGCGCCGCTGTCGGGGACCCACCCGTCCGCCGAACCCCAGGAGCGCCTCCACCGCCAGCGCCGCGAAGCCCGTCAACGAGCGGCTGGCCACGACCGCGAGGACGGCCAGCGCGCCGGCCGCCAATCCCGCCAGCCGCCAGGGGCCCGGCTCCCGGGCGGGAAAGATGGCGAGGGGCAGCAGGATCACCAGCCAAGCCGCGAGCAGGTTGTGGTGGCCAAGGGGCATCGATGGCCGGGGCGTGCCCAGGACCATCCAATCGGCGAGGGCCCATAGGGAGACCCCAGACACCACCAGGGCCAGCGCCCGCAGACCCCGGCGCCGGTCCGCCTCCCGACGCCAGCAGCGCTCGACCACGCCCGGAAGTCCGCAGAAGGCGGGGAAGAGGAGCACGGCGACCCAGCCGGCCCGCGGCACCGGCGAGGCCCAGGCGCTTGCCGCTACCGCGATCCAGAGCGCCAGGGGAAGCAGGCGCCCCGCCGCGCCCAGCCGGAGGGGATCCAGCCAGGGAGCGCCGATCCAGAAGAGGGTCCCCAGCAGGGCGACCGCCAACGCGGCGCTGGCGAGGGAGGACGCGCCCCAGGCGAACGTCCCGCACCAGGCGCCGAACAGAGCGACGAGCAGGGACGGGACGAGGCCGGCCATGGCGGGGCATTGTACCGGCTCGCCCCGCGCGTCCCCCGGCGATTGCGCTATCCTTCTCCTTCCGCGGCGCGAACCTTCCAGGAGACATCTGATGACCGTAATGACCGCCGAATCCGAGAGCAGCGTTTCCAGGATCCTCGACTCCCTCGGCCTCGAGGCCGAGAGCCCCGGAGCTTTCGACGGGGAGTGGATCGAGACTCGCGGCGAGAGGGTCGAGTCGCTGAACCCCGCCACCGGCGAGCCCATCGCTGCCGTGCTCCTCGCGACCGCCGAAGACTACGAGCGGGTGGCCGCCGTCTCCCTGGAAGCCTTCCGCGAGTGGCGGACCTGGCCGGCGCCGCGCCGGGGCGAGGTGGTGCGCCAGCTCGGCGAGGAGCTGCGCCGCCACAAGGAGGAGCTGGGCCGGCTGGTGACCCTGGAGGTCGGCAAGATCCTCTCCGAGGGGCTGGGCGAGGTGCAGGAGATGATCGACATGGCGGACCTCGCCGTCGGCATGTCGCGCCAGCTCTACGGCCTCGCCATGCACTCCGAGCGGCCCCAGCACCGGATGTACGAGCAGTGGCACCCGCTGGGTCCGGTCGGCATCATCACGGCATTCAACTTCCCGGTGGCCGTCTGGGCCTGGAACGCCATGGTCGCCGCTGTCTGCGGCGACTCGATGATCTGGAAGCCCTCCCACCAGGCGCCGCTGACCGCCGTCGCCGTGACGAAGATCGCGGCGCGGGTCCTCGCGGCCAATTCGGCGCCGCCGATCTTCAACCTGGTCATGGGCGGGCGCTCCGGCGTCGGCGAGCGCCTCGTGGCGGACCGACGCGTCCCGCTCATCTCCGCCACCGGCTCCGTGCGCATGGGCCGCGAGGTGGGCAAGGTCGTCTCCGACCGCCTCGGCCGCTCGCTGCTGGAGCTGGGGGGCAACAACGGCATCCTGGTGATGGACGACGCCGACCTCGACCTCGCCCTGCGGGCCGTGCTCTTCGCCGCCGTCGGCACCGCCGGCCAGCGCTGCACCACCACCCGCCGCCTCTTCCTGCAGCGGGGGATCGCTGCCGAGATGAAGCGCCGGCTCGTCAGCGCCTACGGCTCGATCCCGATCGGCGATCCCATGGAACCGGGCGTCCTCATGGGCCCGCTGATCGATCGCACCGCGATGGACAACATGATGAAGGCCCTGGAACGGGTGAAGGACGAGGGTGGCCGCATCCTCTACGGCGGCCACCGGATCGACCGGCCGGGCTTCTTCGTCGAGCCCACCCTGGTCGAGGTGCCGCGGCCCCTCCCCATCACCTGCGACGAGACCTTCGCGCCCATCCTCTACGTCTTCGAGTTCGATGACCTGGACGAGGCGATCCATCTGCACAACGGCGTGCCGCAAGGACTCTCCTCGGCCATCTTCACCCTCAACATGCGCTCGGCCGAGCGCTTCCTCGCCGCGACCGGCAGCGACTGCGGCATCGCCAACGTCAACATCGGCACCTCGGGGGCCGAGATCGGCGGCGCCTTCGGCGGCGAGAAGGAGACCGGCGGCGGCCGCGAGGCTGGCTCCGATTCCTGGAAGGCCTACATGCGCCGCCAGACCTGCACCATCAACTGGGGCACCGAGCTGCCGCTGGCGCAGGGGGTGGAGTTCAAGGTGGGGGCGTAGACCCCTCACTCCAGAGGGTGAGGGCCCGGGGGGCGAGGCGGCGTCTGCCTACCCCTCACCATCCGACACCAGCAGCCGCTCGATCCCCCGCGCCTTGCCGGTCGCCTCGTCCACGTCGATGACGGCGGCGGCCAAACGCACGTCCCGCTTGGCGACCTCGAAGGCGGCGGGGGTCTGGAGGAGGAAGCGCTTCAAGACCTTATCGGCCCGCATGCCGATGACGGACTCGTAGGGACCGGTCATGCCCACGTCGGTGAGCAGGGCCGTGCCCTTGGGGAGGACCCGCTCGTCGGCGGTGGGGACGTGGGTATGGGTGCCGACCACGGCGCTCACCCGGCCGTCCAGGTAGAAACCCATAGCCTGTTTTTCGCTCGTGGCTTCGGCATGGAAGTCCACCAGGACCACTTTGACCGCGGAGTCGAGCTGTGCGAGCAGCCGGTCGGCTACCCGGAAAGGGGAGTCCAGGTTGGCCATGAAGACCATCCCCTCGAGGTTCATCACCGCGACGGGGACGCCGCCCGCCGTTTCGCCCACGTACAGCCCCTTGCCCGGATTTCCCTCAGGATAGTTGGCGGGGCGGAGCAGGTTGGGCACGCGGTCGAGGATCTCGATCCCCTCCTTCTTGTCCCAGACGTGGTTGCCCGAGGTGAAGACGTCGATGGGCAGGTCCTCGATGTCGCGCAGGACCTCGGGGGTGATGCCGAAGCCGCCGGCCGCGTTCTCCACGTTCACCACCACGTAGTCCGCCCGGTGGCGGTCCACCAGCCGGGGGAGCAGGTTGCGGAGGGCGCGCCGGCCCGGCTTGCCGACGACGTCGCCCACGAAGAGCAGCCGCATCAGCGGGCGTACTCCACCGACCGGGTCTCGCGGATCACCGTGACCTTGATCTGCCCGGGGTAGGTCAGCTCCTGCTCGATCTTGCGGGCGATGTCCTTGGACAGCCAGAGCGCCTGCTCGTCGCCGATCTTGCCGCTGTCGACGATGATGCGGATCTCGCGGCCGGCCTGGATGGCGAAAGTCTTCTGCACGCCCTTGAAGCCGGAGGCGATCTCCTCCAGCTTCTCCAACCGCTTGACGTAGGTCTCCAGCACCTCGCGGCGGGCGCCGGGCCGGGCGGCGGAGAGGGCGTCGGCGGCGGTCACCAGCACGGCTTCCACCGTCTGCGGGTCGTAGTCGCCGTGGTGGCAGGCCATGGCGTGGACGACCTCCTCGGTCTCGCCGTACTTGCGCAGCAGGTCGATGCCGATCTGCAGGTGGGTGCCGTCCATCTCACGGTCGATCGCCTTGCCGATGTCGTGCAGCAGGCCGCCCCGGCGGGCCACGGCGATGTTGGCTTTGAGCTCGGCGGCCATGGTGCCCGCCAGGAAGGCGACCTCCTTGCTGTGCTGGAGCACGTTCTGGCCGTAGGAGGTGCGGTAGCGCAGGCGTCCGAGGAGCTTCACCAGCTCCGGGTGCATGCCGGGGATACCCAGCTCCAGCAGCGCCGCCTCCCCCTCCTGGAGGATCTTCTGCTCGAACTCGGCCTTGACCTTCTCGACGATCTCCTCGATGCGCGCCGGGTGAATGCGGCCGTCCACGATCAGCCGCTCCAAGGCCACCCGGGCCACCTCGCGGCGGAAGGGATCGAAGCCGGAGAGGATGACCGCCTCCGGCGTGTCGTCCACGATGAGGTCGACTCCGGTGGCCATCTCCAGGGCGCGGATGTTGCGCCCCTCACGGCCGATGATCCGGCCCTTCATCTCGTCGTTGGGGAGCATGACGACGGAGACGGTGGTCTCGGAGACGTAGTCCGAGGCCGCGCGCTGGACGGCCATGCCGATGATGCGCTGGGCCTGCCGGCCGGCCTGCTCGCGCGCCTCGTCCTCCATGCGCTTGACGAGGTAGGCGGCCTCGATCCGGGCCTCGTCCTCGATCACCCGCACCAGCTCCTCCCTGGCCTGCTGGGCGGTCAGACCGGCGATCTGCTCGAGCTTGTTCCGCTCCTCCCCGATCATCCGCTCGAGCTCGGCCTCGCGCTTCTCGACGTTCTTCTCGCGGCCGGTTAACGAGCGGTCGAGCTGGGACAGCTCCTTGTCCCGCCGGGCCAGCTCCTCACCCTTCTTGTCGAGGTTGTCTTCCTTCTGGGTGAGGCGCCGCTCCTGGGCCTCCAGCTCGGTGCGGCGCTTGCGCGAGACCGCCTCGAACTCGCTGCGCGCCTGCAGGAGCTTCTCCTTGGCGGCGATCTCCGCTTCACGCATGCGGGTCTCGCCCAGGCGCTCGGCGTTCTCGACCGCCTGGGCCGCCTCGCGCTGCGCCTGCTCGAGCAGGCGCCTGCCTTCCCGGCGGAGGGAGAACCACCACACGAGAGGGACAACGACCGCGCCGATGACGATGGCGACGGCCAGGATGATGATTTCGGTATTCACCGGTTACCCCTTATGTCGAAAAGAGGGGCCGGCGAGATCCGGAGGGGAGCCTCTCCTGACGGAGAGGCGAACGGAAAAGGGGTGCATCCTCCGCGCGGCCGTGTGGGCCGTGCGTTTAGAACCTGAAACGCGCCAGGTGGGTGTCCGCTTCGTGAGCCGTTAGCGTCCTCGTACGAGCGAGGCTGGCACGGGCCACACGAGTAGAAGACTCCCGTGGAATGAATGTTGGTTCTACAATCGTAGTACCCATCACAAACCACGCAGGGGATGCAATCCCTAACTCCATCATATCTTGAGCTGGCGTTGCCGCCGCAGCCCTCCTGTCAACCATCGAGGGCCTGGGTTAATTCCTCGGTCAGCGCCGCCACCTTCTCCCGGATCTCGACCCGTTCCTCTTCTTGCCGATTCTGCGTCTGGAACAGCTCGTCCGCGAGATTGAGCGCCGCCAGAATCGCGATCCGGGCCGTATCGCCCTTCACGTGCTGAGCCACCTCGCGCATCTTGCGGTCCACGAGGTCGGCCAAGCTCTGGAGGTACCCATTCTCATAGCTACCCCGGACGTGGTACACCTCGCCGAAAATCTCAACCGGTGTGGTGGTTGAAGGCATGGGTCCCCCGTCCTGTCGGTAGTGCCTACCCGGCCAGCAAGTCACGTAGCGCCAGCGGTTTGGCCAGGAGAACTATAGCACAGGTGGCGAAGCCGGCTGGAAAGGGGCTACTGCGACGGGGCCCCGGTTCTACAATCCCCGTCCGTGCCCCTCTACCCCGCCCTCCGCCGCCTGCTCTTCCGTCTCGATCCCGAGGCCGGTCACGGCGTCGGCATGGCGGCCCTGCGCGCGGCCCAGTCCGTGCCCGGGCTGGCGGCCGCCCTTGCCCGGCGCAACCTGGCGGCGGCGGAGCCGCTGCGGCAGACTCTCTTCGGCCGCGAGTTCCCGAACCCGGTGGGCCTCGCCGCCGGCTTCGACAAGGACGCGGCCGCCGTGCGCGCCATGCCGGCCCTCGGCTTCGGCTTCGTCGAGGTGGGCACGGTCACCCCCCTGCCCCAGCCGGGCAACCCGCGGCCGCGCCTGTTCCGCCACCCCGCGGAGCGCAGCCTGCAAAACGCCCTCGGCTTCAACAACGGCGGCATGGGGCAGATGCGCCGCCGGCTCGCCAGGCTCCACCCCTTCGCCCTGCCGCTGGGCGTCAACCTCGGCAAGAACAGGGCGACCCCGGTCGAGCGGGCGCTCGACGACTATGAGACGCTGATCCGCGGGCTCCACGACCTCTGCGACTACCTGGTCGTGAACCTCTCCTCGCCCAACACGCCGGGGCTGCGCGACCTTCAGGACGAGGAGTTCCTCCGCGCGCTGTTCCGCCTGGCCCGGGGGATCACCGCCCGTCCCATCCTGGTCAAGATCGCCCCGGACCTGGAGCCGGCCCGGGCCGTTTCCCTCGCCGAGGCCGCCGTCGCGGCCGGCGCGGCGGGGATCATCGCCACCAACACCACTGTCGACTACTCGCTCCTGCCCGACGCCAGGGACTTCGGCGGGATCTCCGGCCGCGCCTTGCGCGAGAAGAGCTTCCGGATCTTCGAGGCGGTCGCCCGGGCGCTTTTCGGCCGCACGGTCCTCGTCAGCGTCGGGGGGATCGACTCCGGCGCCGAGGCCTACCGCCGCCTGCGCGCCGGCGCATCCCTGGTGCAGCTCTATACCGCTCTGATCTACGAGGGCCCCTCGCTCCCGCGGCGGATCAACGCGGAGCTGCTGGCGCTGATGGAGAAGGACGGGATCCACCGGCTCGCGGACGCGATCGGAGCCGATCGGGGCTAGGCTCGCGAGAAGACCTCCCGGAAGCGCCGCACCGCGCCGCCGCTGCCGCAGACGTAGACGGCGTCCTCGGGAAGGAACCGGAACTCGGGCCCGAACTCGACAAGCACGTCCTCGCCGCGCTCGACCGCCACGACCGAGCAGCCGGTCCGCTCGCGGATGCCCAGCTCGGCCGGGTGACGCCCCGCGAGGCCGTCCGGGGCGACCTTGAGGATCTTGAGCTGCGGATCGATGGCCACCGCCTCCTGGCCCAGCAGCTTCTGGGCCAGCATCTGGCCGGAGACCTGGCTGATCGACAGCGCGAAATCGGCGCCGGCGCGATGGATGCGCTCCACGTTCTCGGCCTGGTTGACCCGGGCGATGACCGGCACCTCCGGCACCAGGTCCTTGAGGATCACGGTGGCGAAGAGGGTGGCGCTGTCCGTGTCCAGGGCCAGGATCACCGCCTGGGCGTCCTTGACGCCGGCCGACTCCAGCACCCGGGCGTCGAGCACGTTCCCGACGCGGTCCACCTCCGGGCCGGGGCGGCGGTCGATCAGCCGCACCTCCTCCCCCACGGCGCGCAGCAGCTCGGCCACCTTGCGCCCCACCTCCCCGCCCCCTCCTACCACGAAAGGCCCCTCGCGGCGCAGGGAGACGGCGCCCCCCGCCAAGTCGTGCAGGCGGTCGACGCTGGCCTGGCTGCCCACCACGACCAGGATGCCGTCCGGCGCCAGGCGCAGGCCGGAGCCGTCGGGCACCACCAGCTCGCCGCCGACCCACTGGCCGATCACCGTGGCCCCGGTGCGCGCCCCGAGGGCCGCCTCGTCCAGGGTGCGCCCGGCGAGCGGGCTCTGGGGGTGGACACGGACCTCGGCCACCTCCAGGTTGCGCCCGAGCTGCTGGATGCCGCCTACGCGGGGACTGATGCGGGCCGAGGCGCGGGCGGCGAGCGCGGCCCCCAGGATGTGGCGGGGGGTGAAGACCGCCGTGGCGCCGGCGAGCATCATGGGCTGGCGATGCAAGGGCTCCTCGACCAGCGCCAGGAGGGGACCCCTGTAGCCGAGCTGCCGGGCCGCCAGGATGAGCGCCGCATTCTCGTCGTCGGTGCCGTTGGCGACGATCGCCCGGGCGCTCCCCAGCCGCGCCATTTCCAGCGCGCCGTCGCTCAAGCCCCGATGGACGATCCGCACCCCGCGCTCGAAGAGACGGCGGGCCATCGGCTCGTCCCCTTCCAGCACCAGGGTCGGCACGCCTGCCCCGGCCAGCTCCTGGAGGAGGGTCTCGACGGCCGGGCCGTAGCGGTAGATCACGGCGTGGCCCCCCAGGTCTCCGGTCACCTCCTGGGGCAGGCGGGCCTCGAACCGCTCCTCCAGGAAGGGGATGAGATAGATCGGGAAGATCAGGAAGACCAGGAAGACGCCCAGGAACTGGACGATCACCACCAGCAGCACCATGGCCGGATGGCGCCACTTGGCGTCGGCACCGTAGCCGGTGGTGCTGAGCGTCTCGGAGGTCCATTCCAGACTCTCCCAGAAGGTGCGCGGCTTGCCCTCCAGGACGGCCATGCCCCACATGTAGAGGAAGGTCGAGGCCAGCACCGTCAGGATCAGGCCGAGGATCAGGACCGCGAGCCGCCGCCGGGAGCGCCGCATGGAAGGATTCTAGAACGCGGAAGCCGGCCCCCAGGCTGCAGCACGAAAAAACCATTCATGGGGATGTGTCCCAGGAGGTCTTGCAGCGCAAAGAGCCTCCGGAGACATTTCCCAGCCGGTTGCGACGTTCCCCTCCGCGTTTGCGTTGCAGCCCCCGCGGGGGGCAGCACGATCCCCGCGAATTGCGACATTCCCCTCGCGAGGGCGCGTTCACCCCCGCGGGGGGCATCACAGCCCTCGCGGATTGCAGCATTCCCCCCGCGGATTGCGACACGCCCCCGGGAGGGGAGACATTGCCCTCGCGAGGGCGCGTTGCGCCCCCGCGGATTGCGTCCTGCCCTGGCGGGGGCTGTGATGCAATCCGCGAGGGCGGTGAGGGAATTGCCGGGGGGAGAAGCCGCCCCCGGGAGGGCAACGCCGCAATCCGACAGGGCAGTGTCCGCCCTCGCAAGGGCGGGAGCGAAAGAGCGGAGGGCGGAGTCTCCATCCCAGAGGGGCGCCGCTGCGCACTAGTAGGGCATGTCGTCCTCGTCCAGCCCGAAGTGGTGCCCCAGCTCGTGGACCACCGTGTCCCGGATCTCGCGGATGACCTGCCGGCGGCTGTGGCAGCAGCGCAGGATGGGGCCGCGGTAGATGAGGATCCGGTCGGGCATGGCGGCCTGGTAGAAGCTGTCGCGCTCCGCCAGGGGCACCCCCTGGTAGAGGCCGAACAGCTCCTCGTCCGGCTCCATCCCCAAAGCCTCAAGGTCCTCCGGGTCGGGCTCCTCCTCCACCATCACCGCCACGTTCTCCAGCAGCTCGGCGAACTCCTCCGGCAGGCCGTCGAGGGCCTGCTCCACCAGGTGCTCGAACTCCTCGGGCGGGACGCGCATGGCCCTCATAGATTACCAATCCGCTACACTGCCGCCCATGTCCGTCCGCCTCGACAAATGGCTGCAGGTCGCCCGCGTGTTCAAGACCCGCAGCCAGGCCACTCACGCCGTCGACCTCAACCGGGTGCGCGTCAACGGCCAGCCGGCCAAGCCCCATCGCAACCTCGTCCCCGGCGACCGGGTCGAGGTGGAGGTCGGGGACTGGACCCGCGTGCTGATCGTCAAGGAGCTGCGGGACAAGCCGGTGTCGAAAGAAGAGGCCCGCGCCCTCTACGAGGACCAGAGCCCGCCGCGGCCCGAGTCCGATCCCCTCCGGCGCCTGCTGCGGCGCCCGCCCGTCCTGCGCGAGCGGGGGGCCGGCCGCCCCACCAAGAAGGAGCGGCGGGACATGGAGCGCTGGGAAGAGGGGGAGGACCTGCCGTAGCGGCGGGCCTACGTGCCCGCCGCTCTAATCCCCCAGGAACTCGCCGATCGGCGCCAGCGGCTCGCTGTGGTCGCAGAAGATCTTGAAGACCACCATGATCGGGACCGCCAGGATGGCGCCGGTGATCCCCCAGAGCCAGCCCCAGAAGGTGAGCCCCAGGAAGATCACCACCGGGTTCAGCGTCAGCCGCCGGCCCAGGATCATGGGGGTGAGCAGGTAGCTCTCCAGGATGTTCAGGCCGATGAAGGCGCCGGGGGGCATCAGCGCGTGAGGGAGGTCCGGAAAGGTGAGGAAGCCCACCATCGCCAGCACCGCGATCATGACGATGGCCCCGAGATAGGGGATGTAGTTGGTGATGGCCGCCAGCACTCCCCAGAGCAGCGCGTTGGGCAGTCCGATCAGCGTCATGATCCCCCACACCGCCGCCCCCAGGATGACGTTGATCAGGGTGATAGTGCCGAGATAGGCCGAGACCTCCGTCTCGATCTGGCGGGCGATCTCGACGGCCCGCTTCTTGTCCGCGAGGCTCGGCAGCACCTTGATCAGCTTGCGCAGGAACATGTCCCCCGAGGCGAGCAGGAAATAGAGGAGGATGAACATCACGATCCCGTTCGTGACGAAATCGGTCGCCTGGCTGAACATCCGCGATCCCAGGCTCTCGGTCGCCACCGCCACCTTCGCCGGCTCCTGGCCGCCCGCGACCTTGGCGATCTTCTCCACCTGCTCGGTCGCCTTGCTCATCGTCTGCACGGGCTTCTTGAGGTCACGGAGCTTGGCTTCCACCTTGCGCAGGCTCTGCGGGGCCTGCGCCATCCACTCGTAGGCGGGGGTGGCCAGCTCGTAGACGCCCAGGCCGAGCAGGCCCAACAGGCCGAAGACCACCAGAGCCGCGCTCAGTCCCTCCGGTATGTGCAGCTTTTTCAGCCAGCGCACCACCGGGCTCAGCAGGAAGCTGAGCAGAATGGCGAGGGTGATGGGAAGGAAGAACACCCGGCCCAGGTATAGCGTGTAAAACAGGGCCAGGGTGAACAGACCGGTCAGGGCCAGCGACCTGACGCCCAAAGGCCCCTGGAGGAGGTCCCGGAGCCGCTTGATGTTAGGCCGGGGGCGCTCCTCCTCGGGCGGCTCTTTCCGAATGGCTTCCAGCATGGGCAGACCTCGCTCGAGCCTGGCCGCCACCGAGGCCTCAGCTCCGCATACCGCTCCGGATGAATCTACAGTGACGGCGCCCGGAGCGATGTCCGCCCGTCAGGCCCGCCGGACCAGGCCCATGATGAGCGAGATCACGAAGACCACCAGGAACAGCACGAACAGGATCTTCGCGATCCCCGCCGCGTTGGAGGCGATCCCGCCGAACCCGAACACCGCGGCGATCAGCGCCACGATCAGGAAGATCAAAGCCCATCGCAGCATGACCCTTTCCCTCCTCTATTCCGAACCGGTCGTCCGGCCGGGAAGCGAAGCAAGGCCAGGGGCATACCATGGAGGGCATTCACTAGATGTCAGCGCCTCTGGCTGTGCAATTCGGATAGCAAGGCGTATGCCAGAAGTGGGGGTCTGAGATTCATCCAAACAGCGAAAGCTGAGCGATCCGTTCCCGCACCAAATTCGAGGCGGTGACCCCGATCAGGCGCACCGGCCGGGAGGGGGCCTCGGTGCGGCGCAGCAGCTCCTTGGCGCAGCCGGCGATGGTGGAGCCGTCGTAGACCGGCACGGGGAAGGTCCGGGAGCGGGTGAGCGTTGTGAAATCCGAGTAGCGCAGCTTGAGGGTCACCGTGCAGCCCGCGAGGCCCGAGCGGGCGAGCGCGGCCGCCACCTCCCCGGCCATCCGGTCCACCTCCTCCTCCATCGCGGCGAGGTCGGTCAGGTCCTCGGCGTAGGTGTTCTCCGTCCCCAGGCTCTTCCGCTCACGATGGGTCTCGACCGGCCGGTCGTCGATCCCGCGGGAGAATTCGTAGAGGATGCGGCCGTGCTTGCCGAAGCGGGCGGTGAGGTCCTCGAGAGGCACGGCGCGCAGCTCGGCGACCGTGTGGACCCTCATCTCGGCCAGCGCCTTCTCGGTCGCGGGCCCCACGCCGTGCAGCCGGCGCACTGGCAGCGGATCGAGGAAGCCCTGCACCTTCGCCGGGGGCACCACCGTCAGGCCGTCCGGCTTGTCGAAGTCCGAGGCGATCTTGGCGACCAGACGGTTCGGTCCCACCCCCACGCTCACCGTGAGCCCCCGCTCCTCGCGTACCCGGCGCCGGATCTCCCTGGCCACTGCCGTGGCGCTGCCGGCCTCCCCCAGGTGGTCCGTTACGTCGAGATAGGCCTCGTCGATCGATACCGCCTGCACGAGCGGGGTGAACTCCCCATAGATGGCAAAAATCTTCTCGGACTCTCGGGAATAACGGCGGAAGTCGGGCGGAATGAAGATCGCGTCCGGGCAGAGCCGACGGGCGCGGGAGGAAGGCATCGCCGAGTGGATACCGAACCGGCGGGCCTCGTAGCTGGCGGCGGCCACCACGCCCCGGCTCTCCGGCCGGCCGCCGATCACCACGGGCTTCCCCTGCAGGGCAGGGTCGTCCCGCATGTGCACGGCCGCGTAGAAGCAATCCATGTCGCAGTGCAGGACGCGACGGCTCGGCTCGGGCCCGCTCATGGTTTCTCCGGTAGCCACGAGCGTAGCTTAGCGAAACCCGCCGCATTTCCGCCTCCAGGATTTGTCCCGCCTATACGGTTTCAAGCTACCCCTTGCTGGAATGCATGGCTGGCGAAACGGTAAAATGAATTCTGTTCGCCAGGTTATGACTCCGGGACCGAAGACAGCAGGGGAGGGAGGGCCGGAGCGAGCGTTGTGAAGCCGCCCAGATTGAAGACAGGATGAGCCCTTCTTCCGTTTCCCGCCGGTTCAGGCCGCGTCTTCGCCGCGGTGTGCCCCGGCTCCTTCTCCCCTCCCTTGCGGTGCTCCTCTGCTGCGGGGTCAGGGGGACCTCCCCCGTTTCTGCCCCTCCTCTGAAAAACGGCCTTGCCCTGGAGCGGGAGCTGCGCGGCGGAGAGCTCCACGTCTACCCCGTTGAGCTCCAAGCGGGGCAGTTCCTACAAGTGACGGTTCGGGAAGAGGGAATCGATTTAATGGTCCGGCTCACCGATCCCACGGGCAAGGTGGCCACCGGAGTCGATGGGCTGCTGGGCGGCGAAGCGAACGAAAACCTCGCCTTTGTAGCGGCGGATGGCAGCACCTATACGCTCGAAGTGAAGGCCCCGGCTGGACCGAAGGCAGGGCGCTACCGCTTGCGAGTGGAGGCGATCGGCGAACCTCGCGAACAGGACCGGCTGCGCGCCCAAGCGGTGCGTGCCACCTGGGACGGATTCCTCGCCCCCGGCCTCTCCGTGGAGGATCGGATCCGGTCTCTCGAACGGGCTCTCTCGCTCTGGCGGGAGATCGGAGATTCCGGAAAGTCGGCCGAGGTGCTCTACGGCCTCGGGCTCAAGAGATTCGACTCTCTGAAGGCGTACGGCCAAGCCCTCCCAAACTTCCAGCAGTCTGCGCAGCTCTGGAGCGAACAGACTGGCAGGGCGGCAAGGGTCTTCCAGGCGCGATCGTTGACCTACATGGCCCGTTGCCTCCGGCACTCCGAACGCCGCGAAGAGGCCCGGCAGGCGCACGAGCGAGCCCTCGCGCTTGCGCGCGACCTGGACGAGACCGGCCTCGAGGCGGAAAACCTGAATGTTCTCGGCAGGCTCGATGTCGAAGAAGGCGAGGTCCGCAAAGGGGTCGATCGGCATCTCCAGGCTCTCAAGCTGGCCCGGAAGGCCGGAGACCGGGCATTGGAGGCGCGTGTCTTCAATAACCTTGCCGTCGGCTACGAGCACCTCGCCGAAATGCAAAAGGCCCTCGAATCCTATCAGCAAGCTCTGGATTTGGCCCGCAGCAGCAAGGACAGGGAAGCCGAGCTGATCTATCTGAACAACCTCGGCGACACCTACCAGATTCTTGGCGACTGGAAAAAAGCCTTCGACCATTACCGACGCTGTATCGAGCTGGGCCGCCTGGTAAGAAACCGTAAGCTCGAAGGGACGATCCTGATCAACCTCGCGGGCGCCTACTTGCACCTGGGGCAGATCGATGACGCCCGAAGCTCCCTCGACTCGGCACTGGCCCTAGGCCGCCAGATCGACTCCCGGGAGGTCCAGACCTTCGCCTTGGGCAACCTCGCCCTCTTCCTGTTGCAATCGAAGCGGCCAGCGGAAGCGGTGGAGCACGCCCGTAAGGCTGTGGGCCTGGGAGGCTCGATCGAGGAGGAGACCTTCTCCCGATACGTCCTAGGCCGCGCGCTCCGGGACGCGGGCGATACGGCCCAAGCGCGGACGGAGCTGACGAATGCCCTGGCCCTCGCCCATCGACGAGGGGCCCTGGGCACCGAGGCTGAGATCAACCTGACCTTGGCGCGAATGGACAGGGACGGCGGTGATCTGCCCGCCGCCCTCTCCCGGATCCAGACGGCGATTGAACTCATCGAGTCGCGGCGCAACCGGGTGATCAGCCCGGAGTTACGAACTTCCTTCCTGGCTTCTAAGCAGGACTATTACGAGCTTCAGGTGGACACGCTCATGGCCCTTCATGAGAAGAGGCCCACCGAGGGGTTCGCGGCGGAAGCTCTGCAGGCCAGCGAGCAGGCCCGCGCCCGCGGTCTCCTCGACATCCTGAACGAAGCGGGCGCCGATATCGGTCTGGGAGCTGATCCCGCCCTGGTCGAGAAGGAGCGGCAAGCCCGCGAGCAGGTCAACGCCCGCGACTGGTACCGCCGGGAGCTTCTGGCCCAGGAGGATCCGGACCGCGAAAAGGTGGTGGACGCCGAGCAGCGGCTTGGAGAGGCCTTGGATGCGCTCCAGAAGGTGCAGGTCAAGCGTCGGGAGAGCAGCCCCCGGTACGCCGCGCTCATCCAGCCTCAGCCGCTAGAGGTCGCGGAGATCCAACGGCAGGTCCTGGATGGAGAGGCCCTGCTCCTCGAGTATTCGCTCGGCGCGAAGCGGAGCTTTCTCTGGGCCGTGGCGCCCGACTCCCTCGCGAGCTTCGAGCTGCCCGGGCGCGACAAGATCGAGCAGGCGGCCCGCCGCTATTACAAGCTGCTCACCGTGCGCAACAACCGCCTGCCGGGGGAGCCTGTGCCGGCTTGGAAGAAGCGGATTATAGAATCCGATGCCGAAGCCGAGCGCACGGCCCGCGAGCTCTCGCAACTGATCCTCGGTCCGGCCGAGAAGCTGCTCGGCCGCCGAACGCTGCTGATCGTGGCCGACGGAGCGCTGCAGTACATCCCGTTCGCCGCCTTGCCCATCCCGGCGAGCGAAACTCCCCTCGCCACTCGCCACGAGGTCGTGAATCTCCCCTCGGCCTCGGTGCTGGCGGTGATGCGGCGCGAGCTGCACGGTCGGCCGCCCGCCCCGCGACTACTGGCCATCTTCGCGGATCCGGTCTTCCAGAAGGACGACAAGCGGCTCTTGCGCGACCTCGGCAAGCCGGACCAGATCCGGCTGACTCAGGCGTCCCTCACTCAGAGGGGCGGGGGCCTCGAGGAGAGCCAGGAGAAGGGGGTCGACCTCTCGACCCTCCACCGGCTCACCTTCTCGCAGAAGGAGGCGGACACGATCGCGGCCCTCGTCCCGCCCTCCGAGGTCTTCAAGGCAGTTGGGTTCGCCGCCTCGCGGACCGCCGTCGCTGGCTGCGGGCTGGGCGGCTACCGCAACGTGCATTTCGCCACCCACGGCGTCCTCGACAGCCACCATCCCGAGCTCTCCGGGCTCGTGCTCTCTCTCTACGACGAGAGGGGCGAGCGTCAGGATGGATTCCTGCGGCTCAATGACATCTACAGTCTCCGCCTCAACGCCGATCTCATAGTGCTCTCCGCCTGCAAGACGGCCCTCGGCAAGGAGATCCGGGGCGAGGGGCTGGTGGGGCTGACGCGTGGCTTCATGTACGCCGGAGCGGCCCGCGTGCTCGCCAGCCTGTGGAGCGTCGAGGACCGGGCGACCGCAGAGCTGATGGGGAGCTTCTATCGCGGCATGCTCCGCGACGGGCTCTCCCCCGCCGCAGCCCTGCGCAGGGCCCAGCTCGAAATGTCGCGGACGGCGGCCTGGAAATCCCCGTACTTCTGGGCTGGCTTCTCCCTCCAGGGAGAGTGGAGGTGGTGACACGGAGCCGAGAGGAGGGCGCCTGAAACCCCCAGGGCTGACGCCCGAAGGCTTCGAAGCCCTCCTCGCCCAGCTCGACTCTGACCGCGAGAAGGCGGGCGAGCGCTACGAGACTATCCGCCGTAAGCTGGTCCGCCTGTTCGAGTGGCGGGGGTGCAACGCACCGGAAGACCTGGCGGACGAGACGATCAACCGCGCCGCCCGGCGCATGGCGGAAGGAGTCGAGATCCGCTCGAGCGATCCGTATGGCTACTTCTGCGGCGTCGCCCACCTCCTTTACAAGGAGGTCCTGCGGCGGTCCTCGCGGGAGTACCGAGCCCTCGAAAGCGGCGAAGTGCCCCTCCCCATCTGCATCCCAGAGATCGAAGAGCCTGCCGACGACCGGCTCGAATGCCTCCGCCGGTGCATGGAGCGCCTCCCCCAAGAGCAGAGGGACCTGGTGCTCCGGTATCATCAGGGGGAGAACAATATCCGCAACCGCCGGGCGCTCTCCCAGGAGCTGGATATCCCCCTGAATGCCTTACGGATACGGGTCCACCGCGTGCGTCGCAAGCTGGAGGCCTGTGTTCATGAGTGCCTCGGACATTGACCGGTTTCTCCTCCCGCGAAACGTTTTCTTGCTGGCGAACACTCGTCATTGAGACCGAAGAGGAGAGAGGTTGAATCCTATGAAATCGAATCCACAAGACGACGAGCTCCTGAGGAGCTATCTCCTGGGGGAGCTTCCGGAGCAAGAGGCGGACCGCCTCGAACGGAGGCTGCTCGAGGACGATGAGCTCTTCGAGCTCGGCGAGGCCCTGGAAGCGGACCTTCTAGCCGCCTGCGGCCGGGGTGAGCTCGCACCTGAGGAAAGGGAGCGGGTCCTGCGGCGGCTGGCGTCCTCTCCCCAGGGACGGGAGCGCCTCGCGCTGGCCTGCTCCCTCAACGCCGCCGTCGACCATCTCTCCGTGGCCGAGCCGGAGAAGGCTCCCGTGGTGCCTTTCTTCCGCCGCACCGTCGCTTTCCCGCAGGCCGGGGCTCGCCGGGTAGCCCTGGCGGCGGCAATCCTTCTCGCAGTGATCGGCGTCTTCTGGCTCGCCTTGCGGACGTTCCAGGAGAATGGCCCCGCGACTCGGGTGACGCAGACGCACGAGATCTCGCCTCCCGCGAGCCGGCCCCGTCCCGCCGCTCCGGAGAGGTCGGCCCCCCCGGCAGCCAGTGCTCCAGCGCCGGCCCCGGAGGAGCCGCGGACCGAAGAGCCGGATCGCCTCGCGCGAAAGGAGGAGCCCGTTGCTCCGGCTCATCCCGAGCGGCACGAGCCTGTGAAGGCGGTATTCCCCCTTTCCCTCGCGGTATTACGCGGGGCTGAAGACGTAGAGGAGCTCCGCGTCCCGCCGGGCACGGAGATCGTCGAGATCCAACTCGACCTCGAAGGGTTGGAGGACCGCAAATCCTTCCAGGCCACCGTACGCAGCAAGGAGGCAGGGACGGTCTGGGAGAAGAGCGGCCTCGAGCCCCGGCGGCTGGATTGGGGGACGGCCCTCGTGCTCGAGATCCCGGCGGAACGCCTGTCCTCCGGTACCTATGAGATCGCCGTCACCGCCGGGACCGAGGAGTTGACCCAGAAGTTCGCGGTGGTTCGAGAGAATCGATGACGTGTCGAGCAGCTCGCTCTGCCGGCCTATTCCGGCGAGGTTTTCACTTGGGAGGAATCTCTCATGGAAATCAGCAACGGCACTAATGACGATGCGAAGGTCAAAGTATCGGGTGGTGGGTCCGGCGAATCTTCCAAGGGCTGGCGCTTCCAAGAGGTGGAGACCCAGGAGTGGCCGCTACCCCGTGGAAAAACCATCAAGCCCCCATGGCCTCCTCTCCCGTGCACCGTCTTCTTCTCTGTCAAGAAGTACGAGATCAGTCGCGAGGTGAGGTCCGCCGCCATCAAGGGGCTGAGACTGACCAAGAGGGGCAGCAACGGGTACGAGGTCAAGCCCGTCAGGGACAGGAAAAAGAAACCAAGGTCTCCCCGGTCCTGAGCCCGCCGGGCGGCCCTTCCGGGCCGCCCCTTTTGTCTGGTACGAAGATCCGGGAGAAATCTTTTTCGCCGGGCCGTCACTCAGTAAGTGGAGGCTCGAGCATGGCCGAAACCGGACGGGTTCCCTCCTCTCTCCTCTCCCCTGCCAAGCGGACCGCGCCGCGACGGCAGCTCCCGCATCCGAACCTCTCCACCGCGCGGCTCCGGCTCCCCCTTGACGAAACACAGGATCTGAGGCCACCGGCGCCGTCAGGGTCATCCTCCATACCCGCTCAGCTCGAACCAGCGGGAGGTGGAGATCTGGACCCACTGAAGGAGGAGCGGCACGCTGGCGGGAAACCATCTGCGGCGCCCCGGTTCCCGCCCCGCACGCGGACCGAGCGGCTGCTGACGGCGGTGCTCCTGGTCGGCCTCGCGCTCAACGCCGCCATCCTGCTGCTGAACCCCCGGCTCACCCGCTCCGACGTCCTGCTGGGTGGGACCGTGCTCCTCGCCGGCATCGCCCTCCTCGCGCTGATGGAGTTCTGCCGCCGGACCGGCTCCTCCCGCCGGTAGGGCGGCCCTACCCGCCGGCCCCGGCGCCGCCCGCGTGGATGCCGCCTTCGGTCTGGCCCCAGGGATCGAGCGCCTCCGCGAGCTCCGCCTCCGGCAGGACGCTTTTCTCGCGGCACAGCTCGCGCACCGTCTTGCCCGTCCGCATCGACTCCTTGGCGATCTCGGCCGCGGCGTCGTAGCCGATCTTCGGCACCAGCGCGGTCACCATGGCGAGCGACTTCTCCACCAGCTCCTCGCAGCGCTCGCGGTTGGCCTCGATCCCCTCCACGCACCTCTCCGCCAGGAGGCGCGAGGCATTGGCCAGGATCTCGATCGACTGCAGCAGGTCGTAGGCGATCAGCGGCATCATGACGTTCAGCTCGAAGACGCCCGACATGCCGGCCAAGGTGATCGTCACGTCGTTGCCCACCACCTGCGCCGCCACCATCAGCACCGACTCGGGGATGACCGGGTTGACCTTGCCCGGCATGATCGAGCTGCCCGGCTGCAGGCTGGGGATCGAGATCTCGCCGATGCCGCAGCGGGGGCCGGAGGCGAGCCAGCGGATGTCGTTGGCGATCTTGCTCAGCGAGGCCGCGATGGTCTTGAGCGCGCCCGAGGTCTCGACGGCCGCATCCTTGCCGGCCATGGCCTCGAAGCGGTTGGGCGCCGGCACGAACGGACAGCCGGTTCGCTCCGCCAGACGCGCAATCACCCGGCCCGCGAATTCGGGATGGGCGTTCAAGCCCGTGCCCACGGCCGTGCCGCCCAGGGGCAGCTCGGCGAGGCGCGGCTTGACCGCGGCGAGCCGCGCCAGCGCGTTCTTCGCCTGCTGGGCATAGCCTGAGAACTCCTGCCCGAGCCGCACCGGCACCGCGTCTTGGAGATGGGTGCGGCCGATCTTGACGACGTCGTCGAACTCCTCGGCCTTCCTCTCCAGGGCCTCGGCCAGCCGCTTCAGGGCAGGCTCCAGCTCCTCGACGATGGCGAGGTAGGCGGAGACGTGGATGGCCGTGGGGATCACGTCGTTGCTCGACTGGCCGTTGTTAACGTGGTCGTTCGGATGGACCTTCTTCGAGCCGATGGCGCCGCCGAGGATCTCGATGGCTCGATTGGCGAGCACCTCGTTGACGTTCATGTTGGTCGAGGTGGCCGAGCCGGTCTGGAAGATATCGAGGGGGAACTGGTCGTCGTGCCTGCCCGCGACGATCTCCTCGGCGGCCTGCCGGATGGCGCGGGCCAACTCGGGCGCCACAAGCCCCAGCTCCTCGTTGACCGCCGCCGCCTCGCCCTTGATCATCGCGACCGCCGCGATGAAACGCTTCGGCAGCGTCAGCCCGGAGACCGGGAAGTTGCGGCGCGCCCGCTCCGTCTGGGCGCCGTAATACGCCCCGGCAGGGACTTCGATCTCGCCGAGGCTGTCTTTCTCGATTCGCGTCTCCGCCATCATGGCTCTCCTGATTCGAAGGGTGGGACCTCTATAGCGCCGCTATCGTATCGGAGATCCCGGGAGACTTCGACCGCGCGCAGACCTCAGGACGATGAAAGCCTTCGTGCCTGGGGCTTCGCATAGAATCACCAAGAGCCGTTTCGCCGAGGGGAGAGCAGACCATGGCCACGCTGGAACAAGAGACGAAGCCCATCACCCCGTTCGAGCAGGAGGTCGCCGCCGCCCAGCGGTATCTCGACAGCCCCCGCTTCAGGGGGATCCTCCGCCTCTACACCGCGCGCCAGGTGGTCGAGCAGCGCGGCACCATCCCCCAGGACTACACGGTGGCGCGCGAGGCCGCGTCGGCGTTCTTCGACCGCCTGCGTGAGCTCTTCGCCGAGCGCCGGAGCATCACCACCTTCGGCCCCTACTCGCCAGGGCAGGCGGTGACCATGAAGCGGATGGGGATCGAGGGGATCTACCTCGGCGGCTGGGCGACCTCAGCCAAGGGCTCGACGAGCGAGGACCCCGGGCCCGACCTCGCGAGCTACCCGCTCAGCCAGGTCCCCGACGAGGCGGCGACGCTGGTGCGCGCCCTGCTCACCGCCGACCGCAACCAGCACTACCTGCGCTCGCGCATGAGCGCGGCGCAGCGCGCCGCGACGCCGGCCCACGACTTCCGCCCCTTCATCATCGCCGACGCCGACACCGGCCACGGCGGCGAGCCGCACGTGCGCAACCTCGTCCGCCGCTTCGTCGAGGCCGGCGTGCCGGGCTACCACATCGAGGACCAGCGGCCGGGCACCAAGAAGTGCGGCCATCAGGGGGGCAAGGTGCTGGTGCCCTCTGACGAGCAGATCAAGCGCCTCAACGCTGCCCGCTTCCAGCTCGACGTCATGGGCGTGCCCGGCATCATCGTCGCCCGCACCGACGCCGAGGCCGCGAACCTCATCGACAGCCGCGCCGACGAGCGGGACCAGCCGTTCCTGCTCGGCGTCACCAACCTCCGCCTGCCGGCCTACAAGGCGTGCTACCTGGCCCTGATGCGGCACTTCTACGAGCTGGGAGTGCGCGAGATCAACGGCCATCTCCTCTACGCCGTCGCCTCCGGCGAGCACGCCGCCGCCGCCGAGTGGCTCGAGCGTCGGGGATTGCTGCGCGAGGCCGCCACGGCCGCGGCGGCGTACCGGGACGGCGAGGAGACCTCGCTCGACAAGACCTTCGACGGGGTCGCCTCCCGCTTCCACTCGGCGTGGGAGGAGGAAGCCAACCTCAAGACCTACGGCGAGGCGGTCGCTGACGCGCTCGCCTTCCGCGCCAGCGAGGGCGAGCCGCTCGAGATGAGCGCGGAGGAGTGGCGGCGCTTCGCCGCGCACGCCTCTCTCTACGCCGCCCGTGAGAAGGCGCGCGAGCTCGGCGTCGACATCGACTGGGACTGCGAGCTCGCCAGGACCCCCGAGGGGTATTACCAGGTGCGCGGCGGCATCCCCTACGCGATCGCCAAGTCGCTCGCCGCGGCGCCCTTCGCCGATCTGCTGTGGATGGAGACCAAGACCGCCGACCTCGCCGACGCCCGCCGGTTCGCCGAGGCGATCCACGCCGAGTTCCCGGACAAGATGCTCGCCTACAACCTCTCGCCGTCGTTCAACTGGGACACCACCGGCATGAGCGACGAGGAGATGCGGCGCTTCCCCGAGGAGCTCGGCAAGCTGGGCTTCGTCTTCAACTTCATCACCTATGGCGGCCACCAGATCGACGGCCTCGCCGCCGAGGAGCTGGCCACCGCCCTCAGGCAGGAAGGCATGCTGGCCCTCGCCAAGCTGCAGCGCAAGCTGCGCCTCGTCGAGTCGCCCTACCGCACGCCGCAGACCCTGGTGGGCGGGCCGCGCGCCGACGCCGCGCTCGCCGCCGCCTCGGGGCGCACGGCGACCACCATGGCGATGGGCGCGGGCTCGACCCAGCACCAGCACCTCGTGCAGACCGAGGTGCCGAAGAAGCTGCTCGAGGAGTGGCTGGCGATGTGGAGCGAGCACTACGCACTGTCCGACAAGCTCCGCGTCCGGCTGCGGCCGCACCGCGCCGGCTCCGAGCTGCTTGAGCTCGCCATCTTCGGCGACGGCGAGGAGAAGCTCGCCAACGTCGTCTTCGCCCCCATCCACGACCGGCGGGGGCGCAGCATCCTCTCGGTGCGCGACCAGAACACCTTCGCCGAGGCGCTGCGCAAAAAGCGCCTGATGACTCTCATCCATTTCTTCCTGATACACCGCTTCAAGGCCGACTCCGTGCACTACGTCACCCCTACCGAGGACAACCAGTACCAGACCGCGAAGATGAAGTCCCACGGCCTTTTCCGCGAGGTCAATACCGAGGTCGGCCAGATCATCGTCGCTGACGTCAATCACCCGCGCATCGCCGAGCTACTGATGGCGGATCGGGAGGCTCTGGGGAGACTGATCCGGAAGGAGGGATAACCCCCCGAGAAGACTTCGATCCGGGCAGCCCGCAGGCAGGAGTCTCTGCCGGAGGTGCCTCGGTACTCACTTTCTCACGGCATTTGATTATGAGGCTTTACGAACCTTCAGCTTTTTCGTCAAATGGTCTGCAGCTTTCGTGAACTTGTCAATTCCTGTGATTTGAAGGCTAAGAATAACAGATCCAGTCGAGACAGGCTCCCTCCTTCTGCTGGCTTCTTCGAGCCGGCTGATCTCACGAAGCACTAGAGGACCGAAGGCTACGTTTTTCTCCAGAATGTCATTCACGAACTCTTCCATTGTGCGGACTACCGGGCTAAGATCCTCCTCAGAGACGACGCGTCGGATGCGAAGCCCCCATTCGAGCGCCTCTTGGTAGAGTCCTCCTATAGAACGCGCAACAAACACCAGGAGCTCAGTATCACCGGGTACTCCCTTAGGCCCAAGGGCGCGTTTCAACTCCTCGTTCCGAGGGTCTCAACTCCCGCAATTATCCGCTGCAGCTCTGCCATTCTTATAGCGCCCCAATCGGCGAAGGCATCGACAGTAACATGCTCGTGAGGTCCATGAGTTATGCCAAGCCTTAGCTGCTCTCTTAAGGTCCTGCGGGCCTTGATCTCCTGGATTAGGGTCTCTGCAAACAGCTTGTATTCCCAACCGGGAGGCTTCTCCAGAGCTATTTGGAGCGGAGCACCACTAAGCTCGCGCAGGACCGAGTACTCTCGACTATCGCGGGTCTGCTGGAAAAGCCGAGCCCCTTGCAGAGCTAGGTAAGCAAATTGCGTTCTCAAAGTCTCTACAATCTCATCCGCTAGATCAAACTCGCGCATCCAGGTCTTATGAACGTCGCGGACATCTTCGATGAAACCAAAGACTCGCGAATCGTCAACAACGCTTGAGAAATCTCCATCTTTGTTCGCTCTCCAAACAGGAACGACCGCCAGAACCTTTCGCTCAACGAACGCATAGATGGGTATACCTTTGGCTCGCGCCGCTAGGTACTCAAGGTTTGTCACAGATTTCGAAGAGCTGGAATCTACGAAACCATACCGCCCGCCTATTATGAGTATCAGTACGTCGGCCTCAGATTCGACACGTCTACGGCAGTTTCTCTATGGTATCTGCATCAGGATCGATCGGAAATGATGACCATTCCGAAACTAGCGGGGAGCAACCGAGCTCTTTCTCGAGAAATCGCGCAAGATCGGCCCGGACCTGCTTGAGATCAAAGAAGGTCGAGCTGATCATAACCTGAGGGACAGTATTCATTCGCTATTCGCTTATCAGCCCGCCCGCTCAGCAACAGACTCGTTGACAACAAATCTGTTGGCTTCCCCCATCTCCTGCAGCGCCCGCACACTCAGACCATCCTTCCTCAGGGCCGCGATCCCCTCGGCGCAGGCCATGGCGCCGGAGAGGGTGGTGATGCAGGGGATGTCGTACTTCAGGGCGGTGCGGCGGATGACGCCGTCGTCCTCGTGCGACTCGCGGCCGAGAGGGGTGTTGATCACCAAGGCGATCTCGCCGTTAATGAGGTGGTCCACCACGTGCGGCCGGGCCTCGTGGACCTTGAATACCGTACGCACCTCGAGACCGTGGGAGCGCAGGTACCCAGCCGTGCCCGCGGTCGCCGCCAGCTCGAAGCCCAGTTCGGCCAGGCGCCTCGCTACCGGCAGCAGGCCCGGCTTGTCGCGGTCGTGCACGGAGAGGAAGGCCGTGCCGGCGAGCGGCAGCTCGTGACCGGCCCCCATCCAGGCCTTGGCGAAGGCGTTGCCGAAGGTGAGGCTCTCCCCCATCACCTCGCCCGTGGATTTCATCTCCGGTCCCAGCAGGGGATCGACCCCGGGGAAGCGGCGGAAGGGAAAGACCGGCGCCTTGACGAAGACGCCGGGCACGGCGGGCTCCTCGGTGAAACCTACCTCCTCCAGAGTTTTTCCAGCCATCAAGGCGACGGCGACCTTGACCAGCGGCACGCCCACTGCCTTGGCGATGAACGGCACGGTCCGCGAGGCCCGGGGATTGACCTCCAGCACGTAGATCTTCCCGTCCTTCAAGGCGAACTGCACGTTCATCAGCCCCACCACCCCCAGCCGCAGGGCGAGGCGCCGGGCGATGTCGCGCATCCGGTCCTGGTCCTCTTGCGAGACCTTGTAGGGCGGGAGCACGGCCACCGAGTCGCCGGAGTGGATGCCCGCCTCCTCGATGTGCTGGAGGATGCCGGCCACCACCGCCCGCCCGCCGTCCGCCAAGAGGTCCAGATCCACCTCGAAGGCGTCCTCCAGGAAGCGGTCGATCAGCACCGGGTGCCCGGGGGAGACGTCCGCCGCCTCGCGCATGTAGCGCTCGAGGGTGCTCTCGTCGTAGACGATGGCCATCGCCCGCCCTCCCAGCACGTAGCTCGGCCGCACCAGCACCGGAAAGCCGATCCGCTGCGCCACCTCGCGCGCCTCGGCCAGCGAGGTCGCCGTGCCGTTCTCCGGCTGCAGGATCCCCTCCGCGGCCAGCAGGTCGCCGAACCGGCGACGGTCCTCGGCGAGGTCGATGGCGTCCGGGCTCGTCCCCCAGATCGGCACGCCCGCAGCGGCCAAGCCGCGGGCGAGCTTGAGGGGCGTCTGGCCGCCGAGCTGCACGATCACCCCCTGGGGCCGCTCCCGCTCCAGGATCTCCATCACGTGCTCCAGGGTGAGCGGCTCGAAGTAGAGGCGGTCGGAGGTGTCGTAGTCGGTCGAGACGGTCTCCGGGTTGCAGTTGACCATCACCGTCTCATAGCCCAGCTCGCGCAGGGCGAAGGCGGCATGGACGCAGCAGTAGTCGAACTCGATCCCCTGGCCGATGCGGTTCGGGCCGGAGCCCAGGATGACCACCTTCGGCCGGCCGTCCGGCTCGCTCTCATCCTCCTGGCCGAAGGTCGAGTAGAGGTAGGGAGTCGTGGCCGGGAACTCGGCGGCGCAGGTGTCCACCCGCTTGTAGACCCGCCGGAGCCCCTGGCGGGCCCGCCAGGCCGCCAGATCCCTCTCCGCGCAATCGAGCAGGCCGGCGATCCGGTGGTCGGTGAGACCGCAGGCCTTGGCCTTGCGCAGCAACGCCTTCGGCGCCGAGGCGAGGTCCCAGCAGGCGAGCTCCGCCTCCAGTTCCACGATCTCCGCGATCTCGCGCAGGAACCACGGGTCGATGTGCGAGGCCTCGGAGACCTCCTCGGGCGTCCACCCCTGGCGCAGGGCGGCGAAGACGGCGAACAGGCGCTCCCAGTTCGGCGTCACGAGCCGCCGCCGCAGCCGCACCGGGTCGGACATCCGGCGCTCGCGCGAGGCCGGGCTGCCATCGAGCTCCAGGGCCGAGAGCCCCTTCATCAGGGCTTCCTTGAAGGTGGAGCCCATGGCCATGACCTCGCCCACCGACTTCATCGAGGTGCCGAGGGTCGGCTGCGCCTCCGGGAATTTCTCGAAGGCCCAGCGCGGGATCTTCACCACCGTGTAGTCGAGCGTCGGCTCGAAGGCCGCGTAGGTCTTGCCCGTGATGTCGTTCGGGATCTCGTCGAGCGTGTAGCCCACGGCGAGCAGGGCCGCGATCTTGGCGATGGGGAAGCCGGTCGCCTTGGACGCCAGGGCCGAGCTCCTGGAGACGCGCGGGTTCATCTCGATCACCACCCGCTCGCCCGTCCGCGGATGGACCGCGAACTGGATGTTCGAGCCGCCGGTCGCGACCCCCACGCGGCGGATCACCTTGAAGGCGTCGTCGCGCATGGCTTGGTACTCGCGGTCCGAGAGGGTCTGCTGGGGGGCCACGGTGATCGAGTCGCCGGTGTGCACGCCCATGGCGTCGAAGTTCTCCACCGAGCAGACGATGATGGCGTTGTCCGCCGTGTCGCGCATCACCTCCAGCTCGAACTCCTTCCAGCCCAGCACCGACTGCTCGATCAGCACCCGGTGGGCCGGGCTCGCCTGGAGCGCCGCCGCCGCCACCTCCTCCAGCTCGTCGCGGTTGTAGGCGACGCCGCCCCCCTCGCCGCCCAGGGTGAAGCTCGGCCGGACGATGACCGGGTAGCCGACGTCGGCGATGATCTCCCGCGCCTCCTCCAGGCTCCCGGCGTAACCGCTCTTGGGGACCTTGAGCCCCACCTCCTCCATGGCCTGCTTGAACAGCAGCCGGTCCTCCCCCAGTCGCAGCGCCTCGATGCCCGCCCCCAGCACTTCGACCCCATAACGGGCGAGCGCCCCCCGCTCGTCGAGGGCGATGGCGAGGTTGATCCCGGTCTGGCCGCCCACGGTGGGGAGCAGGGCGTCCGGCCGCTCGCGCTCCAGGATCCTCTCCACCACCTCGGGCACCAGCGGCTCGACGTAGGTGGAGTCCGAGAACTCCGGGTCCGTCATGATGGTCGCCGGGTTCGAGTTGACGAGCACCACCCGGTAGCCCTCGCGCTTCAGGACGCGGCAGGCCTGGGTGCCCGAGTAGTCGAACTCGCAGGCCTGCCCGATGACGATGGGCCCCGAGCCGAGGACAAGGATCGAGCGCAGATCGGTCCGTCTGGGCATCGTGGGGGGAGTGTACAACATGGGCTGCCCCCTCCCCTGGCACGGAGTTGGCAGTTGTTTTCAGTGATTCTGTCCGCCGCAGTGCACGCGGAGAGAAAGGAACGATACCGCCGATGACCAAGGACAACCGCGAACGGCTCGAGATCCTGCTCAAGGGGCACGAGGAGATCGTAGAGGAGAAGCGCACCCGCCCCGAGGGCATCCTCCGGCAGAACGACCCCTTCCGCGAGCAGTTCAACCGGGTGGCGCGCTCCGTCATCGTCCCCCTCCTCGAAGAGATCAAGGACGTGATGGTGGGCAAGGTGGAGTCCGCCTCCATCTTCCACCGCTCGACGGCCGCAGGCCTGAAGGTGAAGCTCGACCGCTGGGAGGACTACGAGCGCTCGCTCCTCTTCTTCGGCGACGACGCCACCCAGATGGTGAAGATCACCCACGAGGGGATCGGCTTCGGACTCCTCGCCAACAAGGTGCCCCTCTCCAGGCTCGACGCCGAGCTGGTGGAGGAGGAGGCGATGAAGTTCTTGAAGCGCCTCTTCGGCCAGGAGCAGCTCCGCCGGCCCACCGTGCCCGTCCAGGCGAGCAGCGTTCCGGGCGGCGGCGCCCGCCGCCCCGCGGGAGCCGCCGCAGCGCGCCCCGCCTTCGAGTTCATCCGCGTCTGACCGCAAATGAAACGGGGACCCTCGCGCGAGGGTCCCCGGATCCAGCCCGAATCAGGAAATCCGATCTTAGTACAGGTCGTTGATGCCGGCCTTGTCGTCCGCCTCGATGGTGGCAGGGTTGTTGTTACAGGCGGAGACGGAGGGATACATCGTGGCGCCGGAGACGTTGGTGTGGCCGAGGCCCAGCACGTGTCCGACCTCATGGACCATGATCCCCTCGACGTAGTACTCGCCCGAGCAGCCGTCCGGCTCACCGGTGGAGGTGAGGGGGTTGCGGGTGTTGGTCACGATGTCGGCGTCGTAGATGCGGTAGGTGCCGTCGGCGCGCTGCTCGTAGTAGCCGGTGAACGTCGCGGCCAGGCAGTTGCCGGTGCACGCATGGATGGGATCGCGGAAGTTCAGCATGACGACGCGATCGCCGAGCGCGAAGCTCGCCACCGATCCCTTCTGGGCGGTGACGCGAGTGCCGGTGCCGGCGCCGTTCCACGCCACGTTGGCGGTGATGGCGCTGACGACCCTGGAGGCGCCGCCGTCGCTGTCGGTGATGGTCGAGTTGCCGCGGTTGTCGACGGTGATGTTGACCGCGGTGTCCCAGGTGCGCCGCGGAGAGAGGAGGACGTACGCGGAGGCCGAGCTCACCAGGAGGGCGGCGAGAACGATGAAGACGGGAAGCGAAGACTTGCGGTTCATCATGGTTTATCTCACCTCATCCGGAAGAGCTAGTTGGCGATACGGCCGGTGCCAGGCTTCTCCGCCTCGGCCCGGATCAGGTCTTTGAGCGCGTCGAGCCGCATGGCCTTGGGGGCAGCCGCGGGACGGCCGTCACGGCCGACCAGGTTCGCGTCGAACGTCGGCACCGCCATCTCCACCCCGGCCTTGTCGCGGATGACCCGATAGTGCCCCAACTGGTAGCCGGTCACCTCGGCCGTGTCATTGGCGCCATGAAGGAAGAGCAGGACGTGATCGTTGACGGCGAACTTCGGGAAGCCGTGGGCCTCGATCGTGAACCCGCCGACCGTGCCGCCGAACGTGCGGACCACGACCACGCCGGGCGCCTTGCCCTTGACCGTCTCCTCGACCTGGACCAGGGCCTCGGTCGCGATGACACGGCCCGACGGGGTCCAGAACGAGTTCACCTTGAGCACCCTCCCCTGGACGACCGCGTCCGACTGGGCCACCAGCTCTCCGCGGCTCATCGCCAGGAAAGTCGAGGCACCGACCGGAATGGCGGCCAGAGCCAACACCAGGACACCCAACCAAACGAGACGCTTCATGAAGACCTCCTTGTTTCCCCCCTGTGAGGGATTCACGGTTTCATCCCGCCACTCCGGCGAGATGTATGGAGCGGCCCCATGTGGGGCAAGAAAAATGCCCTCACACCTTGTTGGTTCTTGAATATGTTGACCCGTTCCCCCGAAAGAACAGGGTGCGCACCGAAGACAATCCGTGACACCCCGTTGGCGGCCGGAAATAGAAAAGGGACCCTCGGGCGAGGGTCCCCCCCGGTAGAGCCGGCGCTCAGCTCACGCTCACTTGCAGGTCTGCGCCCCCGGCTTTCCCTTGCAACTGTTCGAGCAGCACTGGCTGTTGCTGCTGCAGCTCGCACCTTGCGGGCTGCAGGAGCCGCCGCCGCCCGGATTCAGGAAGGGCGCCAAGGCCGGGTAGGAGGCTGCGAAGGCGCCGTCGACCGTGGCATTGCTCGCGGCGTCGCAGACGTCGTTGAGATTGAAGCCGCAGGCGCCATAGAGCTGGCCGACGATCTGGCCCGAGCCGTTGACCACCGGCGAGCCGCTGCTGCCGCCCTCGGTGGCGCCCAGGGTGTCCCGGCTGTAGATGAACGAGCCGCGCGGCAAGCTGCGGCAGGTGGTCTTGTTGACGTCGACCACCCCTTCTGAATAGGCCTGGGGCGAGCCCTGGGGGTGGCTGATGCGGTAGAGCCCCAGGTTGTTGGTGTTGGCGACCGCCGTGCTCAGCCAGCCCAGGTAGGTGGCGACCCCGTCGGGCGTCGTCGGCGCCGACGAGAGCTGCAGCAGCGAGTAGTCGCTGGACGAGCCGGTGGCCTTGATGGTGGAGCCGACGGTCTCCCCGGTGTTGTTGTAGGGCTGCGTGCAGTTCGGGTTGCTGCAGGTGGTGGCGTAGTCGAAGTAAGTCTCCAGGCTGGAGGCTTCGCCGCTGCTGCTGATGCAGTGGTGGGCGGTGAGGAAGTACGGGATCACCGAGGTGGTGACGGTGTCCGCGATCAGGCCGCCGGTGCAGATGTAGTAGGAAGCTCCGGAGAGGAAGAGGATGCTGGCCACCGCATCCTTGGCCGTGTTGACAGCGGTGCTCGACTGGCAGGCCGCGTTGACCACGCAGTCGGCATTCCTTGAGCAGAGGTTGCTCGCCTTGGCGAGAGCATTGAGATCGTTGAGGTCGAACACGCCCTGAGGCCCGAAGCGCGGGGCGACGAAGCGGGCGCCCATAACGCCGACCTGCGCGAGGGTCAACTGCGGGGCGCGCTCGGCGCCCGCCGGCGAGTGGACCTGGAGCAGCAGCTTCTCGCCGAAGACCGTATTGGTGTGCAGGACGCCGTCGCCGAGCGGGCCGCGGCCGGTGTAGGGGCCGAAGGCCTGGCCCGCGAGGTTGTAGACGTAGAGCTCGGCCCCGGGCGGCAGGTCGACGCCGGTGAGGTGGAGGCGGAGGGCGGTGGCGCCGGGGACCTGCACCGCGGCGGTCCAGACGAAGCCGTCGTTGCCGGTGCCGCGGGCAGCGCCCAGGCCCAGGCCGGCGACGCGCTTGCCGAGCGAGCGGGCGGGGGAGAAGTCAATGGTGGTTCCTACCGGCTTGGCCACCCCAACCCTGTACTTCCTCTCAACACGGGCGGTGTCGTCGATCTGGTGGCGCTCGGCCGCGGTGAGCCGGACCATGATCGGTTGACTCAGCGCCTGCCTGACCTGGCCGGCGGCCAACCGCTCCTGCAGCACCCGCATCTCCGCGGCGCGGGCGCCCGGATCCCGTGGGGTGCCAACCGTTTCCGGGTTGGCCTGCGGCCCCAATGCGAAGTCGAAGTCCGGCGGGGCGGCGAAGCCTGGGATCGCCGCCAGCACCAACGCGATCACACCCAACCCAACGAGACGCTTCATGAAGACCTCCTTGTCTCCCCTCTGTGGGACGTATGGTTCCATCCGCAACGAACCTGCGGCAGGAATACACGACGGACCCTTCCCTGGAAACGGGAGATGCTTTGAATCAACCGTTTCATCGTGTTCGCAACTGTCTGTGGGTTCATGACTTACCGGTCGGCCAGTCTAATCGCCCAGCACGACCAGGTCAAGCCCGAGCCAGCGGAGCCGGCCAGGAAGGCTCCATGGAGAAAACCTCCTCGTCTTGCTTCAGGCTCCGGGTCCATCCCCAGTCGCCAACCGGCGGTGCAGGGCGTCCACCGTCTCCCAGAGGCGATCGAACCGCTGCTGGCTTTCGCCGTGCGTGGCAGGGGTCATCCCCGCGAACTGCCGGGCCTGGAGCGAGCGCCTGTGGTTGAGGACTCGGATCTCCAGATCGGTGTACTCGGGAGCCCAGAGGTTGACCGGCAGCTCTTCGAGGCGGGCTGCCGCGAGCTGACCGGCCAACTCGGCGACCTCGGCGGACTGCAACCGGAAGGTGCGCGGTCCCTCGCCCTCCGGCACCGGGTCGCGCTCGAGAGTCACCTTGAACCCCGACAGGCTGAGCGTCCAGCCCTCCGCGGAGCCTGGGGGCTCGGGTTGACGTACGGCCTGGAGGGTCAG
>DASWME010000387.1:0-14138 GCA_036399915.1 Thermoanaerobaculia bacterium
CCGGCGCTGCACATGCTGGCGCTCGGGGCCCTGCTCTTCGGCATCGCCGACCTCGGGGGCGGGGCCCTCCTGCCGCGGAAGAAGCGCATCGAGATCCCCGCCCATCGCCTCGAGGCGATGCTCAAGGATTTCGTCGCCGACACCGGCCGCGGGCCCACGCGGCGCGAGTGGGAGCAGATGATCGACATGCAGATCGGCGACGAGGTTCTCTACCAGTACGCGCTCGCCCTCGGCATGCAAGAGAACTCCGCCGCCCAGGCGCGCCTGGCGCAGATCGCCGACTTCGTCGAGGCCAATCCGCACGAGGCGACCCAGGCCGGCAAGGCCAGAGCGGCCATGGAGCTCGGCCTGCACGAGGGTGACCTGGTGGTGCGGCGCATCCTGGTCGACAGCGCCAGGCGGCTGATCCGCAGCGTCGTGCTGCTGCAGAAGCCGGCGCCGGGGATCGTCGAGCAGTTCTACGCCGCTCACGCCTCGGAGTTCACCCGGCCGGCGCTCATCCGCGTCTCGCAGGTGGCGGTCAATGGCTTCGTGCATGCGGACTCGGAAGCGAGGGCCCGCCGGCTGCTGGCGCGGATCCGGGCGGAGAAGCTCGACTTCGAGGCCGCGCTGGCGCTCGCCGACGAGACGCCGGCGCCGGTGCACCTGGCGCTGCAGACCGAGCAGGGCCTGCAGTCGGAGCTCGGCAGCGACTTCGCCGCTGCGGTCATGAAGCTGCGGCCTGGGGGCTGGTCGGAGCCGATCCCCTCGAACTACGGGCACCATCTGGTCTGGGTCCACGAGTACCAGGAGGCCCGCGTCCTGCCGCTCGCGGCCGTGCGGGATCAGGTCGAGCAGGCACTGCTCCAGAAGCTGGCCGACGATTGGCTCAGGCTGCGGCTGCGCGAGCTGCGCGCCGAGTTCGAGATCGTCGTGCCGGGGAGGACTTCGTGACGGATCGGCCTCGGCTCGGACTGCTCGTGTGGGTCCTCACCCTCGCCGCCGCCGCCCCGGCGCTGGCGCACCAGTTCGCGCCTGCCCTGCTCGAGATCGAGGAGCGTTCGGCCGATGAAGCCGCGGTGAGGTGGAAGCAGCCGGCGGTGCGGGTGCAGGGCAGCCAGCTCCGTCCGGTGTTGCCCGTCGAGTGCGAAGGCATCGGCGATCCGGTGGTGCAGAAAGAGGGCACCGGGCTCCGCGCCCGCTGGCGGATGCGGTGTCCGGGAGGCCTGGCGGGCAAGTCGGTGGGAGTCGAGGGCATCGCCAGCAGCCAGGCCGACGTGCTCCTGCGCATCACCCTGCGCGACGGCCGCCGGATCCGGCACGTGCTCAAGGCCGAAGCGCCCAGCTTCACGATCGACGCCGACAGCAGCCGTACCGGGGTCTTCAAGGACTACGCCGCGCTGGGAGTCGAGCACATCCTGCTCGGCTGGGATCACCTCCTCTTCGTGCTGGCCCTGGTGCTGCTCGTCGGCTGGGGAAGATCGCTGGCGTGGACGATCACCTCCTTCACCGCCGGCCACAGTGTCACGCTCGCCCTGGCTTCGCTGGGAGTGGTGCACGTGCCGCAGGCCCCGATCGAGGCCGCCATCGCTCTCAGCATCTACTTCCTCGCGGTCGAGCTCACCAGCGTGCGCCAAGGCAAGCGGACGCTGACGCAGAGAGCCCCTTGGGCGGTCGCCGCCGGCTTTGGCCTGCTGCACGGTCTTGGCTTTGCCGGAGCCCTGGCCGAAGTCGGCCTGCCCACGGCGGAGATCCCGCTGGCGCTCTTCTCCTTCAACGTCGGGATCGAGCTGGGCCAGCTCGCCTTCGTCGGCGCCGTGCTCCTCGTCGCCGCAGCCATCCGCAGGGTACCCGTCGTCTGGCCGCAATGGGCCAAGGCCGTACCAGCCTACGGAATCGGCACGCTGGCCACTTTCTGGTTCCTGCAGAGAGCCGTCTCGCTGATGTGATCAGGCACGGCGGACGCTGAGGGTCAGGAGACCGGCGGGATCGGGGGGGCGCCCTACCGCGTCGCCTCGCCCTCCTCCTCCTCGCCCGCCCCGTCTTCCTCGGCGGACAGCAGCACGACGGTGATGTTGTCGATGCCGCCACGGGCGTTGGAGTCGTTGATGAGGGTCCGGCAGATCTCGGGCAGGCTGCGGCCGGAGGCGAGGCGGTCGCGGATGTCGGTGTCGGAGAGCATGCCGGTCAGGCCGTCCGAGCAGAGGAGGTAGAGGTCTCCCGGCTGCACCTCGACCTCCCGCACGTCCACCAGCACTTCGCTCTCCCCGCCCAGAGCGCGGGTGACGACGTTCTTGAGCGGGTGCGAGCGGGCCTGCTCCCTGGAGAGGAAGCCGGCCACCACCTGCTCGTTGACCCAGGTGTGGTCCTGGGTGAGCTGCTCGAGCCGGCCGTCGCGCAGGCGGTAGGCGCGGCTGTCCCCCACATGGGCCACGGCGGCGACGGAGCCCGAGAGCAGGAGCCCGACCACGGTCGTCCCCATGCCGTAGAGCGAGCCGTCCTTGCTGATGGCGCGCAGGACGTGGTCGTGGGCCATCCGCACCGCCATCTTGAGCAGGTTCGAGTGGCGCGAGAGCCGCGAGTCCATGCCGAACGGCCAGGTGGTGTCGCGGTCCGCAGTCTTGACGATGAAGTCGCGGATGGAGTTGACGGCGATCTGGGCCGCCACCTCGCCGTGGCTGTGGCCGCCCATGCCGTCGGCCACCACGTAGAGCCTGTGCTGCGGATCGATCTCGAAGTAATCCTCGTTGTGGGCCCGGGTGAGCCCCACGTCGGAGAGTCCGCAGGCCTTGACGCGCAGCATCAGCCAGCCTTCCCGAAGAGGCCCCGGCGGGAGGAGGGCGAGGTGGGGCCGGCCAGCTCCTCCAGGGCCTGACGCACGGCGGGGTCGTCGCCGCCCCACTGGAGCGCCTTGCGGTAGTACTGGATCGCCTGCTCGGTCTGGCCCGCGAGGGCGTAGATGCGGCCGGCCTGCTTCAGGTACGAAGGGTTCATCGGCTCGAGCTGGCAGGCCCGCTCGATGGCAGTCACGGCCCGGGAGAGCCAGTTCCGTTGCTGGCTGCACGCCTGGGCCAGGTGGTGCCAGGCCTGAGCGCTCCTGGGATCGGCCTGCGTCGCCTGGTCGAAGTTGCTGGCCGCCTCCAGGTAGTTCTTCTCCCTGTAAGCCTTGACGCCGCGCTGCAGGTAGGCCCGCAGGAGCTGCCGGGGGTCGCAAGGCGCCGACTCCTCGGGACGGACCAGCTCCAGGTCGTGCCGCCGCCGCCGCTCGGAATCCACCAGCACGTTGAACGCCTGGGTGATCTCCTGGAAGTCCCGCTCGGCCCGCTCCTTCTCCTCCCCCTGGAAGCGGTCGGGATGGCGGGAGCGGGCGAGTTCCCGGAAGCGTTGCCGGATCTGGTCCTCGGTGGCGTTGCGCGGCACCGCGAGGACGGCGTAGAGGTCCCTGGCCATCTCCTGAGTCCTATTGCTGCTTGATTCTATACAAACGCAGGGCTGTCGAGCGCACGGCGTCGGCAACGTTGCGGTCCCGGCCCAGCTCCCGCAGGTCCCGCACCGACAGCTTGGGGACCAGGCGCAGCGCCGTCGGCAGCGGCGTACGGGGGTTCCACACCAGGGCCTTGACGATGTTGTACCGGTTGGCCCACTCGCGCTTCTTGGCGATGGTCTCCAGGACCTCTTCGGCGACGGAGCGGTTGGACGCCGCCTGCTCGGCTTCTTGTTCGGAGAGGCTGTTGTTGAGGATCACCGAAACGGCAACCTGGGGGTTGGAGTCCCGGAGCAGGATCGCGCGCAGGGCGCGCGGGGCGCCGCGGGTGAGCTTGAGCCGGGCCGGGACAGGGAGGGTGCGGATCTGCCCCTCCGAGAGGCCGCTCTTCTCGTCGATCTCGCCGCCGGCCGGGGCCGTCCTGGCCACGGCGATCGCCTCCTCCAGAGCCTCGTCGTCCATCTCCCCCGGCGGCAGCCCGGTTGGCGCGGCGACCGCCCCGCCGCTCCGCTGCCGGGGCAGCAGGTGCTCGCGGTACTCGGCGATGCGCCGCTGCGAGTAGTTGGAGAGGCGGGGGTTTTCCGCCAGGGCTTCGAGGATCACCGGCTCCTCGACGATGGCATCCTGGCGCAGGAGCAGGACCTCCTGGAGGTCGGGCGGCAGCCGCCGGGCGAGATCGGCCAGGAGGCGGCGCGGCACGTCGCGGCGGCGCAGGATGGCCTCGATCAGGGCCGGATGGCTGGTCTCCTCGGCGAAGAAGGTCAGCGCCTCCGCGTCCGCCTGGCGCTCCAGGAAGGGCCGGGCGAGCCGCGGATCGACGCTCCGCAGGCTCTGCCGCGCGCGCTCCGCCACCTCGGGATCGCTCGCCTGGGCGAGATCGACCTGGAGGGAGAGGAGCTTCTCCGGGGGAAGGGGGAGCACCCCTTCGGCGGCGAGGAGCTGAAGCTGACGGTTCCCCGAGCGGATCTGCTCGAGCAGAGACGACTGGCTGTCGGCCAAGGTCAGCGGCCCTCTTTTTTCGCTTTCAAGGCCTGGACGGTGCTCAGGTCGATGAGGAGATCGCGCACCACCTCCCCCTCCTTCTTTCCCAGGTCGAGCGGGTAGCCGTTGACCTGCACGTCCACGGCGCTCGCGTTGCCGAGGGTGAGGACGATGCTCTTCTCGGCCCTGAGCGGCAGCGCCTCGCCCTGCACCCGCAGCTCCGAGAACCGGTTCTTCTCGTCGATCACCGCCTCCACCCAGCAGTCTTCGGTGAATTCGAGGGAGACCTCGAGCGGCGCGCTGGGCTCCGGCGCCGGAGGGGCGGCGGTGGGCTGGACGACCGCCGGAGCCGGCGGCGGGGCGGCGATGGGAGGCGGCGCCTGGGTGGAGCTCCTGGGCCCTTCGCGCCGCCGGTCCGCGAAGTAGGCGGCGATCGCCACGAGGATGAGGAGGACCAGCCCCGCCAGGGCGAGGACCAGGCCGTAGCTCCAGTTGCGCCGCACGGGTGGCTGGCCGGGATCGACCGGCTTCGGCCGGTGCCGGATCTTGGTGTCTTCCTTGGGGTCCCCGGAAAGCTCCTCCGGGTGGTGCACCGAGAGGTAGTGGTTGACCACGTCGTCCGGGGAGAGGCCCACGAAGCGGGCGTACTCGCGCAGGAATCCCTTGGCAAAGATGGGCGCGGGCAGGAGGTCGAAGCGGTCGGCTTCCATGGCCTCGAGATAGCGAAGGCTGATTTTGGTGCGCTCGGCGATGTCACGCAGGCTGATCTCGCGCATCTCGCGCTGGCGCCGGAGCCAGTCGCCGAACGAGCTGCTCTCCCCCGTCCCGGCCTCCTTCTCCCAGGGCGGCTGACGGACCGGGCGCTTGGCGCCCGTGGCGTCCGCCGGGGCGGCGTCGAGGTTGCGGGGTGGA
This sequence comes from Thermoanaerobaculia bacterium, assembly GCA_036399915.1. Lineage (GTDB taxonomy): Bacteria > Acidobacteriota > Thermoanaerobaculia > Multivoradales > UBA5704 > DATARR01. The sequence continues at coordinate 5,357 of DASWME010000387.1, forward strand.
ACTCTCTCTTTTGTGGACACGTTTTTCGGCACGCGACATACAACTTTACGCGGCGCTCCCGCCCGGGGTCAAATTCCCATCGCCCGCGGCGCACTCGTTCATCCGTCCTCTCCCAGCAAGAGTCGCGCCCGCCGCCGCAGGCAGGCTGGGGAGCGGCATGGGTGATCGCTCGTAGAATCTGGTATCTTCCTCCTCCCCTATGACGATCTCGCGAACGACCCAGAACCAGTTGTCGAAAGGCGATTTCGAGGCGATCGAGAGCGATTGGCTGACGCGGCTCGACCAGGACCCCTCGGACCTCGACTACTTCGTCGGCGTGGCGCGCGCCCTGGTCGGCACCGGCGAGGAGTCGCGGGCCCGCTCGCTGCTCGAGCTGCTCGACGAGCAGCTCCGCGAGGGCGGCCGCTGGGCGGCCCGCCTGCAGCTCCTCAAGAGGGCCGGCGCGCTCTTCCTCCCCGCCGAGAAGTTCCACCCCACCGTCGCCGCCACTCTCGGCAAGCTCCATGGCGACCGCTCCATCTACAAGGCCCTTTACGAGGCCGTGGGGCTCCACCGCGCGCCGGGCGACATCCCGAAGACCTGGGAGAAGGTCGAGCGGCTGGAGAGCCTGCTGGCCTTCGACGTCGGCACGGTGGTGGCCATGGAGGGCAAGGGGGTGGGCCGGGTGGTGGAAGCCAACCTCGGGCTCGAGAGCTTCAAGGTGGACTTCGAGAGGATCCGCGGCCTGACGGTGGGCTTCAAGGCCGCGCCCAAGCTGCTGCGCCCGCTGCCCCCCGAGCACGTGCTGCGGCGCAAGCTGGAGGACCCCGCGGCGCTCAAGGCCCTGAGCCCGCCCGAGCTGCTGCGCGTCACCCTTGAGAGCTACGACCGGCCGCTGACCGCCGGCGAGATCCGCGAAGTCCTTGCCGGCATCGTCTCCGAGCCGCAATGGACCGCCTGGTGGACCGCGGCGCGCAAGCACCCGCAGGTGGTGGCGAGCGGCAGCGGCGCCCGCCAGACCTACCGCTGGGCCGAGAGCAGCGGCGACGCCCTGGAGTCGGTGTGGCGGGCGTTCGAGAGGTCCGAGCCGCGCAAGAAGATCGAGCGGCTGCGGCGCGAGGGCTCGCGCGACGCCGGGCTGCGCGACCGCATGGCGGCCGACCTCGCCGCGATCGCCGAGCAGGCCGTGGACACGGACCCCGGTCTCGCGTTCGAGATCTGGTTCGCCATCGAGCGCAGCGGCGCCAAGGTCGACGAGGACGCCGACTGGTCCCCCGAGAGCCTGCTCGCCCATCATCCGCAGGAGGTCTTCGCGGGGATCGAGGACCGGCTCCTGCGCGAGCGCGCCTACACGATGGTGCGCGAGCGCCGCGAGGACTGGCCGGCCGTCTACCGCGACGCGATGAGCAAGGAGACGGATCCGCGCGCCCTGGACCTGCTCGCCGACGGCCTCGCCGCCGGAGCGCCCCGCGAGCTGGAGCGCTTCCTCGATGGTCTGCTGGCACAACCGCACCGCAATCCCGCCGCCTTCACCTGGCTCGCCGAGCGGGCGGCCGTGGACGAGGAGATGCGCGCCCGCAACCCGCTGCGGCTCTTGCAGCAGATCCTCTCCAGCATGGCGCGCGACGAGTTCGCCTCCTACCGGCTGCGTCTGCTGGCGCTCGCCGAATCGGGGGGCACGGTGCCGCGGCTCCTCACCCACCTGACAGAGGACCAGGCCGCCCAGGCCGAGGACGCCGTCCACCGCGCCTCCAACCTCGAGCCGTACCAGCGCGAGCAGCTCACGAACGCCATCCAGCTCCGCTTCCAGGGGCTGCGCAAGGAGACCGGCCCGGCGGCGCTCTACGCCACCCCCGAGTCGGTGGAAGCCAAGCGGGCCGAGCTGCAGCGGATCCTGAGCGTCGAGATCCCCGCCAACCGCAAGGCCATCGCGGAAGCCCGCGCCCTGGGCGACCTGCGCGAGAACTTCGAGTACAAGTCGGCCCGCCAGCGGCACGAGTACTTGAACGCCCGAGCCGCCGCGCTGAACTCCGAACTCACCCGCGTCCGCCTCATCGAGACCGCCGGCGTGGACACCTCCGAGGTGCGCATCGGCACCCGCGTCCACCTGGGCGGCGGCACGGACAAGCGGGTGATGACCATCCTCGGCCCCTGGGAGAGCAGGCCGGAGGAGGACGTGATCTCCTACGAGTCGGACCTCGCCAAGGAGCTGCTGGGCCGCAAGGTCGGCGACGGGGTGCAGGTGGGCGGCGAGAGCTGGACGATCGAGAAGATCGAGCCCTACCGGACCCTCCCCGCACCGGTCTAGGGGCCCTCTCGTTCGAGGAAGTAATCCAGGGCCACGGCGATCCCCTTTCTATACGGAAGGGACAGCCCGATGATCACGATCGCCGCCACGCAGACGACGAGCTGGCCGATCCAGATCACCCGCGGGCGGATCAGGAACATGGTCACGACGAGGAGTCCGGTCAGGCCCGCCGTGCTCATGTACATGAAGAACCAGGTGTCGCCCGAGCGCCGCTCGAACTCGAGGCCGCAGACCGCGCAGCGCTCGTGCAGCCGGTTCCACCCGGCGAAGAGCGGCCCCTCGCCGCACCGGGGGCAGCGGCGGCGCAGGCCGCGGCGCAGGGCCTGGAGGAGGGTGGGGCGGGAGCGGGTCGCCACGCCCCATCCTAACCCGCAATTTCTGTAGACTCGGCGGGATGCGCGGACCCCGGCCGGCTCTTCTCCCAGCTCCTCCCCGGGCCCTCGGCTGACCATGTGGTCCGACCGGCTCCCCGAGAAGCGCCGGCAGCGGATCGTCGAGCGGCTGCGCTCGGCCGTCCCCCCTCCCCACGCGGGCTCCCGCGGCTCGAAGACGCCGCTGCGCTCCGGAGGGAAGACCGAGCCCTCTCCCCTCCAGGTCGCCGAGGAGCTTCGCGGCCAGCCCGGGTTCGCCTGGCTGGACGGCGGCGACGGCGGGCACCGGCTGTATGCGCGACCCTTCGCAGTCCTCACCGTCCGCAACGGCCGCGCAACGGTGAGGAGCCCAGGAGGACAGACCCGGTTCGCAGCGGGGGGGTTCGACCTGCTGGACGCGGCCTTCGCGGCCTGGAGCGGCGCGGGCGCCGGGGCCGTCCTGGCGGGCTATCTCGGCTACGAGCTGGGGGGCGAGGTGGAGGCGCTCCCCCCTCCCCCGCCGGACGACCTCGGGCTCCCCGACCTCCATCTGGGCCTCTACGACTCGGCCCTGCGTTGGGACGGGCGGAGCTGGATGCTGGAGGCGACGGACGCCTGGCGCGGGGCCGGGGGTCCCAATCCCGTGATCGAGGCCGAGCGCCTCCTCGCCGCGGCCCGCCGGCGGAGCGCCTCCGAGATCCCCGAGAGCCTCCTCAGGGACGGAGTCGTCAGCCGGCCCCACCGGAGCGGCTTCGAGGCGGCGGTCGAGCGGGTGGTCGAGCGCATCGCGAGCGGCGAGATCTTCCAGATGAACCTCTGCCGCCGGCTGGAGGCGCGGCTTCAGGCGCGCCATCTCTGGCCGCTCTACCTGCGGCTGCGCGCCGCGAGTCCGGCCGAGCGCGGCGCCTTCTGCGACCTCGGGCGCGGCCGGGCCGTGCTCTCGGTCTCGCCGGAGCTGTTCCTCGCCGTGCGCGGGGGCGAGGCCGAGACTCGGCCGATCAAGGGCACCCGGCCGCGCGGCGCCAATCCGCGCGAGGACCGGGCCCTCGCCCGCGAGCTGCTGGAGAGCGAGAAGGACAGGGCCGAGCTGACCATGATCGTAGACGTGGCGAGGAACGACCTCGGCCGGGTCTGCGAGACCGGCAGCGTCGAGATGGCGCGCCACGCCGAGCTGATGACCCTGCCCACCGTCCACCACACGGTCTCGACCGTGCGCGGGCGGCTGCGGCCGGGGACGGCCCCGGCGGACCTGCTGCGCGCCGCCTTCCCCCCGGCCTCGATCACTGGCGCGCCCAAGATCCAGGCCATGGCCGTGATCGCCGCCGAGGAGGAGCGGCGGCGCGGGCCGGCCATGGGGGCCCTGGGCTGGATCTCGCTGGGCGGGGACCTCGACCTCGCGGTGGCGATCCGCACCGCCGCCGCGGCGCGCGGGCGGGTCGCCTACCACGCCGGCTGCGGCATCGTGGCCGATTCCGATCCCGAGTCAGAGTTCGCGGAGAGCGCAGCCAAGGCCCGGGCCTTCCTCACCGCCCTCGGCGCGGTGGAGACGGCGTGAGCCTCTCCTACTGGAACGGGCGGATCGTCGCCGCCGGGGAGGTCGCGATCGCGCCGGACGACGCCGGCTTCCTCTTCGGAGACGGCCTCTTCGAGACCCTCAGGGTGGACGACGGCCGGACACGAGACGTCGAGGCGCACCTCGACCGCCTGCTCGCCGGCCTGCGCCGGATCCGGATCGAGCTGTCCGAGGACCGGCAAGCACTCCACCGCGCAGCGTTCGAGATTGCCGAGGCCGCGCCCCGACCCGTCGCGCGGATGCGGATCACCGTCACCCGTGGCTGCCTCGGGGCTCCGACCCGCCTGATCGCCACGGTCCCTTACAAGCCGCCGGCAGAGGACCTTTACCGGCAAGGCGTGACCGTGCGGCTCCTCCTCCAGCACCGGATCGACTCCAGCGGTCCGCTCGCGGGCTTGAAGAGCCTCTCCTATCAGGCGCACCGTCTCGCCCTCCGCGAAGCGGAGGCCCAAGGCGCCTGGGAGGCCCTCCTCGTCAACGAGCGCGACCGGCTCGTCGAGGGCTCGCGGAGCAACCTCGCGCTGGTCTTCCCCGATGGCGTCTTCACGCCGCCGACGGGTGACGGCTGCCTCCCCGGAACTGTCCGCCGCCGGCTGCTGGAGGCCGGCGAGATCAAGGAGTGGCCCCTCTCTCCCGAGGATCTCGCCACGGCCAGCGAGGTGCTGTTGATGAACAGTCTGATCGGCGTTCTGCCGGTCGCGAGGATCAACAGCCGGGAGGTGCCGGTGGGACCGGTGGCGGGGCGGTTGCGGGAGGTTTTCGAGAGCTTGTAAAAGCCGCCGGCGCCGGCTTGACAATATGGTGAATTCACATAAACTCTCCCAAGAGTCTGACGCTACCGAAGCTCTTGGGATTCTGTGGGTCTCCGAGCCGAGGTCAGGATAGGTTTCCAAGCTGAGACTCCTCGCGAACGGGTACTGCGGTCTGCTCGGGCCAGTTCTGTTCCAGGAAGAGGCTTTCACATGAATGAGATGATCGAGAAGAAGTTCGACGAAATGGGAGCGCGGGTGAGGATCAGGCCTCTTCAGCCGCGCGATACGCGGTGGTCGCGCGATGTTGTGACGGGCTGGCCACGCCTGGATGTCCTGCGCGACCGCAAGGGCGAGTATTTCGACATTGCCGTCCCGGATGACGGCTCCATCGAGGTGGTGGACTTCCGGCCCGACGACCGCCATCTGCTGCTGCTGGCCCGCACTCCAAAGGGGGAGAAGGCCAAGTTTCTGTGCGGCCATGACGAGCGGCACTGGTTCGTGTGCGCGGTGCCGGAACGGGAAGGAGTGCGGGACGTCATGACCGCGAAGCGGGCGCTCCAGCCCGAGTCCGTGCGGGAGAAGGTCGCGGAGAAGCGCGTCACGCCCGAGCGCCAGCTTCGCCGGCGCAACGAGGCCTACACCCGGCAGGGCGAGTGGTTCTTCGTGCCGGCCGACTTCGAACCGCCTGCCGGCGAGCTGCTGCGCAACGAGCCGCTCAGCCGCGGGCGCGGCTCCAAGCCCCACGTCGTCGATCTCGTGTACCGGCGGGGCGGTATCTCCGTGCACGTGCACGGTCGTCATGCCCCGAGCGGGATCACCGAGGGCGCCTTTCGTTCGCTTCCCGAGGACGTTCGCAAGCAGCCTGGTTGGACCCGGATGGTTCGCGATCCGGAGGTCTATGCCAAAGGGCGGGTACGCCATCCCGACCACAAGACCATCGTCCTCGAGGGGTGGCACCGGGTCTTCATGAACACCGAGGCGCAGTCGCGCGCCGCCGTCAACGTCGTGTTTCTGGACTGAGACGGCTGCCCCGGCTCCGCGGGTCCGGCCGCGAGCTCCGCGAGGGCAACCGATCAACGGGACTGCAGCTCTTCGCGCAGCACTTGGCGCAGTGCCTCGATAGTGACCGGCGCAGACTCCGGCGCCATCGCCGCACGCAAGGCGGCATTGATGAGTGTCTGGTAGCCCGTACCCTCACGCTCGGCGCGGGCTCGGAAAGCCGCCAACACGTCGTCATCAATGAAGATCGTGATGCGGGTCTTGCCTCTGGCCACTTCCGCTTGCAGCTTGGCCAGATGGGGTACGTCCTTGGCGCGCTTGGCGCCGGTGAAATCATACTCCTTGCGCATACTGTCGCTCCTCTTTTCTCGTGGCCCTCCGGGCCGAAATCAGCCGAATCGTCCCCTCCTCGTCGCGCAGCGTGTAGCACACCGTCAGCAGCCGCCCTTCGCGGGACATGCCCACCAACACGAAACGAGCTTCGCCCTCGGCATCTTCGTCTTCGCGCACCAACGCCAACGGATCGAGCAGGCTTCCCACTGCTTCATCGAGCGGCACTCCGTGCTTTCTCAGGTTGGCGGCGGCTTTGTTCGGATCGAACTCGACATGCATGGCGCATGATACATATAATATCTGTATTGCGCAAGCGGAGGAGTGCCCGCCGAGAGACCTCGAATGCCGCTCTGACTTCCCCCGCAGGAAATCGCCGCCCCGGGGGTTACACTAGCCAGCAGCACCCGGATCGGTGCAGCGAGATCGGAGGCGCACCATGGGACGTCGAGGCGGAGCTTTGCTGGCGGGTCTACTCTGGTTGGCGGTGCCGGCGCTGGCGCAGGACGCCCACCAGCATCAGGGTCCCTTGGACCTTGCGGCCGCGGCGGCCAAGGGCGCAGTCGCAGCGCCGGTCTTCGCTCCCCCGCCGGGGACGCACGCGGCGCCGCTCGCGGTCACCATCACCACCGCCACGGCCGGCGCGACGATCTACTACACGACCGACGGGTCCAACCCGTCGCGCAAGACGAGCCCGGTCTACAAGGGGCCGGTCCAGCTCACCGCCACGACGACCCTCAAGGCGTTCGCCTACAAGAAGGGCCTCAAGGCGAGCACCGTCACCTCCGGCGTCTACAAGGTCAGCGGGCCACCGCCGCCGCCGTCCGAGACCGGCGGCACGCTCTTCCTCGCCACGCTCACCCCGCAGAGCGGCGCGGCGAGCGGCGGCTCCGGCTCCTCGATCCTGACCCTGACGCAGGACCAGAGCGCCGCGGTGCTGCGCTTCTCCTACTCCGGCCTCACCGGCCCGATCACCAGCCAGCACATCCACGCCGCCGACGGGACGATCCTCTTCGACGTCGACACGGCGCCGCCGCAGGCCGACGGGTCGCGGGTCTGGCGGATCGTGCCGGCCGGCACCTTCGACACGGCGGAGATCCTCGCCGCGCTGCGCGGCGGCGAGTGCTACCTGAACCTCCACACCGCCCTCTACCCGGCGGGGGAGATCAAAGGCTTCTTCCGCCAGTCGAGCGGCAGCCAGACCTTCACGCCGCCGCCGGCGCCGCCGCCTCTCCCAGGGGGAACTCCCAGCCAGGACGACGCTGCGCGCTTCCTCTTCCAGGCCACCTATGGGCCGCGTCCGGGCGAGGTCGAGGCCCTTCAGGCGAAGGGCTTCTCGCGCTGGCTCGACGAGCAGTTCGCCATGCCGGTGGTCTCCCACCTGGCCACCTACGATCAGCTGGTCAGCCAACTGGGGCCGGGCGAGGACCCTAATCCCAGCCTGGTGCGGGAGTCCTTCGCCAGCCAGGCCGTCCAGGGACCCGACCAGCTTCGCCAGCGCGTCACCTTCGCGCTCTCCGAGCTCTTCGTCGTCTCCGACCGCGACGCCGACGTGCGCAACAACCCGGCCGGCCTGGCGGCGTACCTCGATCTGCTGTCGCAGCACGCCTTCGGCAACTTCCGCGATCTGCTGGAGGCGGTGACGCTCAGCCCCACGATGGGGGTCTACCTCGACATGGCGGGGAGCAGCAAGGCGATCCCCGAGTTGGGGCTCAACCCCAACGAGAACTACGCCCGCGAGATCCTGCAGCTCTTCTCGATCGGCCTCTACGAGCTCCACCCCGACGGCACGCTGCGCCTGGATGCCGCCAATCAGCCGATCCCGACCTACGACCAGGAGGTGGTGAAGGCCTTCGCGCGCGCCTTCACCGGCTGGACGCTGGGCGGCCAGAACCATGACGACCCGCGGCGTTTCTTCCGCCCGCAGCGCAATTTCCGCATTCCGATGGAACCGTGGGTTCAGTATCATGCTAGCGACGAAAAGCTCCTCCTCGACGGCGCCGGCCTGCCGGCCGGGCAGGGCGCGCAGGCGGACCTCGAGGCTGCACTCGACGTCATCTTCAACCAATCCAACGTCGGGCCGTTCTTCTGCCGTTTCCTGATTCAACGGCTGGTGACCAGCAATCCCAGCCCGGCCTATGTCTACCGCTGCGGGCAAGCGTTTGCCGACAATGGAGCCCACGTCCGTGGAGATCTCAAGGCGGTGCTGCGCGCCATCCTCCTCGACTACGAGGCGCGGGCGGCGACGCTCGCGACCCGTCCGGACGAGGGACACCTGCGCGAGCCGTTCGTGCGCCTCGCAGGACTGCTGCGGACGCTGAATGCCAGCCCTCGCAACGGCCGATGGCGCATCGTCGGGCTGGGCGATCGAGAGGGGCTGAGCACCGGCGAGACACCGCTGCGGGCGCCGACGGTGTTCAACTTCTTCGAGCCCAGCTATGCGCTGCCCGGGGAGATTGCGCAGGCGGGCCTGGTTTCGCCGGAGTTCCAG
>DASWME010000388.1:0-9350 GCA_036399915.1 Thermoanaerobaculia bacterium
GGTGGGGGTGGAGCTCGGAGCTTCCGGAGTCTGCGGCTTCGGGGTCTCGGGCGGCTGGCTGACGGTCGCCCGAGGCCGGCCGCGGAACGGCTGCACGCCGAACTCGACCAGCTTCTCGCTGGTGGTGCCGAAGTGCTCGCGTGCCCCGGTGCGCAGGAAATCCACCAGGGCCTCTCCCTGCCGGATCACCTTCCGCAGCTCCTTGGAGGTCGCCTGCTTGCTCGCCGTCAGGGTGCTCTGCTGCACGGTCAGGCTGCGGGCCTGCTCGAGCAACCCCTTGAGCTTGGCGCGGGGCACCTCCAGGTGCGGGAGCTCGGCGGCGTTGGCCGCCACGGCGGCGTCGACCTGCTCCCAGTCGTTGAGGCGGTTCAGATAACGTCTCGGTTGAGCCATACTTCATCTCCTTTCCAAGAATCGGCGGCCGGAATGGACGCCGAGGGCTACCTTCCTTGAAAACGTCTGATGCGGCGCATTATACACGCAGCCTACAGCCCCTGTCTAGGGGTGATATGATCTAGATCACGATGAGGTGGAAGCGCGCAGGCCTTGGAGGTGGGTCAACCGGACGCCCTGGCCCCCGGCCAGGGGCCCGGCGCCTCGTCCGGCAGGTCCTTCGCCACGGTCTCCTGGCGGTACAGCCGGAACCCCCGCGCCTGATAGTTCGCCAGGGACGCGGGCCCATCCAGAGAGCAGGTGTGGACCCAGACGCGGGACGCTCCAGTCCGCCAGGCGCGCTCAACGGCGGCCGTCAGCAGGGCGCCGCCGAGCCCGCGGCCGAGGAACCGGGGCAGCAGGCCGAAGTAGGCCAGCTCGACGTCGCCTCCGGGCTGCCGCTCCAGCTCGAAGTAGCCGGCCGGGGTGCCCTGGACGTAGCCGATCCAGGTCTCGAGCTCCGGCCGGTCCACCCAGGCGAGCCATTGATCGTAGGTCCAGCGCAGGCGGTCGATCCAGAACCAGTCGCCGCCCACGGCGGTGTAGAGGAAGCGGCTGAGCTCCGGCGAGGGGATGCGCGCCTGCCGGACCTCCAGCTCCTCCCGCGGTGGCCGCGCGGGGAGGAGATCGTCCGGAGAGGTCATTTCGAGGTAGTAGATGTCGATGTCGCGTCTCATGAGGGTCCTCTTCCGCAGCCGCCGATTTTCCGGTTCGGGCTGTCTGCCCGCGAGGCCTCACCCCCTGGCCCCCTCTCCCTGACGGGAGAGGGGGAACGCCTGCGACAGGATTGCCGTAGCGCACCTTCAACGGCAGTGCAGCGTGGGTCCGACGAGTTTCGGACTCGACCTTGCCGGGGTGCCCACACGGAGGGGGTATTGCGGGATCTTGCGTTGGAGGTGCAACAGAAGGTGGTGCAGTAGGTCAGGGCGCTGCCGCCGCTCACCAGTTCGTCCAGCCAGCTCGCCGGCTCGGGCGGGGTGGAAGCGGAGGCGGCCCGTCCACCACTGCCGGCGCGAGCACGGCCGGCATCGCGTCGTCGGTGAGGGCGCGCGCTCCCGGCGTACGGAGAGAGGGGGGCCGTCCCCGCCGGGCGCACTGCGCCGCTTCGAGAAACAAAGGGGCATGGGAGACCCGACTTTACAACCCTGGTTTAAAAAGCCCGCCGGGTCAGCCGGCGGGGTATGCGTCTAGTGTGCCCGGTTGGCACCGGGCCTTCCTATTCTAGCATCGAGACTCTGGGTCCAGCTGAGCATGGCAAGAAGATCATCCGGGGGGTGCGAACCTTGAGCCTCTCCGGCTCGTCGAACCACCTCCGACTTGCGCCACACACCTCCCGCCGTCCATGTCTGTATACATGCGCACCCATCAATAATCCAGTTCAGGCTCAGGCTTCCTGAAAAAGGTTCAGAGAACCCGGCTCGCTTTGGGGGTGATGAAGCACCCCAAAATATGAGAGCAAAGATCAAGAATGAACTCGAACCGCCGAACATCGCTCCTCGCCTGCATCGCGCTGGCACTGGCCTTCTTGGCTGGCGCCGTGGCGCTCTGCTTCGAGGTCCCGCTCACGGTGGTGCTTTCTCCCGAGGGGAAGGTGGAAGCCCTCTGGAACAAGCCGCTGAGCGATGGAGAGGCGGGGGATGTCGTAGAGATCCAACTGTCCAGAGTGTCTTTGACAGAGCGCGCGGGATAATCGCGCGACTCTTGCTGCCGACTGGAGTCGGACGAAGTCAGAAGGCGTTCTGCAGTTCCGCCGCATGGCGTGGTGGAGCTGTGTGTGGAGGAGTGCGCCCGTCGCTGGCGGGGGGCGCGATCAGTCAACCTTTTTTGACGTGGAAGCGTCGAGGATGGAGGCAACGATCATGAGTAGGAAATCGGTTTTCGTGGCTGGGATTTTGCTCATCGCCGGGCTTGCGGGGCAGGCCGCGCAGGCGCACCAGTGGGGCTGCTGGATCCAGAGAGACCGCAATGTGTACATCCGCAATGCCTCAGGCGGGTCCCAGGCGGGCGCGGCGATCAGCGATTGGAACAGCATGACCATCCTCAATATCACCTTGGTCAGCTCGGGCGAGGAGATCTATGTCTTCAACGCCAACTCCGGCCCCACCGGTTGGGCCGGTCTCGCCCGCATCACCAACTACAGCGGTTGTAACATCATCCGGGCGACCGATCAGCTCAACACCTACTACATCTCGTCGACCTCGGTCTCCGCCCGCGGCGTCCACTGCCAGGAGATCGGCCACGGCTTCGGCCTCGATCACTCCAATGACGGCGGCTGCATGGGCGCTGGCTACTGGTACGACGTCGCCACCCACTACAGGCCGGTCTCCCACAACGTCAACGACATCGGCTCGATGTACGCCAACAAGACGCTCGAGCACTCGCTCGTTGGCCCCGAGGTGGACACGCCCCGCATCCACGCTTTCTGGGCCAACCACCCCCGCACTCTTGGCCAGGCCACCCGTATGGCGAGCGAGGTCGTCGTCGCGACGGTGGACTACGTGACCGAGGGCGACCCCATCGAGATCGGCGATGAGGGCAGCATCCCCTCGCAGCGGGTGCACTTCACCGTCAAGCGCAGCCAGAAGGGCTCTCTCCGCGCCGGCGACTCCTTCGTTCTCTTCCAGAACGGCAACGACGCCAACCGGTTCGACGAGGACCCGAGCTACAAGGTGGGCCACCGCTACCTGCTGTTCCTGACCCCGCGCGAGGACGGCACCTATCTGGTGGTCTCCCCGGAAGGCCGCTATCAAGTGACCCGCAACGGATTGGTTCCGGCGGCCGAGAAGGGCTTCGCCGCGGACCTCGCGGGCGCCAGCCTGCCGAACGTGCTCTCCGACGTGGAGCGGACCCTCGCCGAGTTCCCCGAGCAGTAGTAGTCTTTCTCGTCTGAATCCAGCGTGCGCCGGTGTGGCAACGAGGTCCCACCGGCGCACCTGGAGCCCCTTTCTCTATGACCTTCCATCGCCTGCCGCACCGCCTGGTCCCTCTCGTCCTCTGCCTGCTGGCGGCCATCGCGGCCACCTGGCCCCTCCTGCCTTCCATCGCCAGCGCTCTGCCGTTGGGGACCGAGCATGAGACGACCGTCCCGCTGTTCAATCTGTGGACCTTGTGGTGGGACGCGGATCGCGTGCCGCACGGCTTTCGCGGGCTCTGGAACGCTCCCATCTTCCATCCGCTCGAAGGGACCTTCACCTTCTCGGAGCCCTTGCTCCTGCAAGGGGTCACCCTCTCGCCTCTCTGGTGGATGGGGGCTCCGCCGGCCGCGATCTACAACCTGGCGATTCTGCTCACCCTGGTCTGCAACGGTCTCGCCACCAGGAGCCTGGCGCGGGCGCTCGGTGCGCCACGCGGCGCGGCCCTCCTCGCGGCGCTCGCCGGCGTCACCCTCCCCTATACCGCCAAGGTCCTGGGGGTGCTCCCCGTGCTCCCCCTCTTCGGCACGATCTGGGCGCTCGCAGCCCTGGTTCGCTTTGGGGAGGAAGGCGGGTGGCGACCCGCCGCGCTGGCGGTCCTGTCGTTCGCCGTGCAGTTCCTCGCGGGGGAGCAGATGGCGCTCCTGAGCCTCCCTTTTCTTCTCCTGGCGGGGCTCGTGGCGTTGGGGGAGCAAAGGTTCCGTATCCGGCCGGTCGCGACGCTCGGTGCTCTGGCGATCCTCGGGGCCATCGTGCTCTCGCCCATCGCCAGCACGGTCAGCTCCTTCCATGAGAAGTACGGGTTCAAGCGATCCGAGGAGGTTGTGGCGGCCCTCTCGGCCCAGGCCCGGGACTTCACGACCCGGCCCAGCTCCTCCCGCCTCGCGTTTCCGCCCCGCGAGGACTCCTATGCGGGGGATACGGGGGGGCTCTTCCCCGGCTTTCTCCTTCTCGGTCTGGGGGCGGCGGGAGCCTGGCTGGGTTGGCGCCAGGGGGAGCGGAGGCTCTGGATCATCTGCCTCCTCGCCTGCGCCGCGGGTGGCGGGCTTCTCGCGCTCGGTCTCAACCTGAGGATCGGGAATTGGCGGCCCTTCGCCAGTCTGCGGGAGGTGGTGCCAGGCTTCCGCACCCTGCGCAGCCCTTTCCGCGCCGTGGCGATCTCCCAGGCGGTGCTCGCGGCGTTGGCCGCGCTGGCCCTGGCCCGTCTCGCCTCCTGGCGCGGCAGCGCCGGCAGGATTCTCGCTCTCGCCCTGGGGGTCCTGGCGGCAACCGAGAACCTTGCGTCTCCTGGCGTCCTGGTGCCGACCCCCGCGACCCCGCGCACCGCCTGGACGAGCTGGTTGCGCGAGCAGCCGGGGAAGCTGATCGTGGCGCACGTCCCGCTGCCGCGTGGGCTGCACGTCTCCGACTACGAGGTGGAGGCGTGGCGGATGTTCGCCCAGATCGACCACCATCGGCCTCTGCTCAACGGCTACTCGGGCTACTTTCCCTCCGGGTACGGTACGTTCCAGGTGGACATGGACCAGAACTTTCCTTCCGATCGCCTCCTTTGCATGATGGCATTCGGCCTGGGTGTCAACACCCTGATTCTGGACCGCCCCTACCTGGAGGAGCGGCGCGCCCTGTTCGAGAGCGACTCCTTGCGGGGCTTCTTCGGCCCCGGATATCGCGGTCCTGGGGTGGTGATCGTGCGCCTGCACCCACCTCCCGCGGCATGTGGCGCCCCACCCTCGTAGCCGCGGTGGTCGGCGGCCAGCGCAGCCTAGCGGTCCTCCCACGATCCTCCGATCCGCAGCACCTTGGCCCCCCGGATCTTCCGCGCCTTGAGCTCGCGCAGCGCCTCGTTGGCCGCCTCCAGCGGAAACTCCTGCGTCTCCGGCCGGAGGGGGATCCCGGCGGCCAGGGCGAGGAATTCCCGCACGTCGCTCCTCGCCACGTTGGCGACGCTCTTGACCTCCTTCTCCAGCCACAGGTGGCGGGGGTAATCGAGGCGGAGCAGGGCGTCCTTGTCGCGCTCCTCCTTGCGGATGGCGTTGACGACCAGCCGGCCCTCGGGCTCCAGGTTCTTCAAGGCCTCGACCACCGGCTGCCAGGCGGGCGTGGTGTCGATGACGGCGGCCAGCTTCTCGGGCGATTCCTGTTGGACGTCGCCGGCCCAGAGGGCGCCCAGCTCGCGCGCGAACGCCCTCTCCGCTTCGCTGCGGGCGAAGACAAAGACCCGGGTGTGGGGATAGTGGTGCCGCACCATCTTGAGGACCAGATGGGCGGAGGCGCCGAACCCCATCAGGCCGAGGTTCTCCCCGTCCTTGAGGCGGGTGAGCTTCAGCGAGCGGTAGCCGATGGCGCCGGCGCAGAGCAGGGGCGCGGCTTCGACGTCCGAGAAGACCTCGGGGATGAGATGGGCGAACGCCGCCGGCACGGTCATGGCCTCGGCGTAGCCGCCGTCGGCGTCCCGGCCGGTGGCCGCGAACCAGCGGCAGAGGTTCTCGCTGCCGCGGCGGCAGTACTTGCAGCGGCCGCAGGCCGAGTAGATCCAGGCGACGCCGGCGCGGTCGCCCTCGCGCAGGCCCTCGACGCCGGGGCCTAAGGCGTCCACCCGCCCCACCACCTGGTGGCCGGGCACGACCGGCAGGCGCGGCGGGGGCGTGCGCCCCTCGATCTCGTCGAGCTCCGTGTGGCAGACGCCGCAGGCCGCGATCCGGATGCGGACCTCCCCCTCGCGCGGCTCCGGCACCGGCAGCTCCGTGGGCGCCAGGGGCTCGGGGTTCTTCTCCAGGGGACCGAGCCGCGGCAGGACCATCGCTCGCATCGTCGCCTTTGCGCCCATGGTTGGAATCTCCCTTGGGAGCTTATCCCAGGGGTATGGGAGGCGTCCCGCGCCTCGCAGCGTCCTGCCAGTGCGACCTCACCCCAACCCCTCTCCCAAAGGAGAGGGGCTTGAAGAGACTGGACGTTTTTCTCCCCTCTCCTTTAGGAGAGGGGCGGGGGTGAGGTCGAGCGGGCAAGCCTTCTAAAAAGGCCCTCTACGGCGTGCACGCCGTGACCGCCACCTCGTCGAGCAGCCAGCGGTCGGCCTTCTCCGCGGGCAGGTCGCCGGCCGAGAAGAGGAGCCGCAGCGAGCGGCCCGCGCAGCCGGCGCCGGTGGCGGCGCTGCAGACCGCGTCGAGGTCCACCACGGTGCTCACGGGATGGCGGTCCCTGCCCTTGAAGAGGGCCTCGTCCGCCTCGCCGTAGCCGGCTCCCGAGAGGATGGCCGAGGCGGGCACGGACAGCGCCGGACCGCCGTCGACCGAGACCTTGAGCGAGCCGCCGTTACGCCCGCTGGCGAACTGGCGCCGGTGCCAGAAGGCGAGGCGGGTCTCGGTGGCGCCGCTGGGAACGGCGACGCTGGCCGCGCCCGTGCCCACGCCGTCGGCGAACAGGTCGGTGGTCTTGCAGGTCAGGCTCTTGGTGTCGGTGATCTTCGCGGTCCAGATCTCATCGCGGAACCCGCGGTGGTCGCTCCAGGAGGGGAAGAAGGTCCCGGCGATCCCCGAGAAGCCGTTGTAGTCGCCGAACTGGAAGCCGGTGGCGGTGGCGTTCGTGTTGTCGCTGGGAGCCGAGGAGATCCGCAGGGGAGCGCTCCACCGCACGCCGCCGTCGAAGGACGACTGGTACCAGACGTTGACCTTGGTCCGCTCCTCCCCCGCCGTGTCGTAGTAGATGATGCCGATGGCCCCCGTGGCCTGGTCCACCACCATCGAGGCGTGGAACTGGTCGTTCTTCGTGGGCGCGTTGTTGATCATCAGGGGCTTGCTCCAGCGCAGGCCGCCGGTGGTGGAGCGGGAGAACCAGATGCGCGTCTTGCACGGCGAGTCGACGTTGGTGAACGGATCGTCGAACGGCGTGCGGCAGCCCGGAGCGCCCGTCACATCCGTCCACGCGGCGTAGACCATGCTCTTGCGGCCGCTCAGGAAGGCGCCGGCGGTGACGTAGAGCGCCGCGCCCCGGCTGTTCTGGGCCGGGATGCCGAAGTTGAACGCGCCGTAGGTGTTGGCGACGACGGTCGGCTTGGAGAAGGTCTTGCCGCCGTCGGTGGAGCGGACGACGAAGATCCGGCGGCTGCCGGTGTCCGGCCAGAAGCCGAAGACGTGGCCGGCGGCGTTGGTCTTGACGTCCGGACCGATGCCGGTGCCGAAGGTCTCCGCGCCGCTCACCTGGACCGGCTCCCCCCAGGAGCCGTCCGGCCCGCTGCGCTTGTTCATGAACACCGGACGGCCGTTGTGCCAGATGGCGTACATGCGGTCCTTGAACGGCGAGCGGTCGCTGTGGTCGGTCCACAGGACCTGCCGGTCGGCGATGGTCTGGGCGCCGGAGACGATGCCGTCCTCCTCCTCCTCCCAGGTGGCGCCACCGTCGGACGACCTCCAGGTGCGCAGCGTCAGCCTGAGGGGAGGGGTGACGACGCCGATGGCCACCGTCCAGGCCGTGCCGTCCGAGGTCCATTCCACGGTGGGGTCGGACTGGAAGCTGTCCCCCTCGCTCAGCGCCAGGTTGGACAGCTTCCAGGTCTGGCCGCCGTCGTGGGAGTAGTACATGGCCATGCGGCCGGTGGCCCCTAGGTTGTTGGAGCTGGCAACGATCTGGCTGGGGTCCCAGTAGTTGACCCGGATGTCCGACTCGGAGCGGAAGCCCGTCTGCGGTCCGCCCATCGCCAGATCGGAGTCGGCGCTCGACGCCTTGGCTTCCGCCTCAAGCGGACTGTCCGGCTCGGGCCTGCCCGGCTTGAGGTCCGGGTGGCTCACCATCCACTCGTGCACGTCCCGCAGCGCCAGCGGATAGCCGCCCGTGGGATCGCCGCCGGAGTAGTCCAGCTCCGGGTGCTGCTTGCGCCACAGGACGCGCAGCCAGGGGGGGATGCCGAGCTTGTCGCGCGCCTCCGCGGGCCGCAGGAGCTGGAACTCCTGGTTCTCGGCGATGAGCTTGGCGAGGGCGCTGCCGGCCGGAACCCGGTCGCGGGCGAGCTGCTCGTTGAGAGAGGGCCAGCGGCCTTCAGCGAAAGCGGCTCCGGCCGCCAGCCAGGCGATGACCAGCAGGGGCAGGGCGGAAAGGAATCGCGAGCGCATGGGGATCTCCTTGATGAAGGGCTCCTCTCCTCAAGAGTGCTGAGCCGCGTTCTTTCATTTCACGACCTTCCATTCTACCACTCCCGGAAACGAGGGCGGTCCGGCGGGCTGTCCGGCCGATCCCGCCGCCATCGCTCATGAGGCGTGATGCGCGCCACCGGGGCCGGCACCGGCCCGATTCAAGAGGTCCTGGGGATCGGTCTATCCCCCCGCCCGTCGCCGGAAGCGGTCCGCCGCCAGCCAGAGGACGCCCACGCCCATGAGGAAGAGGGCGAGGAACTGGTGCCAGAGGGCGCCGAAGCCCGCGCCCTTGAGGAAGATGCCGCGCACGATCTCCAGGTAGTGCCGCATCGGGTTGGCGAGGGTCAGCCAGCGGAACAGGGGCGGCATGCTGCTGACCGGGAACATGAAGCCGGAGAGGAGCATGGTCGGCATGAAGACGAGGAAGACCGCCATGAAGGCTTCCTGCTGCGTCCGCGAGATGGTGGAGATGAAGAGCCCCACCCCCAGGGCCGAGAGGATGTAGACGATGCTCGCAAGGAGCAGCAGCAGGGCGCTCCCCTTGAAGGGGACGTGGAACCACAGGAGGGCGACGGCGGTGATCAGGGCGAGGTCCACGAGGCCGATGACGGCGAAAGGAATGGTCTTGCCGAGGATCAGCTCGCCGGGGGTCAACGGGCTCACCAGGAGCTGCTCCAGGGTGCCGATCTCGCGCTCCCGCACGACGGCGAGGGAGGTCAACAGCAGGCAGACCAGCACCAGGATGGCTCCCATCACGGCCGGCACGTTGTAGACGCGGCTCTCGAGGTCCGGATTGAACCAGGCGCGGGCTCGCAGGTCGACGGCGGGAACGGCCGGCGCCGGAGCGCGTTTCATGGCCCAGCCCTGGACGATCCGCTCG
>DASWME010000389.1:0-5123 GCA_036399915.1 Thermoanaerobaculia bacterium
GCTTGTCGAGATACAGGAGCGCCTTGTCTTCCGGCTCTGCGAGAAGCTCTTCCTGTTTCTTGCGATTGACGCTGACGCAGGCGTCCGCGCTGGCGTCCTCCGAGAAGAGGATGCACGAGCGGACGCCCGAGGCCGGGCCGAGGCCCGCTAAAATCCTTTCCAACTCGGAACGGATCACGCCGCGCAGGCTGCTGCCGGGGATGTAGGGCACTCCCGCCCGGTCGCGCATGAGCGGCGCGTCGGTCACGTCGGACGCCCGGCCGGACGAGAGACGCAGCGGCGAGACCAGCTCGAGCCGGCCCTCGAAACGGTAGCGGTTCTGGAGCGTGTGATGCCCGTTCAGGGCGGTCATCGCGGCTCGCCTCCTTCCTCCTGGAGGTCCAGGGCGGAGAGCGGCATCTCCCCGCCGGTTTCGTTCTCGTAGCGATAGAAGCCGTGGAGTCGCTCCCAGAACCGCCGGAGCGCTCCCAGACGGTCGAGGTCCCCAGCGAGGGGCTCGCCCAGGTACGCATCGTCCTTGATCCAGGCCAGCAGCTCCTCGCCCAGGCTGCCCGTGGAACCGCCGGGGCCGGGGGGCACGAGCCAGGAGCGCGGCTTTTTGCCCTTGCGCTCGGCTTCTTCCCGCAGCTTCTTAAGCTGGTTGCTCATCCACGTTTCGATCGCCGCCTGGGCGCCCTTCCGATTGGAGGCGGTGCACAGCAGCTCGCCCACGGCCGCCATCTGGGAAGGCGCCAGGTTGGCGGGCGAGAAGCCCAGCCGGTAGAGCTCGCGGGCGCGCCGGATCAAGCGCTCCTCGGCCATGGCGAGCGCGCGGTCCGACCGCAGGGCTTTCTCCAGCAGCGCGGTCATTCCGAGGCTCCTTCCGGATCGAGGTGGAAGGGATGCCAGAGCACCGCCCGGCCGTATCCTTCGCCGTTGACCTCGCCGATCCAACCCGCGCCCTCCCCGTCCGGGATCCGGGGCTCGCGGCCTGCCACAGCCTCGTAGAGGAAGGCGCTGCCGGCCGCCACCGCGATCCTCGGCAGGCGGGGCAGGCGGACCGGGAAGCCGTCGAACCCGAAGATCGTACGGAGGTCCATGAAGGCCCTGACCGGCCGCGGGTTCCAGTCGTCCGGATCGATCTTCAGGGAAGCCAGGTCCCGCAGCAGAGGCATGGCCGATTCCCGCAGGTAGTCGTCCCGGAACAGGCCGTCGGTGAGCAGGGTCACCGCCAGCACGGGCTTGCCGGCCCTGGCGAGGAAGCGCTCGTAGCGGGCCCGCGCCGGAGCGAGGCCCGCGCCGGCCGCGTCCCTGCCCTGCACCTCCGCCCAGCCCTGGCCACGGCTGCCGCCGGTCCCGAGCACCGCCGGAAAACCTTTCTCCAGCATCTCCACGAGCCGGGGCGCGAGGTCGTCCGGCGCTTCGATCGTTCCGGCGAAGCTCTGGCCTTCGGAGAGCACCCGCTGGCTGTAGAGCTGGCCCGCGCGCGCCGTCCCTCGCTGGGGATCGATCGCCGTCCGCGTCACCAGCCGCGTGTGGACTGTGATCTCACACCGTTGGCCAGGCAGCCAAAAGCCCTGGAAGTAGTCGACCGGCCGACCGCACTTCGGGTGCGGACATCGTCCGTCCGCCTCCCCGCCGGGAAGCAGGAAGTCCACGGCCCCATGCCCGCCGTCGCCGCGAAAGCCGGGCTCGTACTTGCAACTCCGGGCCGAAAGCGGCAGGACCTCCGCTCCCTCGGCGAAGGCGAACCCGTAGCACACCTCTCCGGAAAGGAAGAGCCGCTGGAACTCCTCGGTCTCCGCGCCGTGCCCGCGGTCGAGATAGCGGCGGGCCAGGATACCGCGGACGCTGTTGCCCGGGATGAAGCGTAGCGTCTCCGTCTGGTTCGAGGCCGGAGGCGCGCTCGCCAGCAGCGCGGGGGACTTGAGCGTGACCTCGAAGCCGACCGGTCTCACGGCGCAACCCCCAGGATGCGGACGCCCCCGTCGAGCGCGCCGCGGCCGGTGGCCTTCCGCGCCCCCAGCGCATCGACCAGCGATCCGACTCCGACTAGGAACGCCTCTTCCTCTTCGGAGATCGCGCCGTCCAACGTCAACGTCCCTTCGAAGCTGAGGCCGGCGGGCACGGTCTCGTCCAGGAAGAGGTGGTCCGGCAGGGCGGTGCGGCGCCGGCGCGACAGCGCGATGCCGGGCCGGATCTCGACGTCCGGCCGCACCACCGGATTGCGATTGGCCGCGAGCAGCTCCTCGACCCGGGACCGCCAGCCGCTCCCAAGCGTGGCCTGGCCGACCCGCACGAGAGAGGGAAGCGCGGGATTTCCGAACAGGTGGCAGACCGTGCAGGCTGCGGAGGCCCTCTTGCAGTGCGCCTGGCCTGTGCCGTGGAAGCGCAACGATCCCAGAGCAGCGCCCGAGAGCAGGAGGCGCTCGGCGAAGAAGCGCAGCCGTCCTTTTACCGTCGAGCCCGGAATGAACGGCACGCCCGCGGCGTCGCGCACCACCGTCCGGTCCACCAGCCCGGCGATGCCCAGGCCCGTGAACACGCCCACCGGAGCGCGGAACGTCAAGGTGTACCTCCGCTTGCGGTCAGCCAAGGGTCTCCTCCATACCCGCGGGCCCGGCGGCTCCCATCTCCGGAGAATGAATGAAATCGTACATCTCGATCAGCTCCGAAAGGGGAGTGCTCCAGCCGCCCTCGCTCTCCCGGAAGGGGAACAGGCACAGCTCTTCCAGCAGCGTCCCCAGCGCCGCGGACCGCTGGTCGCTCCCCGTGGCCACTAGGCGCTCGCGGATGCGCGCCGCTTCGTACTGCGCCTCCACCGGGCTGCGGAAAAGCGAGGCATACAGGGCCTTGAGCTTGCCACGCGGGACCCCAGACTCCTTGAGCGCCAGGATCCTCTCTCGCAGCTTCGCGACCTCGCCGGCCGTGTAGGGCCGCTCCGTGCGCCGGACGGGCCGGCCGGTCGGCAGCTTGCCCTCATACTCCTTTCTCCGTTCCTTCACGGACTCGGTGCCCGACTCATGGACCACCATGAAGTCGAGCGTGCCATGGCCTTCGGGATTGCGGTCCCTATCGGCCGCCTTGCGCTTGGCGCTCTTCATTAGATCGGCCGCCAGCTCGACGAGCTGCGAGGCCGGATAGGAGGCGTGCGAGATCACTATGCCCGCCGAGGTGGTCAGCCCGCCGCAGGCGAAACGCCGCGCCAGCTCGCCCGCCGCGATCGCCTCCTCCTGGAGCTCGATGCTCTTCCTCTGAAATCCGGTGATGAAGCGTTCCGCCACTCCCAGGGCCGCGTGCGCCGGCACGACCAGGATCAGGTCGTCGCCGCCCGCGATCACGAACTCCGCGGCCACCAACCGGGCTGGCCCGCTCTCGTCGGTCTCCATCTCCTCGGTTCCCAGCTCCGCCAGCACGGCTTCGACCGCGGCCTCGCGCGTCGAGCGGTCGACGATCGCCGAGAACGAGCAGTACGCCTGCTGCGCCTCCTCGTCGCCAGGAAAGATTTCCGCCATGGCGCGGATCGTCTCCCCCATCCGGTTGCCGTCCGCGTAGATCAAAGCAAAATAATTGCGCGGGCGCGACCGGGCGCCGATGTGGTTGAAGTCCCTCGGCAACAGCGTGCGCGTGCCCTCGCCGGGCTCTCTCTCCACCGCCGCGGCCAAAGTCGTCAGCACGTAATCCGGCCAGTCCCTCTGCAGCGCGGCCGCGGGAGGGATCGGGATGAGCCGGTCGAGATCGCCTTTGACTCCGCGATAGAAGGACCGGATCTGCTCGCGCTTCGCCAGACAGGAGCGGCAAAGCTGATGAGGCCCCTGCACGTCCGGCTTCGGGATCCACTCCGCCGGCTCCCTCCCACACGAAGTGCAGGGCCGGAGCCACCGGCCCCCCAGCAGCGGGATCGCCTCCGTGCGCGACAACTTGTTCTTCCGGGATTCCGCCACGCCCCGCGCCACCCAGGCCGGAAAGCTCTCACCGTCATTCCGTTCCAGAACCTCCACCGAAACCCGGGCGTTCCACGTCTCCTCGCGGTAAAGGTTCACCACCTCCCGCGCGAAATCGTCCGCCTGCGCCCGCGATGGGAAGAGAGCCCTCCCCGATCCACCGCCCAGATAGATCAGCCTGCCTCCCGTTCGCTTCAGCAGCGTCTGAGTCTTCTGACGGTTTAGACGATCGAGGAGGAGGCTCGCCCCCCGGGTCTCGCGAAGAATCGGTGAGGCAAAAAGATACCCCTTGACCCTCTGCGTCTCGATCACCGCAAGAAAGCGCTCTTCACTCACAGGATCTCAAAGTCCTCAGGCCCGAAGGGCCGCAGCGTCAATCCTGGGCGCGAGCCCCAGGAGCACTCGAAAACCATGGTCATCCGATTTCCTTTACCTACCCTCTGATCCACATCTTCGATTTCCCCGACCTTCTCGACGTCATGAGCGAATGTCCCGCCCCGCAGGGGCGGAATTCGATTAGCCCGGGGCGGCAGCCCCGGGAATCGAGCCATCCCACCTGCCCAAGCCCTGAAGGGGCGACACGTCACAACTCGCCCTCGCGTGGTGCCGCCCCTTCGGGGCTTGATGGGGTGTTGTCAGGCACCGTACCCGGGGCTGCCGCCCCGGGCTGATCAAATTCCGCCCCTGCGGGGCGAAAAAGGCGCGGCCTCGAGTCTCAATTCCCTCCATACAGATCAGGTCAGTTCCGACTTCGAAGCATGTCCTGGGATCGTCCCCTTATCAGGTCTCAATCCCTCCATACAGATCAGGTCAGTTCCGACGGCGGTATGCGGTACTTCGGACTCACCTTCGAGCCCACAGAGTCTCAATCCCTCCATACAGATCAGGTCAGTTCCGACAAGGTGACCCTGGCCCGTCTCCAGGTCATGCTGGCGGTGTCTCAATCCCTCCATACAGATCAAGTCAGTTCCGACATCCTCTTTCGCCTCGCGGCGGGAATTCGATAAGGAGCCTTGTCTCAATCCCTCCATACAGATCAGGTCAGTTCCGACGTTACGGCCGAGTCGAGTTCGAGTTCGCCAAGACAGCGTCTCAATCCCACCATACAGATCAGGGCAATTCGGACGCCGGTAGAGAAACAGGAGCTAGAGTTCTACCTCAACGAGTCTCAATCCCACCATACAGATCAGGGCAATTCGG
>DASWME010000390.1:0-2578 GCA_036399915.1 Thermoanaerobaculia bacterium
TACGGCTGCAGTCTTTCACGATTCCGTCGTCCTGATCATTCTCAAAGAATCGTTGCGAAAGAGGCCACCTATCGATTAAGTAAACTTTCCCCCGCCCGCCCACAACTTCGTGGCTTGACTGGAGGAGTCCAGATACGGCGGGAACCGCGCTGTTTGCGGTTTCCGTCCGCTGGACCATGGAGTTATGCGTCTTTCACTCCTCTTGCCCTGAGAGCTGCGCCCTGGCCAGTGCGAACCGTTCTAAGAAAGGCCAGCCGAGTTGACCGGGCGGGCCTCCCCGACTCAAGAGAAGCCTCGATCTGCTTATCTGCGGGAAAGTCAGGTGTAGTCGCAGCACTCGGCCGACCCGGTACACCCAGTAGTGCCGCATAAAGGGATACGCGTCGCGCCCGCTGCTTGCTGAAGCTCAGTGGGGGTGAGAGCGCGTAGCGTTTCCAAGTGAAGAATCAGCTTCCGGACCTTGCGCTCTCCCTTGATAGCCTTCTTTTCCACGGCTCGCTCCTTTGTCGAAGGTTTCCTGGTTGCCATCGAGTAAGCTGGCTCCGCCGAACTCCTGGACCGTCCGGATGTCGTAGCCGTTCAGCAGCAGGTGCGTCGCAAAGGAGTGCCGCAAGGTATGGCAGGTCGCCGGCTTGACGATCTCCGCCTGCCGCGCCGCGTTATGGAAGGCCCGTTGCAACGGGCCTCTCGTGGCGATGCTTCTACGCTCCGGAGGAGACGGATAAGCCGCTCAGGGGAAGCCGGGAGATGCGCGTCGGGATGGAGCCGGGCTGCCTCGAAGCGGAAAGAGGGCCCGCCGCTGGAAAAATGGGCCCGGAGAGCCGACGCCAGGCCGCGGCTGTCCTTTGGGCGGGCTCCAACGGCGGTGTCGAGCCAGCCGCGGATTCCAAAAGGTGGGGCCGGGCCGGGTCAGGCCTCCGAGCTACCGTCCGAAGATCCCCGACCGCTGCGCGCCGGAGTCGCCGCCCATGCGCTGCTGGTTCAGCTCCTTGATGCGCTCCATGAGCTTCTTGATCTTCTCGTCCGCCTCCTGGCGCAGGCGGGAGTAGTCGGCCCGCAGGCGCTCGCGCTCCTGGGCCATCTCCTGGAGGCGGGCCTTGATCTCCTCGATCTGGCCGTCCCGCTGGTGGAGGGCCTGCTGCAGGCCGGCGATCTCCTCGTCCTTCTCGGCGAGGCGGAGCCGGGTCTTCTCCTCCTGCTCCTCGTACAGGCGCTTGAACTGCTGCAGCTCGACGATCTGCGAAAAATCGGACGTTACGGGGCTCAAATCGCCTCCTCGCTCCTCGATCATGGGGAACATCTTGCGGAGCTTCAAGGAAAGGTCTTCCGGGTCGGGCGACTGGCGCATCGCCTCCGCGTAGGAGATCGTGCCGTGGACGAGCAGGGCGAGCAGCGACTGGTTCATCGACTGCATGCGGTAGTAGCCCACGGACGACTCCATCTCGTCGTGGATCTGGCTGATCTCGCCCACCTCGATCATCTTCTGGATCTTCGGCGAGGCGCGCAGGATCTCGAGCGCCGCGACACGGCCCTGGCCGTCCTGGCGCTCGACCAGCTTCATGCACACGATCCCCTTGAGGATCTGGGCGAGCTGGGTGCGCACCTGGCCCTGCTGGTCGGCCGGGAAGGTGTCGAGGATGCGGTCCACGGTCTGCGGCGCGCTGTTGGTGTGCAGGGTCGAGAAGACCAGATGGCCGGTCTCGGCGGCGGTGATCACGGTCGCAACCGTCTCCGGGTCGCGCATCTCGCCCACCATGATGACGTCGGGGTCCTGCCGCATGGCGTTGCGCAGCGCCTCGGAGAAGGCGCCGGTGTCGGTCCCCACCTCGCGCTGGGAGACGGACGCCACGTCGTCCGTGAACAGGAACTCCATCGGGTCTTCGATGGTGATGATGTGCAGGGGGCGGCGCCCGGCGATGTACTGGACGAGCGCCGCCAGGGTGGTCGACTTGCCGCTGCCGGTCGGACCGGTCACCAGCACCAGGCCCATGGGCAGGTCGCAGAACTCGAGCAGCACGGGCGGCAGGTCCAGTTCCTCGACGCCCTTGATCTGGAACGGGATGCGCCGGAAGCAGGCGGCGATCGTGCCGCGCTGCATGTAGATGTTGCAGCGGAAGCGGGCGAGCCCGCGCACGCCGTAGCCGGTATCGACCGACATGCGCTCCTCGAGCCGGGCCTTCTGGCGCGGGGTGAGGATGCCGGTCAGCATCTCGGTCAGCTCGTCCGGCTTGAGCGGCGGCGCCTCGATCGGCATCAGCCGGCCGTTGATGCGCAGCAGGGGCGGCCGGGTCGGCTTCAGATGAAGGTCCGACGCACCCTTGTCCGTCATGAGCTTCAGGAGACGATCAAGATCCATGGTTTTGTGCGCATTGTACAGGAAAGCGCGGTTCCTGTCCTCATCCCCCGATTCGGGGCCTTCTGCCCGCGGGGGCCTCACCCCCCTGGCCCCCTCTCCCTGACGGGAGAGGGGGAATGATTCCGAACTGACGAAGCCCAGATCCGGCTGGCAACACCGCCTGCTGAGGGTCCTCCCTCTCCCGTCAGGGAGAGATGGGATGAGAAGGCCAACCTCCCCGCG
>DASWME010000391.1:0-16842 GCA_036399915.1 Thermoanaerobaculia bacterium
ATCCTGGAGCGCGAGGTCGTCCACCTGCACCGCGACCAGGCCCTCGGCGAGGTGCGCCGGCCCCTGCGGGTGGTGCCGAAGGTCGAGGTGGCGGCCGCGGACGAGCTGCTGGTCTGGCCCGTCCAGAACCGGCAGGCGCGCCATCTCCACGTGACGCTCACCTCCCACTCCGGAGAGCCCCTCCGCGGCCGGCTCGAGGCCACGGCCCAGGGAGGCGGGCCGCCCTGGCCGGCGGTGACTGCGAAGCCGTTCACGCTGGAAGCCGCGGGAGAGCCGCTCGACCTGGAGCTCGCCCTCACCCCGCCGAAGGACCTGAAGCCCGGCCGCACCACGCTCCAGCTCGCGGCCGTGCTGGACGACGGCCAGCGGTTCGACCTCGCCGTGCCGGTGGTGGACTACCCCCACATCCGCGCCACGCCCCGGCCGGTGCCCGCCCGGATCGAGATCCAGTCGGCCGACCTGCGCCTGCCGCCCTTGAAGCGGGTGGGCTACGTGCGCGGCGCCTCGGACCGCGTCCCCGAGTTCCTCCGCCAGGTCGGCGTGCCCCTGGAGCTGCTCGGGCCGGAGCAGCTCGAAGCGGCCGACCTCGCGCGCTACGACGCGATTGTGGTCGGCAGCCGCGCCTACGAGACCGATCCTGCCCTGGCGCGGGCCAACCACCGGCTGCTCGACTACGTCAGGAACGGCGGCCTCGTGATCGTCCAGTACCAGCAGTACCCGTTCATCGAAGGGAAGCTCGCGCCGTTCCCGCTGGAGATCGCGCGGCCCCACGACCGGGTGACCGATGAGACCGCGCCGGTCACCCTGCTCGATCCCAGCTCGCCGGTCTTCAATACGCCCAACAAGATCGGTCCCGAGGACTGGAGCGGCTGGGTGCAGGAGCGCGGCCTCTACTTCGCCCACACCTGGGACCCGGCCTACAAGCCGCTGCTGTCGATGAAGGACCCGGACACCCCCGACCTCCAGGGGGGCCTGCTGGTGGCGAATCTCGGCAAGGGGCACTACGTCTACACCGGCCTCGCCTTCTTCCGGCAGCTCCCCGCCGGGGTGCCGGGGGCCTACCGGCTGTTCGCGAACCTGCTGGGACTGGGCAAGACCTCCCGCTGAAAAGGAGGCGGTGGGAGCCGCGGCTCCCACCGCCCCGGGCCGCTCAATACACGTATGGCTCCCTCTCGCGGCATTCCTTGCAGGAGTAGTACCGGTATCCGTCTTCCTGGTACATCATGACGGTCGGGGCATCATTGAACCAGCATTGAGGGTTGCTGGTGATGACGAGTTCCCCGAGGCACGTCTGGGTGCTGCTGCCGCAGTTGGCGAAGGCCTCTGCGTTGACATGGCTGACGAGGGCGTTGTGGGCCGCCGTGCAGTCGGAGCCCATGCCCCAGTTCATCGTGGTCGTGTAGTCGTTGTTGGTCAGGCAGGAGCAAATCAGCGCCCATGCGGTGCGGGGGGTCGAGAGGCCGCCGGCCAGCGCTAGCATCGTCACCAGCAGGGCTCCCGTAAGCAATGTCAGTTTCCTCATCAAAGACTCCTTTCTCGCGGCACGGTCCCGCCGCAGACAGGTTCGGGCTGGATTGCCCAAGACCCCAGAATGCCTGCATTACTGAAAGTGCTTATTAAGCCCGTTTCTGCGCCATGTGTTTTGCAATGGCTGAAGAGGCGCTGGCGCGGCGCCAGTCTGGCGCTTTCAGGAGTTGCGGGTCTTGGACGGCTGAGGGGAAGAGGCCGGGGCCTACCGGCTGTTCGCGAACCTGCTGGGGCTGGGCAAGGCCTCCCGATGAAAGAGGGGGTGGGAGCCGAAGCTCCCACCCTCAGTCCCCTTAATACTCGTACACCGGTTCGATCGGTCCGCAGACCTTGCAGGAGTAGTACCGGTAACCGTCTTCCTGATACATCATGACGGCCGGGTCATTATTGAACCAGCACGGGCCGGTGATGACGAGGGTCCCAAGGCACGTCAGGGTACTACCGCCGCAGTTGGCGAAGGCCTCCGCGTTGACGTGGCTGAGGAGGGCGTTGTGGGCTGCCGTGCAGTCGGCGCCCATGCCCCAGTTCATCGAGGTCGTGTAGTCGTCGAAGGTCTCGCACCGGCAGATCGCCCATGCGGCGCGGGGCGTCGAGAGGCTGCCGGCCAGCGCCAGCACTGTCACCAGCAGGGCTCCCGTAAGCAATGTCAGTTTCCTCATCAAAGACTCCTTTCTCGCGGCACGGTCCGCCGCGAACGGGTCCGGGCGGAATGCCCAGACTGAGAACTGGCCTGCATCCTTGAATGTGTCCAGTAGACCCCTTTCGGCGCCATGCATTTCTGCAATGTCTGAATAGTGGCTGCACGGCGCCGGCTGGCGCTGTCAGGAACCGCGGTCTTTGGATGCTGAGGGAAGAAGAGGCCGGGGTGCCGGGGCCTGCCGACTGCTCGCCAATCTGCTGGCGCTGGGCAAGACCTCCCGCTGAATGAGGGGTGGGAGCCGCGGCTCCCACCCCGAGAGCGCTCAATACTGGAGCGGTCCGCAGACCTTGCAGGAGTAGTACCGGTAACCGTCTTCCTGGTACTGGCTGCCGTTCCACCAGCATTGAGTGGTGATGACGAGGGTCCCGAGGCAGGTGTAGGTCGTGCCACCACAGTCAGCCCGGGCTTCCGCGTTGACATGGTTGAGCAGGTCGGTGTGCGCCGCCGCGCAATCGACGCCCATACCCCAGTTCATCATGGTCGCGTAGTCGTCGTAGGTTTCGCAGTAGCAGATCGCCCACGCGGCGCGGGGCGTCGAGAGGCCGCCGGCCAGCGCCAGCACTGTCACCAACAGGGCTCCCGTAAGCAGCGTCAGCTTCCTCATCAAGAGACTCCTTTCTGGCGGCACGATCCGCCGCGGATGGATCGGGCGCTGAATGCCCCGACCCGAGGACTGCCTGCATTCTTGAATGTGCTCAGTGAACCCCTTTCGCGCCATGCATTTTTGCAACGGCTGAAGAGCGGTTGGCGCGGCGCCGGCTTGGCGCTTTTCAGGAATTTGCGTCTTGGGATGGCTGAGGAAAGAGGCCGGGTGCCGGGCCTACCGGCTGTTCGCCAATCTGCTGGCGCTGGGGGCACGGCCCCCGCTGAACAAGGGGTGGGAGCCCGTGGCTCCCACCCCGCTCGCTCAATACTGGTACGGCTCCCTCTCGGTGCATTCCTTGCAGGAGTAGAACCGGTATCCGTCTTCCTGGAACTGGCTGCCGTTCCACCAGCACGAAGTGGTAATGACGAGGGTTCCAAGGCACGTCTGGAAGCTGGTGCCGCAGTTGGCATAGGCCTCCGCGTTGACGTGGCTGACGAGGTCGTTGTGGGCCGCCGTGCAGTCGGCGCCCATGCCCCAGTTCATCATGGTCGTGTAGTCGTTGTTGGTCGGACAGAAGCAGATCGCCCACGCGGGGTTGGGGGTCGAGAGACCGCCGGCCAGCGCCAGCACTGTCACCAGCAGGGCTCCTGTAAGCAGCGTCAGTTTTCTCATCAGGGACTCCTTTCTCGCAGCGCAATCCCGCTGCGGAACGACGAGGGCTCCTTTGCCCTCGTTTCGAACCGACTGGGATGCCCTCCGAAGAGAAGTAACTCCAGGCAGAGAGATCTCTCTACTTTCTTCTACGGATGTAGGGTTGCATTGGTTTTGCGATTAGAGGGGATCACAGCTTCCACCCCTGGCTTGTATTCTTGAATATGCTCAGTAGACCCCTTTCAGTACCCTAGATTTCTGCAAAGCCTGAAAGGCGGGCTCCCGGCTCAGAAAGCCGGCCGGCGCAGGACACACCGGCCGGCCTCAGGGCCCCGCACTCGCGCGCGGGTTCATCCCCGCGGGGTGGGAGATCAGTAGGGCTCTCTCGGCGGACGCGGTTCGCAGGTTTTGCACTTGTACTCTCGGTAGCCGCTCATGTCCCAATACTCTCCGGTCCAATAGCAGCCATTGGCGATGAGACTGCCAAGACAGGTTTGGGTGGAGCCTCCACAAATCCCGTAGGCCTCGTTGGCGGTCTGGGCCAGCAAGTCATTTTGGACCTCGGAGCAACTCGCCCCCATGCTCCAGTGAAGGCTCGTGGAACTGTAAGGTTCATTCGGATCGCAGTAGCAGATCGCCCAGGCGGCGCGGGGCATCGAGAATCCGCCCACCAGAGCGAACGCCAAGACCAGCATGGCTCCTGCCAGGAGGGTCAACTTCCTCATTCCAGAGGGCTCCTTTCCACAGCATGCTTGCTGCGTTATATGGACCGGGCCGAATTGCCCGAGACCGGTAAGGGTCTACGGCCGGCTCCATGCCTCACGGTACTCGCGGCTCCCGGTCAATCGGCTCGCAGACTTTGCACTTGTACTCCCGATAACCGTTCACTTGATAGTGACCGTCCCATACCCACCCACAAGGCGTAGTGATGATGAGGTTGCCAAGACAAGTCTTGGTCGATCCCCCGCAATACCCGTAGGCTTCGGTGGCGGTCTCGGCCAGCAGGTCGTTCTGGGCCTCCGTGCAATTCGTCCCCAGGCCCCAGTTGATGTTGGTGTAGCTGTAGGACTCGTTGGGGTCGCAGTAGCAGATCGCCCAGGCCGGCCGGGCCGTCGAGAATCCGCTGACCAGCGCTAGCACCAGCACCAGCAGGGCTCCTGTGAGAAGGGCCAACTTCCTCATGGATGCTCCTTTCTGCAGCGCACTCGCCGCAACCATCGGGTTCATCCGCGGCTGGGAGCTCAGTAGGGCTCTCTCGGCGGACGCGGCTCGCAAACCTTGCACTTATACTCCTGATAACCGCCGGTCTGATAAGACCAACCATTCCAATAGCATTGCGAGGTGTTGATAAGGGCGCCGAGACAGGTCTGGGTGGCTCCTCCGCAGGCCGCATAGGCCTCGCTGGAGGTGTAGGAACGCAGGTTGTTCTGGGCGGCCACGCAGTCCACCCCCTGGCCCCAGTTCAGGTTGGTGTAGCTGTAGGGCTCATTCGGATCGCAGTAGCAGAACGCCCAGGCGGCGCGGGGCATCGAGAATCCGCCCGCCAGAGCGAACGCCAGGACCAGCATGGCTCCTGTCAGGAAGGTCAACTTCCTCATTGCAGAGGGCTCCTTTCCACAGCACGCTTGCTGCGTTATGGTCCGGGCCGAATTGCCCGAGACCGGTAAGGGTACGGCCGGCCCCATGGCTCATGGTACTCGCGGCTCCCGGTCAATCGGTTCGCAGACCTTGCACTTGTATTGCCGATAACCACTCCACTGCCAAGCCCAACCATTCCACCAGCATTGCCCGGTGACGACGACATCGCCGAGACAGGTCTTGGTGGACCCCCCGCAGGCCTGATAGGCCTCGTTGTTCGTGTTGGCGACCAGATTGTTGTAGGCGTCCGTACAGGTCGACCCTATGCCCCAGTAGTAGTTGGTCTGGCTGTAGGGCTCGTAGGGATCGCAGTAGCAGATCGCCCAGGCCGGCCGGGCCGTCGAGAGCCCGCTGATCAGCGCAAGCACCAACGCCAGGATTGCTCCAGTCAAGAGAGTCAGCTTTCGCATCAGGATGGTTTCCTTTCTGCAGCACCGGCTGCGGCGGGCGAGGACGGCGTGCCCACGCCCCAACATAGACAGGTGCGTATTCAGGGGTTTGCGAGCCGCCGGATCGTGGGGCCGCCGGATTCCTTGGAGCGATCCCCCGCTGCTCGCGGGGTGTGGAAACGGATAAACTGCCGCGGCGCGGTCGGCGACCTCGCCCCCTACGCCATGAAGAGAACGAGCCCTCGATTCCTCTCCGTCTTCGTCCTGGCAGCCCTGCTGTCGGGCTGCGGCGGTGACGGCCGCACGCCCCTGGTGGTGTACTCCCCGCACGGGCGCGACCTCCTGACGCTGATGGAGAAGAGCTTCGAGGCGAAGCACCCGGAGGTGGACGTGCGCTGGCTCGACATGGGCTCGCAGGAGGTCTACGACCGCGTGCGCTCCGAGGCCGCCAACCCGCAGGCCGACGTCTGGTACGGCGGCCCGCAGCAGATCTTCGCCCGCGGCGCTGCGGAGGGGCTCCTCGCCCCCTACCGCCCCGGCTGGGCCGGCGCCGTGCCCGCGGCGAGCCGCGGCCCCCGGGACCTCTTCTTCGCCTCCTACCGGACCGCCCCGGTGCTCGTCTACAACACGCAGGCCGTGAAGCGCGAGGAAGCCCCCGCCGACTGGGACGACCTCCTCGACCCGCGCTGGAAGGGGAAGATCCTGATCCGCGACCCCCTGGCGAGTGGCACCATGCGCACGCTCTTCGGCATGATCCTCGCCCGCTCGGTCCGGGAGACCGGGAGCCCCGAGCGCGGCTGGGAGTGGCTGCGCCGCCTGGACACCCAGACCAAGGAGTACGTCCAGAACCCCGCCCTGCTCATGGAGAAGCTCAACCGCCAGGAGGGGTTGATCACCGTCTGGGAGCTGACCGACATGCTCTGGCAGGCCAAGCGCGGCGCCCCCCTGGGCTACCGCTTCGCGCGGAGCGGCGCGCCGGTGATCGACGACTCGCTCGGCCTTGTGAAGGGAGCGCGCCACCCCGAGCAGGCCAAGGCGTTCATCGAGTTCGTGGGGAGCGTCGAGGGCGAGGAGCTGGCCGCCCGCGACGCCTTCCGCCTGCCGGCCCGCACCGACCTCCCCCCCGAGCGCCTGCCGCAGTGGGCGCAGGAGGTGCTGCGAGACCTCGAGCCGGCCGACGTCGACTGGGACCTGATCGCCCAGCACGGTCAGGAGTGGATGACCACCTGGGACCGCACCGTCCGCAGCCAGGGCGGCGCGGCGCCGGCGCGCTGAGGCGGTGCTCGCCTTGTTTTACATGTCTTGCCGGATGGACCGGTCTGCCCTCCGAAGCCTCACCCTCTGTCTCCCTCTCCCTGACGGGAGAGGGAGGACCCTGGACAGGCGATCTTGCCGGATCGTGAAGGTGCTGTCTGAGGACGTTCCCCCTCTCCCGTCAGGGAGAGGGGGTCAGGGGGTGAGGCCTCGAAGGGCAGACCGGTCTGGCGGGCAGGGGCAAGCGGAGTAATGCCGTTCCTCGTCCTCGACCGGCTCGACAAGAGCTTCGGTGCCCAGCCCGTCCTCCAGGGCCTCTCCCTGGTCGTGGAGAAGGGGGAGATCCTCGCCCTGCTGGGCCCCTCGGGCAGCGGCAAGACCACGGCGCTGCGCCTGATCGCTGGCTTCGAGGCGCCGGACCGCGGGCGCATCGCCGTCGAGGAGCAGGACGTCACGGCCCTGCCGCCCGAGCGCCGCAACTTCGGCATGGTCTTCCAGCACTATGCGCTCTTCCCCCACCTGACCGTGGGCGAGAACGTCGCCTTCGGCCTCGCGGCGCGGGGCCGGAGCGACCGGGAGGAGACAGCGCGCCGCGTCTCCCAGGCCCTGGCCCTGGTGGACCTGCCCGGCTTCGAGGGCCGGCGGGTGGGCGAGATCTCGGGCGGCCAGCAGCAGCGGGTCGCCCTCGCTCGGGCGCTCGCGCCGGAGCCGCGCGTCCTGCTGCTCGACGAGCCGCTCTCGAACCTCGATCCCACCCTGCGCGAGCGCACCCGCCGGGAGCTCAAGCGGGCCATCCAGCGCGTGGGCATCACCACCGTGCTGGTCACCCACGAGCAGGAGGAGGCGTTCGACCTCGGCGACCGCGTCGCCGTGCTCCAGGGCGGCGTCCTGCACCAGGTGGGCACTCCGGAGGAGCTTTATGAGCGGCCGGCGACCCGCTTCGTGGCCACCTTCGTGGGCCGGGCGAGCGTGCTTCCCGGCGTGCTGGAGGGGGACGACGCCGCCTGGGTGCCTCATCCGGGCAGCGATTCGGCGGGACCGGTGCGCTGGACCGCGGTCCGCTCGCCCGAGCTGGCGGGAGCGGCGCCCGGCGAGGAGGTGGACCTCGTGGTCCGCCCCGAGTCGCTGGCCTTCGGCTCCGCGGGCCACCCACAAGCCCTCGCCGGCCGGGTCGCCGGGCGGCGCTACGCGGGTCCGGTGGCCTACTACCAGGTGGCGCTCGCCGCGGGCGGCGAGGTGGAGGTGCTGGCGCCGTCCGGCGCCGCGGCGGTGGGGGACACGGTGAGAGTGGCGCCCAACGCGGGAGGGCCGACGCCAAGGGTGTTCAGGAGGGGGCGGTGATTCGCACGCCGGACCGGTCCACCCGCGAGGCCTCACCCCCTGGCCCCCTCTCCCTGACGGGAGAGGGGGACGATTCAGAATCGCTCTGCCGTGTAGGGTGTGCTGTGTGCACTTTCAAGGCGTTCACGGTGCGCACAGCGCAACCTACGGGCAACCCGCCCGCCTGGGTTCCCCCTCTCCCGTCAGGGAGAGGGGGCCAGGGGGTGAGGCTGCCACGGGCAGGAATTTACACAACCTTGACATCTCCCGAAGCGTAAAAGAACAGCCTTGAAACGCACACCCCTCCTCCCCGCCCTCGCCATCGCCGCGCTCCTCGCCTGGCTGGTGGGCTACCCGTTGCTGATGACCCTGATCGAGGCGCTAGGGGGGCCAGGCCGCTGGAGCCTCGGCCATTTCGCCGAGTTCTTCGGCCGCCGCGACGAGTGGCTGGCCCTGTGGCGGAGCCTGTGGACCTCCGCCGCGTCGGTGGTCCTCGCCGGGCTGGTGGGCGTGCCGCTCGCCTTCCTCTTCGAGCGCACCGAGTTTCCCGGCCGGCGCCTCCTGGGCGCCATCGTGGCCCTGCCCGTCGCGCTGCCGCCGCTGGTGGGCGTGATCGCCTTCCTCTTCCTCTACGGCGAGAGCGGCTTCGTCTCGCGGGCCGTGCAGGCCCTGCTGGGACTGGACTCGCCGCCCTGGCGGCTGGTGGGGCCGGGGGCGATCCTGCTGGTGCACGCCTACTCGATGTACGTCTATTTCTACCTCTTCACCCGCGCCGGCCTCGCCCGGCTCGACGCGGCGCTGCTCGAGGCCGCGGCTTCGCTCGGCGCCAGCCGGGCGCGCACGCTCTTGCGGGTCACCCTGCCGCTGCTGCGGCCCGCTCTCGCCGGCGCGGCGCTGCTCACCTTCATGACGGCGCTGGCCTCGTTCTCGGCCCCCTACCTCTTCGGCGGCGGCTTCCGGGTGATGACCACCCAGATCGTGGCGTCCAAGCTCAACGGCGAGCTGGCCTTGGCCCAGGTGGAGACGGTGATGCTGGCCCTGCTCGCCCTGCTCGGGCTCGGGGCCATGCGCCGCGTGGACCGCGCCGAGGCGGTCGGCACCGGCGTGCGCGGCATCGCGCCGGCCCGCCGGCGACTGCGCAGCCCCGTGGCACGGGGCCTCGCCGGCCTGTTCGGCTGGCTCCTCGCGGCCCTGCTCCTGCTCCCCCACGCCGTGCTCCTGCTGGTCTCGCTGGTGCCCGCCTTCACGTGGACCAACGAGCCCTTCCCGCCCGTGCTCAGCCTCGGCAACTGGCAGGCCCTCTTCACCCAGATGGAGCGCCTGCGGCCGATCGCCAACTCGCTCTGGATGGCCGCCGCCGCCACCCTCGCCGCCGTGGCCCTGGGTGTGGCCGCCGCCCGCTTCGCCGCCGTCCGTCGCGACCGCGTGGGGGGGCTGCTGGAAGGCTTGATCGCGGTGCCCTGGGCCGTGCCCGGCACCGTCTTCGCCATCGCGCTCGCCAGCACCTTCAGCGCCCACCAGCCCTGGCTCGGCCGCTTCGTGCTGATCGGCACGCCGTGGATCCTGCCCCTGGCCTATCTCGTGCGCGACCTGCCCTTGACCGGCCGGGCGGCGCTCGCCGGCCTGCGGCAGCTCGATCCCGCGCTCGAAGAGGCGGCGGCCTCGCTGGGCGCCGGCCGCTTCCGCCGCCTCGCGAAGGTGACCCTGCCCATGCTCAGGCCGGCCCTCGCCGCCGGCGCCGGGCTCGCCTTCATCACCGCCCTGGGGGACTTCGTGGTCTCCATTGTGCTCTACACTTTCGAGACCCGCCCCATCTCCATCGAGATCCTGTCGAGCCTGCGCCTCCAGGACCTCGGCATGGCGGCGGCCTACGGCGTCCTCCTCATGACCGCGAGCGCCGCGGCCTTCCTGCTCTGGGGGGAGAGAGAGGCGCGCTGACGGAGCGATATGGAGTCCAGCACCCTCAAGCAGCTCGGCGTCCTCATGGCCACGGTCTTCGTGGACATGATCGGCTACCTCATGGTGCTGCCGACCGTCCCCTTCTACGCCAAGCACCTCGGCGCGCGGCCGCTGGTCATCACCCTGATGATCTCCTCCTTCTTCCTGGCCCAGCTCGTGTCCGCTCCGCTCTGGGGCCGATTCTCCGACCGCTACGGCCGCCGGCCGGCCCTGCTGATCGGCCTGCTGGGCTCGGCCGTGGCGTTCGCCCTGTTCGGCCTCGCCAACTCGATCTGGGTGCTCTTCCTGTTCCGGCTGGTGCAGGGCGCGGCGGGCGGCACCACGGGCGTGGTCCAGGCCTACGTCAGCGACTCCGTGCCGCCCGACGAGCGGGCCAAGGCCTTGGGCTGGATCACCGCCGCCACCAGCGCCGGCGTCATGATTGGCCCGCTGCTCGGCTCGCTCGCCACCTACCTCGGCCCCTCGGGCCCGGGCTTCGTGGCCGCCGGCCTCTGCACCCTGAACGTCCTCTCGGCCTGGCGCTGGCTGCCGGAGTCGAACCGGCGCGAGGCCCAGGGCGCGTCCGCGCCGCCGCGGCCCGTGCGCCAGGCCATGCTCCACGTGCTGAGCCACCCCACAGCGCCGGTCAGCTCGCTGATCTGGATCTACACCATCGGCATGATGGCCTTCATGGGCATGAACGGCGTGCTGGCCCTCTACCTCGGCGACGCCTACGGCGTGACCGAGCGGACCATCGGTTGGCTCTACAGCTACGTCGGCGGCGTCGGCCTCGTGATGCGGGCCCTGCTGCTCGGCCCGGCGGTGCGGCGCTTCGGCGAGATCGGCGTGACGCGGCTGGGCTCGCTGTCGCTGATCCTGGGGCTCGCCCTGCTGCCGGTGCCGGCCATGTTCCCTCTCGCCCGCCCGGTCCAGCTCACCTTGCTGGCCTTGGCCGCGCTCTTCGTGCCGGTCGGGACGGCCCTGCTCTTCCCGGCCACCACCGCGCTCGTCTCCCGCCGCTCCATCCGCTCCGAGACCGGCCAGACCATGGGCGTCCAGCAGTCCTTCGGCTCCGTGGCCCGCCTGATCGGCCCCATCTGCGCCGGCTGGATCTTCGAAGCCGACATCCGCTACCCCTTCTGGGCCGCCGCGGCGCTGATGCTGGGCACCAGCTTCCTCACCTCGCGGCTGCGGGAGGAGGCGCCGGTAGTGGAGGGGAAGGCCGAGGTGGCGCGGGCGGAGGCAGGGTAGCGTAACGGAACGGCGGTCCCCACTTGACCTGTGGGGCAAGCCGTCTGACCTTCAGGGCAAGTCGTCTGACCTTCAGGTCAAGTCGTCTGACCTTCAGGTCAAACCACCTGACCTTCAGGTCAAGCCGTGTGACCTTCAGGGCAAGGCCATGACCTGCGGGGCGAGCCGTTTGACCTTCAGGTCACACCGTCTGACCTTCAGGTCAAGCCACCTGACCTTCGGGTCAAGGCCATGACCTGCGGGTCAAGCCACCTGACCTTCAGGTCAAGGCCATGACCTGCGGGGCGAGCGGCTCGCGACGATCCGCGGCGTACGAATTTCTGGTCCCAAAGCAAAAGGCAGGGGGCTCATCGCCTACCCTGCCTCTGGAACGCCTTGCGGCGGATGTTTCGAAGTTGGTTGCGGGGGCAGGATTTGAACCTGCGACCTTTGGGTTATGAGCCCAACGAGCTACCAGACTGCTCCACCCCGCGTCAGTGCCTTCGTTCGCCTCCTTCGGAGGCGGGGAATGATCCTCTCATAAGAACGCGGGGGCGTCAATGGGCATTCCCGGCCCTACTCGAGATACCCCAGCGCCCGCAGCCGCTCCTCGGCCTCGCGGGCCTTGCGCACGCTGGCGTCCGCCGTGCCCTGGCCCTCGGCGCGGGCGAGCCAGCCGGCGAGGGGGTCGCGCAGGCGGAAGAAGGCGCGGCGCTCGCGGCGCAGCGCGTCCGTCGTCTCGCCGGGATCGGCGGCGAGGTCGAAGAGCGAGAAGGTGCCGGCGGCGAGGTCCTCGATCAGCTTGAAGCGGCCGTCCGAGACGCTGCGCAGGGTCCCCTGCATGGCGTACTGGAGACCGCCGGCCGCGCGGGAGCCCTCTTCGAGGAGCGGCCGCAGGCTCGTGCCCGCGAAGGCGTGGCGCCTCGCGTCGATGCCGAGCGAGTCGAGGAGCGTGGGCACGAGGTCGAGGTTCTGCACGGGCCGGGAGACGGTCCGCGGCCCGACGCCCGGGATCTTCAGCAGCAGCGGCACCCGGATCGAGCTGTCGAAGAGGGTCCGGCAGTGCTTGACGTGGCCGTGCTCCAGGAACTCCTCGCCGTGGTCCGAGGCGAAGACCACGATCGAGTCGTCCAGCAGGCCGGAGGCGCGGAGGGCGTCCAGCAGCTCGGCGAACCGGGCGTCGAAGAAGGCGATCTCCTCGTCGTAGAGGTCTTTGAGGTGGCGCAGGCCGGCCGGGGTGAGGCCGGGGTCCGCCGCGCCCTTGTAGAGCCAGTCCGCGAGCGGGTTGGGATCGCCGGCGCGCACCCATCTCTTCTCCGGCCGGCCGGTGGCGAACCGGCGGCGCCAGGTCCTGGGCGGCCGGTAGGGGCCGTGCGGGTCGAGGTAATGGAGGTAGAGGAAGAGCGGCCGCTCCCCTTCCTCGAGATGCTCCAGGGCCCGCTGGTTGACGCACGCCGCGGACCTCCAGACGCAATCCTCCTCGAACACCTCGAACCCGCGGCCGAAGCCGGCGCCCGGGTTGAAGCGGCTCGGGGTGTTGCGCACGATGGCGCTCGCCGAGACCGCCACCGTGCGGAAGCCGCTCGCCTGGAGGATCTCGGCGAGCGACGGGATCCCCGCCGGGATTCCCAGCGCCTGGCCGGGCTGGTCCAGGAAGGCGGCGGGCCAGCGCGAGGTCAGCATGGAGTTGACCGAGGGGAAGGTGCAGGACGACTGGCTGCGGGCGTCCTCGAAGCGGACGGCCTCGCGCGCGAAGGCGTCCAGGTTGGGGCTGGTGCGCCGCCCGTAGCCGTACGTCCCCAGCCGGTCCGCCCGCAGCGTGTCGACCAGGAGGAAGATCACGTTGCGCGGCCGCGGGTCCTCGCGGCGACAGGAGAGCAGGGAGAGCAGGAGAAGCGCGGCGAGGGCGAGGCAGAGAAGCCTCACCCCCTGGCCCCCTCTCCCTGACGGGAGAGGGGGAACCGGATTCCAAGGGAAGAGGTGACGGCGAAGGTCCCTCCCCCCTGGGAGGGGGTAGGTTGGAGCAGGGGGGAGCCGGAGGGGGGCGTTCCGGCCTGCGAAGAGGCCCCCTCCTGGCCTACCCCTTGCGCCCACGCCCCCTCCCAGGGGGAGGAACCCTCCGTTCGGCTCCGCCCTCCATATACGTCCCCCCTCTCCCGTCAGGGAGAGGGGGCCAGGGGGTGAGGCCTCAAGGGCGCGACGCTCCGAGCGGGCGAACGCGGCTTCAAGAAACTCCGGCATCGGCCTTGCTTCAATCTTCCTGACGTGCATTCCCTTGAAAATGCTTGAGCCGGCGGGGTTTTGCGGCTAACCTTTCCGCCGGAGTCTAGCGAAAAAAGCCGGTTGGGGGAGGAGAGGATGTTCTGTATCGAAGAGATCGTCGCCCGCGAGATCCTGGACTCGCGCGGCAATCCGACGATAGAGGTCGATTGCGTGCTCGACGGCGGCGTCGGGGGCCGGGCGGCGGTGCCGTCCGGGGCCTCGACGGGCAGCCGCGAGGCGCTGGAGCTGCGCGACGGCGGCAAGCGCTACGGCGGCAAGGGGGTGCAGAAGGCCATCGCCAACGTGACGGAGGAGATCGCGCCCCGACTGCGCGGCATGGACGCCCGCGACCAGGCGCGCATCGATCAGGCGCTCGTCGAGCTGGACGGCACCCCGGAGAAGGGCCGGCTGGGGGCCAACGCCATCCTCGGCGCCTCGCTCGCCGTGGCCCGCGCCGCGGCCGAGGCGAGCGGCCTGCCCCTCTACGCCTACGTGGGCGGACCCGCGGCCATCGTGCTGCCCATTCCCCTGCTCAACGTGCTCAACGGCGGCGCCCATGCGGACAACACGGTGGACGTCCAGGAGTTCATGCTGGCGCCCATCGGCTTCGACCGCTTCGCCGAGGCGCTGCGCGCCGGGGCGGAGGTCTACCACACGCTGAAGGGCGTGCTCAGGAAGGACGGCCTGGGGACCGGCGTGGGCGACGAGGGGGGGTTCGCTCCCGATCTCAAGACCAACCGCCAGGCGCTGGACCTTCTCGTCGAGGCCATCGAGAAGGCCGGCTACGCCCCGGGCCGGCAGATCGCCCTGGCCCTGGACGTGGCCGCGAGCGAGCTCGTGGAGAAGAGGGGCAAGGCGCGCTACGCGCTCGCCGGCGAGGGGCGGAGCGGCCTCGCCAGCGCGGACCTGATCGCCATGTACCGCGAATGGCTCGACGCCTACCCGTTAGTCTCGATCGAGGACGGCCTCGCCGAGGACGATTGGGAGGGCTGGAAGGAACTGACTGCCGAGCTGGGCGGCCGGGTGCAGCTCGTGGGGGACGACCTCTTCGTCACCAACCCGGAGATCCTCGAGAAGGGGATCGACGCAGGGATCGCCAACGCGCTGCTCGTCAAGGTCAACCAGATCGGCACGCTGACCGAGACGCTGGAAGCGGTCGAGACGGCCAAGACGCACGCCTACGCGAACGTCCTGAGCCACCGCTCGGGCGAGACGGAGGACACGACGATCGCCGACCTGGCCGTGGCCACGCGCTGCGGCCAGATCAAGACGGGCGCACCCTGCCGCAGCGACCGCGTCGCCAAGTACAACCGCCTGCTGCGGATCGAAGAGGAGCTGGAGGGCGTGGCCACCTATCCCGGGGCCGCGGCGTTCCCTCGCTGGACCCCGTGAGCCCGGCCGACGCGCCCGTCCGGAGCGACTCGTTCCGCCCCGTCCTGGGCGCGACCGTCCTCCTCGTCCTCGTCCTGCTGGCCATCGCCGCGCTGAAGAGCTCGCGCGACCTCGAGGCGGCGCGCGACCGCGAGCGGCTGCTCCAGCAGCGGATCG
The DNA here is from genome assembly GCA_036399915.1 of Thermoanaerobaculia bacterium. Taxonomy (GTDB): domain Bacteria; phylum Acidobacteriota; class Thermoanaerobaculia; order Multivoradales; family UBA5704; genus DATARR01. Next base: position 15,044 of record DASWME010000391.1, read on the forward strand.
CGGAGACCCGCACCCGCAGCGAGCGGCTGCGCGTGCGCATCGACCGCCTGCGCCACGACCCCGGCATGCTGGAGCGGCTGGCCCGGGAGGACCTGGGGATGGTGCGGCCGGGGGACGTGATCATTGAATTGCCGGCCGGTCCGGCGGATCAGCCCCGTCGTCCGCCGAAGCCACAACGTCCCGGAGAGACGCCCCAGCCGATTCCCGCCGATGCTCCGCAGACCCTGGACGGTGGGGCGTCTCTCACCCCAGCGGCGGGTTCGGACGGTCCACCGCCATCTCCGCCGCCGCCGGCGCCCGGCCCCCCCGCCGCCGCTCCCCCCACGCGAGGGTGACCTTCAGCGCCGGCGGGGTGATCAGCGTCGTCACGATCACCATCACCACCACGGCCGCGAAGACCGGGGGCACGATCACCCGCTCGCCGTGCAGCAGGAGCTGGGCGCCGATGCTGGCGAAGATCAGGCCGACCTCGCCGCGGGGCACCATGCCGACGGCGACCGAGATCCGGTCGAGCCCCCGCTCCAGCACCCCGGCGGCGCAGATCATCTTGCCCAGGATGGCGGCGAGCGAGAGCAGCGCCGCGAACCCCAGCACGTCCACCCGAGCGAAGCTCTCGAGGTCCACGCGCACCCCCATCAGCACGAAGAAGACCGGCACCAGGAAGCCCCCGATGGGCTGGATCAGCTCCTCGATCGTGTGCTTCGTCCGCTCGCCCAGGTCCCGGTAGTGCACCCCGTCGAGGATCAGCCCGGCGGCGAAGGCGCCCACGATGGTGGCGAGGCCGATGCGGTCGGCCAGCCAGGCCAGCAGGAAGCAGACGGCGAGCGACAGGGCGAGGAGCGTCCCCTGCACCCGCAGGACGCCGGCCAGGCGGAAGACGCGCTTCGACAGCCAGCCGCCGATCAGGATGGCGCCCACCAGGAAGGCGACCGACTCGCCGATGATGACGAGGGCGTGCAGCGCGCCGAGCCGGCCGCCGGTGTTGGCGGCCTGGATGGTGCCCGAGACCACCGAGAGGATCACTAGGCCGAGCACGTCGTCGATGACGGCGGCGCCCAGGATGATCCGCGACTCCCGGGTGGCGATCCTGCCGAGGTCCGACAGCACGCGGGCCGTGATGCCGACGCTGGTGGCGCAGAGCGTGGCGCCGATGAAGACGTGGGCCAGCGTCTCCTCCTCCGGGAGCAGCCAGGCCGAGACTCCCCAGCCGAGGAAGAAGGGGGCGATCACCCCCAGCACCGCCACCAGCAGGCTCGACCACCCCACCGAGAGCATCTCGCCGACGTTCGACTCCAGGCCCACCTGGAACAGCAGCAGGATGACGCCGAGCTGGGCCAGGATCTCGAGACCCGGCGCGGTGCCCATGAACTCCAGGCCGCCGTAACCCGCCAGCGTCAGGTTGCCGAGGACCATGCCGAAGATCAGCTCCCCCAGCACCGCCGGCTGGCCGATCCGCTCGAAGAGCTCGCCGCCCAGCTTGGCCGCCCCGAGGATGATCACCAGCCCCAGGAGCACCGGCACCACGGGGCCGCCGTGCCCCGCCGCCTCCTGCGCGGCGGCCGGGGCGGCTGCGAGCGAGAGGAGCAGTCCGAGAGCGATGAGGGCGAGGAGGGCTTTCCGCATGACGCGGTCATGGTATCCAAGATCCAGAGCTGATTCAGCGTCACTGCTGCCGGGCCGTGGGCCCGTGAGGCCTCACCCCCTGGCCCCCTCTCCCTGACGGGAGAGGGGGAACCTGATTCCAAGGGAAGAGGTGACGGCGAAGGTCCCTCCCCCCTGGGAGGGGGTAGGTTGGAGCA
>DASWME010000392.1:0-2687 GCA_036399915.1 Thermoanaerobaculia bacterium
TCCCTGACGGGAGAGGGGAGACGATTCAGAACCCGTCTCGCCGGCGTTCCCCCTCTCCCGTCAGGGAGAGGGGGTCAGGGGGTGAGGCTTCCGCGGGCACAACGCCTGATCTGCCCCCTACCACCCGAACGACACCCAGCCCAGGGCCCGGCGGGAGAGGAGGTCGCCGCCGAAGGACTCCCAGTGCTCCTCGTCCAGGGCGTTGCTCACGTCCACGCCGAACTGCCAGTTGTCGTTCAGCTTGTAGAGGAAGCCCAGGTCCACGATGTCATAGGAGGGCACGTTGCCCACGAAGACGCCCGCCGCCCACGGGAAGTCGTCCACCCAGCGGTACTTGACCGAGGCGCCGAAGCGGTCGGCGTTGTAGGCGAGGCCGACGTTGAACTTGTTCTCCGGCGCGTTCGGCAGGAGCTGGTCGCGCTCGTTCCTCTCCTTGACCTCGAAGTCGAACCAGGAGTAGCTGAAGTCCGCCAGCCAGCGGCTGGTGACATAGTAGTTGAAGGCCACGTCCACGCCCTGGGTGTCCACCACGCCCGAGTTGGCATAGGAGAGCACCAGCGTCGGCTGGCCGTTGATCGAGGTCAGGCCGGCGAAGTTCGCACCCAGGCCGCCGCGCAAGGTATTGAGCACCTGCATGGCCACCGGCGCTGGCAGGAACGACGGCGGCATATAGGGCGCGAAGGCCGGGTTGACGCCGGGCAGCAGGTCGGTGACGAAGTTCTCGATGCGGCTCTGGTAGTAGTCCAGCGTCAGGTAGAGCTTGCTGCCGAAGATGCCGTTGTAGCCGGCCTCGTAGCTTCTGATCTCCTCGACGGTCAGGTTCGAGTTGCCGAGCGCCAGGATCGGGATGCTTCTGAGGCCCAGGGTGCGCCCCATGAGGATGGGCGCCAGGGCGTTCTCCAGCGGCGTGAAGGCGGTGATCGGCGCGCCCGCCGGCACCCGCAGGAAGAACTCCGAGTAGTTGGGCACCTGGAACGCCTCGTTGTAGGTGAGGCGGAAGGTGTGGCTCGGGTTGGCGGCGAAGACCAGCGAGCCCTTGGGCGAGACCTGCGTGTCGTGCAGCGTGCTGTCGTCCACCCGCGCGGCGACCACCGCCTTGAGGCGCGGGGTGAAGCTGTACTCGACCTGGCCGAAGGCCGCCTGCTGGTTCTCGTCCTTGGCTTCCGCCATCAGCGTGTGGAAGCCGGCGTCGTTGGCGGTGTCGACCTCCTGTTCGTGATAGGCGACGCCGCCCACCAGGAAGCCCTTGCCGTCCGCGAAGGCGGCGTTGCCCTGGATCTCGCCGTGCAGGTTCGAGGAGTCCTCGAAGAGCAGGGCGCCCGAGGCGAGGGCCACCTGATTCCTAGCGTCCCGGGTGTCGTAGTAGGCGAGGACGTTCCAGTGCAGGGTGTTGAAGTTGGCCCGCGCCCACGGACGGTCGGCGTCCGACACCTGGACGCGGCCGATGCCGGTCACGAAGGTGGGGCCTTCCAGGCTCGCCGTCCCCCCTTCGAGGGTCAGCACCCGGTTCTCGCCGAAGTAATGGTCGAAGCGCAGGCCGCCATAAGCGGTCTCGACCTCGTCCAACGCCAGCGGGCGGGCCTCGCGCCGCAGGCAGTTGGTCTGGGTCGGAGTGAGGCAGAAGGTCGCGTACTCCACCGAAGCGTTGCGCGGGCGGGTGAAGTCGTCGCTCTGCTGGTAGCCGCCCACCAGCCGCCAGTAGGAGTCGCCGCCGATCTGGCCGGCGTAGCGGAGGTCGGCCCGCCGCGTGCTCAGCTCGCCGGCGGTGAGGCGGATCTTCCCCCCCTCGTTGCCGCGGGGCGAGCGCGTCGTCATGTTGAGCACGCCGCTGAAGGCGTTGGCGCCATAGAGCGCCGAGCCCGGGCCGCGCACCAGCTCGACGGTGGCCAGCTCGTCCATGGGGAACGAGACCGCCGCCCACTCCTGGGCGCCGAGGAACGGCACCGAGGGGTCCCGGCCGTCGACCAGCGTCAGGATGCGGCGGTTGAGCGAGCTGTTGAAGCCCCGGGTATTGAAGTTGAAGTCGTAGAGCCCGCTCTGGGTGAAGTCCACGCCCGGCGTGAACTCGAGGAGCTTCGGCACCTGGCCGGTCGGGGCTTCCTGCTCGATCTCCTCCTGCGGCACCACGGTCACCGCCGCCGGCGCCTCGGTGATCCGTTCCTCCCGGCGCGACACCGAGTAGACGGTGATCGTCTCGGCGAAGCTGACGTCCCAGTCGACCGACTTGTCCACCGTCTGGGCGGCCCCGGCCGCCACCGTGACGCCCGTCTCGGTCAACGTGTTGTCGCCGAGACTGAAGGTCAGCGTGTAGGTGCCCGCCGGGACGTCGATCGCATAGGCCCCCGTGGAGTCGGTGAGGACCGTCTGGTCGAGCTCGTTGATGCGGACGGACACGCCGCCGAGGCCGGTGCCGTCCTCCCGGGTCACCTTGCCTTCGATGCGTCCGCTGTCCTGCGACAACGCGAGGCCGGCCGTAAGCAGGAGCAGCCCTAAGGCGATGACAAAGATCCGCTTGCCGTGCATGAGAACCTCCGCGTAGGAAGGGGAACCCGAGCGACCCAAAAGTTACGCTTTTTATATCCTTGGAGAGGCAGGAAGTCAATCGTGGTGGCGCTACTTCCCAACTGGCACGGCACCTGAAAGACTATTCAATATGTCAATGGGCTCCGGCGGATCGTCCGGCGGAG
>DASWME010000393.1:0-1786 GCA_036399915.1 Thermoanaerobaculia bacterium
CGCCTCACGCGAAGGGGAGCGTCGAGGCTGCATAAGGTCTGAGTCATGACCCTCGTGCTACGTCTCATCACTAGTTCGTGGGCGATTCAGGTGTCCGGCCGAAACGGCGGACACCCGCGGCGGCGGCGGTACGGCGCAGTACCACCGTTCGTCCTAAGCGACACTTTGCCTGCGCCGTGCGGGTCCCCCAGATTTGCCGGGGACGCAGCAAGCAGGAACGAGTTCGCTTGGCGGTCAGGCGCCTTGCCTGACCACCTCGCGATATCTCGCAGTGCTCGTAGCAATCGACCAGATTAAGAGGGCGAGCCAGCCGAGAGGAAACCCGTAGCCGAACACGCTGTCCTCGCTCGGCCCGGCGAGGAGTGTGAAGAACGTGACGCAGAAGGCACCCGCGCCGAGTATCGCCACAATGCCGATCCAGCGCGCTGAGATCTCGCTGCGCAGCGTAAGAAGACCACCGGCTGCTAGGAACGCGGCAAAACCCATTGCGGCGACCAGGAATGGCCCCACCAAGGTCGCAGACGCTACTGCTCTAGTCACCGTGGGGTCCGCGTCGGCACCCTCAGCACTCGCACCGGCGAGCATGACGATGGCCAGGGTGATGCCAGTAATGCCGACCAGACCCCCAGCGAAGGCGACCCGCGCGAGTTGTTCAGAGCCCCGAACCGTGGTCTCCACACGCCCCCACATGCTTCGGACCGTCGCCATGAAGTGCAGACCGGCAAGACCCGCGAGCAAGGCCAGGAATGCTCCAATGCGGCTCTTTATCTCGTTGCCGTCTGCCCAGCGCAGCCACTCCTGATCATCTGCGGCGTAGTCCGGTGTGTTGCCACCGCTGATGAGGAAGCCGACAACCAAGAGCACCGCAAACGCGACGCCCGACAGAGCCAGGAGCCGCTCTAGTCGTGGGGTCAAGGTTCGCGCGCCGAGAGGATGGGTGCAGTGCGTCGGAACCCCCAAACGGCCGCGTAGATTCCCAGCGACAGCTCCCAGACGAACTCGGGGGCTACGGCAAGGCCGATCGCGCTTGACGTATCCCACCACTCGAAGAGCTCGCCGAGATTCGCAACGAGAAGGAGTGGACCCCCGATCAGACCCAGCAATGGCATCCAGCGCGGAACGAGGCCGGATCGGTACATCAGATAACCGAGGATCAGCCCGTTGCCAATGGGGACTACGAGGCCGGGACCGAACAGGAAGGTCCAATCCTTGAGCGCCGCGAGCGAAACGGCGAGGTCGGCGGAGTCAGGAGAGTCCTGGCGCAGGCTCACCAGCCCTAGCACGACGATGATCCCTACCGCAATGAAGACGCTTTCGATGATTCGAGCGCCTACGAAGCCGATCGCGAGGGTCTTGTTCTGCCGCTTCGCAATCGGATAGAGCACGACGGCCGTTCCGACATTCGCGAGGATTAGGAGGAACTCCAGGAACACACCGAGGTAGACCTGGCCCTCGCTCCCGTCCCCCGCGATGAAACCAGCCGGGTCGTCGAGAAGCGGCTGGAATAGAAGCGCCGCAGGGATCGACGTGAGGAACGTGATGATGAACAGGACTCCGAAGAGTCGAGCCTGCCTCTGGTCGTCAGCCATGTTCTGCCTCCCTGCGCGACATCGAGGCGGCAATCCTAAGAGATCAGGAGGGGCATGGAAATATCCGGTTTCCATGCAAAGCGGCGCTTTTCAGATCAGACGCCGAGAAATCGCTCTCCACGATCCGTGCGTCGTGGCGAGAAACGAATCGAGCCACGTGTTCGTCTGCCGCGACGACCCGCCGTCGCCGACTGTTT
>DASWME010000394.1:0-30788 GCA_036399915.1 Thermoanaerobaculia bacterium
CGCTTGACCCTAAGCGGCCACCGCTTGACCTTAAGCGGCCGTCGCTTAACCCTAAGCGGCCATCGCTTGACCCTAAGCGGCCATCGCTTGACCCTAAGCGGCTGTCGCTTGACCTTAAGCGGCCGGCGCTGGACGTCAAGCACTGGCCGGCTGGGTCACGCCGAGAGCGCGGACCGCGCCGTAGCGCTGGCCAGAGGCCTGCCAGTCCGTTGCCAACCCTGAAGCGACGGGCGCGGTGTCGCGGCGCCCCTGCCTGGGCGTTCTGCCACCCAGCGCCAGGTCCAGTCGGCGCGCCCCTATGCTCCTATGGAGGGCGGAGCCGGAAACGTCCCCGCTGCGGTAGACTAGCCCCGGCATGGCTCACCCGGACTACGAGGCGGTCATCGGGCTGGAGGTCCACGTCCAGCTCCTGACCGAGACCAAGATGTTCTGCCGCTGCCCCAACCGGTTCGGGGCGGCCCCGAACACGCTCGTCTGCCCGCTCTGCCTCGGCTATCCGGGGACGCTGCCGGTGCCGAACCGCCGCGCCGTGGACCTGGCGGCGAAGCTGGCGCTCGCCCTGGGCTGCGAGGTGCACCCCACGTCGGTCTTCGCCCGCAAGAACTACTTCTATCCGGACCTGCCGAAGGGCTACCAGATCAGCCAGTTCGACCGCCCCCTGGCCGAGGGAGGGCTGCTGCCGCTGGCGCAGCACGACAAGGGGGTGCGCATCGAGCGCCTCCACCTGGAGGAGGACGCCGGCAAGCTCCTGCACGAGGCGCCGGGCGGCGGGGCGCTGCCGGGCCAGAGCCTGGTGGACTACAACCGCTGCGGCGTGCCGCTGGTGGAGATCGTCTCCCGGCCCGACATGTCGAGCCCGGCCGAGGCGCAGGACTATCTGCAGACCCTTCATCAGCTCCTGCTCTATACCGGGACGAGCGACGGCAACATGGAGGAGGGGAGCCTGCGCTGCGACGCCAACGTCTCGGTGCGCCGGCGGGGGGAGGCGAAGCTCGGCACCAAGGTTGAGGTCAAGAACGTCAACTCGTTCCGCAACATCGCCCGCGCCATCGAGCACGAGATCGGCCGGCAGACCGCAGTGATCGAGTCGGGTGGCCGGGTGGTGCAGGAGACCCGCAGCTTCGACGCCGACACCGGGTCCACCCGGCCGATGCGGAGCAAGGAGGAGGCGCACGACTACCGCTACTTCCCGGAGCCGGACCTGCCGCCGCTGGTGCTCGCCCGCGAGCGGATCGAGGGGCTCAGGGCCGAGCTGCCGGAGCTGCCCTGGCAGCGGCGGGCGCGGCTGGTCTCGCAGTACGGCCTGCCGGCGGACGATGCGCGGGTGCTGACCACCTCGCGCGAGCTGGCCGACTACTACGAGGCCGCGGTTGCCGATCTGCCGTCGAACCCGAAGGCGATCGCCAACTGGGTGATGGGCGAGGTGCTGCGCGACGTCAAGGAGCGCCGGGTGGAGATCGCCTGCTCGATCCCGTCCGCGCACCTGGCGGCCCTGGTGGGCATGGTGGACGCGGGCACGATCTCGAACAGCGCCGCCAAGGAGGTGTTCGCCGCGGTCTGCCGGTCCGGCGAGGAGCCGGCGGCGGCGGTCGAGCGGCTCGGCCTGGCGCAGGTCTCCGACACGTCGCAGATCGAGCGCTGGATCGACGAGGTCATCGAGCAGAACCCGGCCCAGGTGGGCCAGTTCCGGGCGGGCAAGGCGCAGGTGCTGGGCTTCCTGGTGGGCCAGGTGATGAAGCGCTCGGGCGGGCGCGCCGAGCCGAAGACCGTGCAGCAGCTCCTGCGGCGGGCGCTGGAGCGCGAGCCGGTGGCTTGATCCAGTTCTTCCACGTCACCAAGCGGTACCCGGGGGGCCAGTTGGCCCTCGAAGACGTGACGTTCGACGTGCCCCGCGGCCAGTTCGTCTTCCTCACCGGCGCGAGCGGCGCCGGCAAGACGACGCTGCTGCGGATGATCTTCCGCGAGGAGGTCCCTTCTGCCGGGCAGATCCTGGTCAACGGCCGCAACGTCTCGTCGATCCCGCCGGGCAAGATCCCCTACCTGCGGCGGACGATCGGCGTCGTCTTCCAGGACTTCCGGCTGATCGCCCGCAAGACGGTCTTCGAGAACGTCTCCTACCTGCCGCGGCTCCTCGGGGTCGGCGTCCAGAGCCAAAAGAGGATGGCCTACCTGGCCCTGCGCCGGGTGGGGCTCGCCCACCGGCTGAACGCCTTTCCGCCCGAGCTTTCGGGCGGCGAGCAGCAGCGGGTGGCGATCGCCCGCGCCCTGATCAACGAGCCGGACATCCTGATCGCGGACGAGCCCACGGGCAACCTGGACCCCGACCTCTCGCGCGAGATCCTCCGCCTCTTCCTGGAGGTGAACCTGCGCGGCACGACGGTGATCCTGGCCACCCACGATCGCGACACGATCCACCGGGTGGGCCGGCGGGTGCTGACCCTGGACCGCGGCCGCCTGGTCGCGGACCAGGAGCTGGTGGGCACCGATCCGCCCGTGCTCGAGCCCGTCACGGACCGGGAGCCGCCCGGCGTCGAGGCTCCCGAGGTTCCCGATCTCGCTCCTGGCGAGCCCGAGCCGCCGGCGGAGGAGGAGTCGGCTTGAGCTTCCTCCAGGCGCTCCGCTACTTCTTCCGCGAGGCGGCGGTGAACCTGCTGCGGGGCTGGAAGGTGAGCCTCCTCGCCGTCCTCACCATCGCCGTCAGCCTGTTCATCGGCGGCGCCGTCCTGCTGGTGAGCGGCAACCTCGCGGCCTCGGTGGAGCGCTGGCGGGGCGAGATGCGGGTGGTGATCTACCTCAAGCCGGATACCTCGGACGCGGACCTGCGGCGGCTGGCCGCCGAGGCCGCCCGCGCGCCGGGGGTGGCCTCGGTCGAGCCGGTCACCGCCGCCGCGGCCCGCGAGAGGTTCCGGGAGGTCTTTCCCGGCCTCTCCGATCTCGTCGCCGGCTGGCAGGAGGAGCCCCTGCCGGCGTCCCTGGAGATCGGCTTGGACCCCCGGGCCGCTGGCGCGCCGGATCGCGAGGCGTGGCTGGAGAGCTGGCGCCACCGCCCCGAGGTGACGATGGTGGACGACGACCGCGAGTGGCTGGGCCAGCTCGAGACGGTGGTCGCGGTGGTGCGGACGGTGGGGCTGGCCCTGGTGGCGGGGCTCCTCGGCGCGGCGATCTTCACCATCGCCAGCGTGATCCGGCTGACCGCCTACCTCCACCACGAGGAGACCGAGATCATGCGCCTGGTGGGAGCGACGGAGTTCTTCATCCGCGGCCCCTTCTACGCGGAGGGGCTGCTGCAGGGGCTGATCGGCGGCCTGGTGGCGGGCGGCGCCCTCTTCAGCGTCTATCAGGTCCTCCACGCGCGAGGGGAGGGCTCGCTGTTCTCGACTGTCCTGGCGCTGGACTTCCTGAGCCCGCAGCAGGCGGCCTTCCTGGTGCTCCTCGGAGGGGCGGCGGGGCTGTTCGGGGCGGTGGCCTCGCTGCGGCGGGAGGCGCTGTAGCCCCCGCCCGCCCTCACTCCCCCTACCCCCTCTCTCCCAGCCTCACACCCGCCCGCCGGGAGAGAGGGGGACTGAAAACAAGACACACCTCTCCCTCCTCTCCCGGAAGGGTGGGTGTGCGGCTGGGAGAGGAGGGCCGGGGAGGTGAGGGCCCGCGGCGGCGGATACGGTTTCGGGGTCACGCTGTCTGCCGAACGGCTCTTCAAAAACAAAGAGGCCCCGCCGGAGCGGGGCCTCCCAACCAGCCTCGGGTGCCGGTTATCTCGGGATGGTGAGGATGACCACGGCCGCCCGTCGGTCGGTGACCTGACCCTCGGTCGTGATCCGGCTCGGGTCGATCCCGTGCCGCGTGACCAGGTAGTTCTTCACCGCCTGGGCCCGCTGCTCGGCGATCCGCTGGTTGCTCGTCGGCGTGCCGCTTGAGCCGTCGGCGTAGCCGATGACCTGCGCCGTCGAGTCGGGCTCCTGCTTCAGCCGTAGCGCCACCTCGTCGAGCTTGGCCTTGCAGATGTTGTCCAACCGGGCGCTGCCCGACGTGAACTCGCACGTCACCTCCATCCGCTCGGGCGGCGGGGGCGGCGGCGGCGGCGGCGGCGGGGGCGGCGGAGCCTCGACCGGCGGCGGCGGAGGCGGAGCCTCCTCAACCGGCGGCGGCGGCGGTGGCGGCGGCGGTGGCGGGGGGGGCGGCAGGAGCCGCGGGAAGAAGGTCAGACCGAGGAGACCGCCGATGGGGCAGTGCTCGTCGATCGAATCGAGCTGGGCCAGGTCGGTGCGCAGCGCGAAGTTGAACGCCCAGTTACCCCCGCCCAGCCAGACGCGGCCGCCGGTGGTCAGGTCGTAGAAGTCCTCGAAGAACGGATCGTCCCCGGTATGGAAGACGCCGTTCAGCTCGGTGATCCAGTCGAAGTTCGGGTTGACCCGGCCGACGAAGCCGAGGCCGGCGGTGAAGGCTTCCTGAGAGAAGGTGACGTCGTTGAACGTCCGGCAGAGGGGCTGCGGGGTGCAGGTGATGTCGTTGTCCAGCAACGGCAGCGTGCGGTCCCCGAGGTCCTGATAGCCGATGTCGAAGACCCAACTGTTGAACCGCCAGTCGAGGCCGAGCCCGAAGCCGGTGTCCTCGGAAGCCACGTCCTCGTCGCCGGTGGCAAGCTCCGCAAAGGCGTTGAGGGCGAGCGTCCGGGCGTCGCCGACGGCGCCGAGCAGGCGGATCTTGGTGCCCAGGCGGACGTTGCCCACGCCGCTGGGATCGTCGACGTCGATCCGGAGGTCGTCCTGGTCGAACTTGTAGTCGTCGTAGGGCACCATGACGCTGAATTCCCAGCGGTCCGTGAGGCCGTAGCCGAGGCTGGCGCTGAGCCGGTTGTGATCGAGGCTCAACCCTCCGTCGTCGTTACGGCTGAAGGTGCCTGGAATGTCTACGATCCGGTCCCAGTTGTTGTAATAAAGTCCGAATGACCACCCGCCCCGGGGCAATGTATCGCCGCTCAGCAGGGTGAACAGCCCCGTCTCGCCCGTGACGCTCGCCGCGTTCGCCTGCTCCGCGGCGTGCGCCACGGTGGGCGCGAGGCTCACCAGCGCGATGAAACATAAGTGTTTGAGTTTCATGCATTCTCCTCCGGCTGTAAGCCAATTCTGCGCAGACTGTGAAGCAGCCTCCGCGACTTTCTTGACTGCAGCGAAGCTCTACCCCAGAGGCCGATCCCCTCGCTCAGGTGTCCGCGAGCGCGGGGCTCAACGGTACGACTTGACCGAGATACGCGCCTCTATTCCCCCGTCTCCTTTCAAAGCCTGTGCCACAATCCCGGAGAGAAAGAACCTGTATTTCCGGAGGCTGAAGGATGACTCGAAGCCGATACCGGCATCGGGGATGTAGGTGTCGAAGTCGGTATAGACCTCACGATCCAGCCCGAGCGTACCGATTCCCGTGTACAGGATCCAGTACCAGTTCTGGAAGTCCAGCCGCAGGAAGCGGCGGTGGCTTTCGAGGAACCAGGGGAAGAAGTACTCCCAGGTGGTCAGGAGCTGCTCGATGCCGCGCCGGCGGTTGTCCAGGCCCTTCAGGTACTCGCGCCCGTCGAGGCGGAAGGCCTCGGACCGGGGGACGCTGTAGAAGTCGATCGGATCGGGGTCCGGCAGGCCGGGGTCGGTCCTGCCGATGCTGGGGAAGGTGCCCCCGCGCAGGCGGCCGATCAGGAAGGTCCGCGTGCTGACGTCGAACCGCTTCAGGGCCTCGAACTCGACCTTGACGTAGTCGAAGTCTCCCAGGCCGAAGTCGAAGCCGTAGGTGACCGCCGCGGTGAGCGTGGCATCGCCGGGCCCGAACTCGCGGAAGGCGGAGAACAGCCGCTCGGTGCGCGCCCGGGTCTCGCCCGCGATGGCGCTCGAGCGGCCCTCGTCCGGGGTGCCGAGCTGGTAGCCCAGCCGGACGAACGTGTTGGTGCGGTCGCGGCGGACGAAGAAGTTGCTGCCGCGCTCCCCCTTGTTGGTGCTGATCCGGTCGATCTCGGCCAGCGCGAAGGACCGGTGGTTGTAGCTGTGGGGCCACTGGAACAGCGTCAGGAAGCCCCGCACCCGGTCGAAGTCGTCGGTGACGTCCTGGTCGATGTCGTCGAAATCGATGGCGTCGAACGCGGTGAGCTGGGTGGTCCGCTTGTAGCCGTAGTAGCGGTAGCGCAGGAAGGCCGTGATGTCGCCCTGGATGAAGTTGTACTTGACCTGCCCCTCGAAGAACGTCTTGTTGATGAGGCGGTTGATCCGCAGATCGAGGTCGCCCTCGGGGAAGTAGACGTCGAGCCGGGGCAGGATCCCTCCCTCCTCGGAGGAGCGGGGCGGCAGCTCCACGCCCTCGGTCTCGCCCTCGCCGCTGCCGCCGGAGCCGGACGGCTCGGGCACGGTGGGCTTCTCGGGCTCGGAGGGGACGGCCGGAGCCGGAGCCGTGGCCGGAGGCGGTGCCGCCTGGGGCTCGGCGGGCGCGGGCGCCACGGCAGGCGGTGGCGTCGTCTGAGGCCCGGCGGGGGCCGGAGCGGCGGGAGCTGGCGCCTCGGGCGGTGGAGTCTCCTCGGGCGGTGGAGTCTCCTCTGGCTGCTGCGCCCGAGCCGGAACGGCGAGCAGCGACACGGCGAGCAGGCAGCGCGAGAGGGTACGGCTACAGCGGGATGTCATGGACGCATTGTAGCCCCGTTGCGCCCCTTCCACAGAGCCCCCGCAGGGGGCGGCACCTCCGTAGCCCAGGGCATATGCCCTGGGCTACGTTCAGAACGCCCCTGGCGGGGCTTGCCCTCTACCGGTTCAGGATCTGCGCGACGCGGTCGAGGAAGAGCTTGCTCTGGTGGGGGCCCATGGCGGCGGAGACCACCTTCTCTTCGGCCCGCACGAGGTCCAAAACCGCCTCCACGCCGCGTCCGGAATCCATCTCGGCCCTGCTCATGCGGTAGGGGACGTCCAGCTCGCCCTGCCGGGCGTGGCCGGTGAGCAGCGTGCGGGCCTGCTGGTGGATGCCCTCGGCCACCTCCGCGAACTCCTGCGGCGACATGGAGTGGAGGCGGTCGGTACGCAGGCGGCTCAGGTCCTCGTGCAGGGTCACCAGGCCCGAGGTGATGAGGCCATAGAGGAGCTTGCAGGCCTCGAAGGGGCTCGTGTCGAGCCCGATGGCGATCTCCTCGATGGTGCGGCGCTCGTCGATCTTGCAGATCAGCGCCCACTCCTGCGGGGTGAGCGAGACCGAGGTGGTGGTGGCCTGCTGGGTGAACACGGGGACCAGCCGGGTCGAGGGGATGCGCTTGGAGAGGATCTGCCACTCGTCGATCCGGCGCGCCGCCTCCATCAGGAGGTTGGTGTTGGACTTCTGGATCGTGGTGACGTCGGTCTCCTTGCCGGGGGTGAAGACGAACTCCCCCTCGGGCCAGATCGCCAGCTCGTACATCGCCTCCTCGCCCTGCAGGTCGCCGACCTGGGCATGGACGATCTGCCCGCCGCGCAGGTAGATCTCGCCGGTGTTGTCCCCGTTGCGGTGGAGCGAGAACACGCCCGTCTTCCCGGAGACGGAGACCAGTTGGATGATGTCCGGGAGCGGCAGTTCCTTGAGCGACCCCTGGAAGGCCATAGGCGGATGACGGCGTCAGACGTTCACGGTCGATGATCGAGCACCGCGCGCGATCTCACGAGAGCGGAAGCCCATGGTAGCACAGCCCAAGCTGCTCAGCCGGTGCGGGTCCGATCGGCGAGGCGGTCCAGCCGCAGCCTCTGGGCGCAGCAGATGGCGAGGGCGAGGGCGTCGGTCGCGTCGCTCGGCCAGCCGTCGCCGCGGGCCGCGAGCAGCAGGCGCACCATGCGGGCGACCTGGTCCTTGCCGGCGCGGCCGTTGCCGGTGACGGCCGACTTGACCTCGGCCGGGCTGTACTCGCGGATCTCGACCTCCCGGCCGGCGAGGACGGCGAGCAGGGCGCCGCGGGCCTGGGCGAGCACGATGAGCGAGCGCGCGTTCATGCCGTGGAAGGGGGTCTCCAGCACCGCGAGGTCCGGCCGCCGGGCGGTGATCAGCCCGTCCAGGCGGCCGGCGAGGTGGGCCAGGCGCCGGGGGAGGTCGAGGCCGCGGGGGCAGGAGAAGCGGCCGGCGTCGACGGGGACGAGCGAGGAGCCCTGCTTCTCGACCAGGCCGTAGCCGGTGTGGAGGCTGCCCGGATCGAGTCCCAGGATGAGCACGGCGCCGCCCCCGCCTTGCCGGACCTAGCGGGACTGGGCCGCGAGGACCCTCTCGTCGACGTTGAGGTTGGCCCAGACCTTCTGGACGTCGTCGTGGTCCTCGAGGGCTTCCATCAGGCGCAGGACCTGGTTCACCTTGTCGCCGGGCACGTCGATGGTGCTCTGGGGGACCATCGCCAGCTCCTTGGCGGCCGTGGGGACGCCGCGGCGCTCCAGCTCCTCCTGGGTGGCGGTGAACTCCTCCATGGGGGTGTAGATCTCGTAGACGTCCTCTTCGATAGAGACGTCATCGGCGCCCAGCTCCAGGGCGAGCTCCATGAACCTCTCCTCGTCCATGGCGCTCCTGTCGATGACGAAATAGCCGCGCCGCGTGAACATCCAGGCGACGCACCCCGCCTCCCCGAGGTTGCCGCCGTTGCGGGCGAACAGGTGGCGGATCTCGCCGGCCGTGCGGTTGCGGTTGTCGGTCGCCGCCTCCACCAGCATGGCGACGCCGGAGGGGCCGTAGCCCTCGTAGGTGACCTCTTCATAGACCTCGGACTCGAGCTCGCCGGTGCCCTTCTTGATGGCGCGCTCGATGTTGTCGCTCGGCACGCTGTGGGACCTCGCCTCGAGCAGGGCGGCGCGCAGGCGCGGGTTCCCCTTCGGGTCGCCGCCGCCGAGGCGGGCGGCCACGGTGATCTCCTTGAGCAGCTTGCTGAACAGCTTGCCCCGGCGGGCATCGGTCGCCGCTTTCTTGTGCTTGATCGTGCTCCACTTGCTGTGACCGGACATGCGGGCGCTCCTGGGAAAGCTCAGAAGAGGCCGTGATTTTACAGGACTTCCCACCGCCGCGCCTAGGCGGCGGCGCGGCGCGCTCGGTTAAATCGCTTCAAAATCAGCTCTTTGGGGGCTCTTCCGATTGACTGGGAGCGGGAGGGAGTGTTACAAAGCCTTATTGGAATAACTTCCTGGAGATCCGGTATGCCCTCGATCCTCGTCGTCGAGCAAGAATCCTCCTATGCGGAGCGGATCAAGGGAGCCCTCAGCGCCGAGGGGTGGAAGGTGCGGGTGGTGCCGGGCGTTGACCAGGCGCTCCACGCGGCGGCCGCGGAGCCGCCCGAGCTGGTGATGGCCGGCACGGACCTCCCGGGGTTCGAGGTGCTGCTCTTCTCCTTTTCCCGCGCCGCTGGCGGCCCTGGGGTGCTCGGCGTTGCGCCTGCCGACGGGACCGGTCAGCCGGACGGAGTGGACGGCCGGCTCGCCAGGCCCTTCACCGACCAGGAGGTGGTCCTGGCGGCCCGGCAGGCGCTGCTGGCCGGGCGGCAGGCCGTGAAGGCGGCGGCCCAGGAACAGAAGCTGACCTCGCAGGACATCTTCGGCGACGTGCTGGCCGAGGTCGAGAGCAACCTTCCACCCAGGCCGGCACCCCTGCCGCGGCCCGCCGCGCCGGTGGCGGCGGCCGCCGCCGTACCGGCCGCGCCGAAGCCCGCTCCGCCGCCGGCCCAGGACGAGGAGATCCAGCGCCGGCTGGAGAAGACGCTCTCTGGCGTGCTGGGGACCGAGCCCCGTCCGCGTCCAGCCGTTGCCGCGCCGTCCGCTCCGGTTCAGGCGCCAGTGTCCGCCCCGCGGCGGCCCGAGCCGGCCGCCGGCGACGTGGATGCCCTGCTCAGCAAGACGCTGTCGAACCTGGACCTCGGCCGCACCAGGACCGGCGTGCGCGTCCCGGCCCCTGCGCCAGCGCCGTCCGCGCCCGCCCCTCCCAAGCCCGCCGTTGCGGCTCCTCCGGCCGCGGCGCAGGAGGGCACCGCCGTGCGCAAGGCGAAGAGGGTGGGGGATTTCGACTTCTCGGAGCTCGAGGACCTGGCCCGCTCCGGCCGGCCGTCCGCACCGCCCCGTCCGGCTGCCGTCCCAGCGTCTGCGCCGACCCCGGCTCCACCCGCTGCCGCGGCCCCTGAGCCGGCCCCGGCCGCGGCGCCTGCCGTGGCTCCCCCGCCGGTCGCGGCAGACCCCGAGCCGCTTCCCTTCGCGCTGCCGCCCCTGGAGCTGGAGCCGGCCCTGGCGGGAGCGTCCGTGGCCGAAGACCCCGCGGCCACGCAGCGCCTCCCGGTCTTCCTTGACGAGTCCGCCGATCGGCCCGGGTCGCGCTTCGGCCAGTACACGTTGCTCGAGCGGATCGCCGTCGGCGGCATGGCGGAGGTCTGGAAGGCCCGCATGCGGGGGGTCGAAGGTTTCCAGAAGACGGTAGCCATCAAACGCATCCTCCCCCACATGACGGACAACGCCGAGTTCGTGGGGATGTTCATCGACGAGGCGAAGCTCGCCGCTCAGCTCACCCACCCCAACATCGTCCACATCTACGACCTGGGGAAGATGGGGCGCGACTACTACATCGCCATGGAGTACGTGGAGGGCAAAGACCTGCGGTCGCTGCTCAACGCCGGGCGCCGCAAGGGCGCGCCCCTGCCGCTCGGGCTCGGCCTGCTGATCGCGGCGCGGGTCGCGAGCGCCCTCGACTACGCCCATCGCAAGCGGGACTTCGAGGACCGCGAGCTGGGCCTGGTGCACCGGGACGTCTCGCCGCAGAACGTCCTGCTCACCTGCGAGGGGGACGTCAAGCTCTGCGACTTCGGCATCGCCAAGGCCGTCTCCAAGGTGAGCCAGACGCAGATGGGCGCCTTGAAAGGCAAGCTCCAGTACATGTCCCCCGAGCAGGCCTGGGGCCGGCCCGTGGACGCCCGCTCCGACCTCTTCTCCCTGGGGTCGGTGCTCTTCGAGATGGTCACCGGAGAGCGCCTGTTCCCGGGCGACAGCGAGATGTCGGTGCTGGAGGCGGTGCGGCAGGGCAGGACCCGCACGCCGCGCCAGGTGGACCCCGCGCTCCCACGCGAGGTGGACGAGATCGTGGCGCGGGCGATCGCGACCGATCCGCAGAACCGCTTCCAGAGCGCCGGCGAGATGAAGCAGCGCCTGGAGGCGGCGCTCACCGCCCTTGCGCCATCGATCGGCCCGACCGACCTCGCCGCCTACATCCGCCGGGTCCTGGAGCCCGGGTCCGCCGGGGAGCCCGAGGCCGCCGCGCCGCCGGTTCCGGCCCCCGCCTCCCGGGTGGTGGAGCCGGCCGCCGCGGCGTCTGCTGAGCCGTTCGCCGCCGGGCCGGAGGCGCCGGTCGAGCCGGTGGCGCCGCTGGTGGAGGTCGCGGTGGAGGAGGAGGGCGGTCGCAAGGGCCGCACCCTGCTCTACGCCGCCATCGCGGCGCTGATCGTGGTGGCCGTCCTGACCTTCTTCTTCCTCAACCGCCGCAAAGACGTCGCGCCCGCCCCGCAGTCCGCCGGGCCTGCCACCGGCGCGCCCGCCGCGCCGATGCCGGCCGCCAACCCGGCCCCGGACCAGACCGCGCCGCCGGCCGCGGTGCCTGCCACGCAGGCCGCCCCGGCCACTGCGGAGATGCCGGCTGATATCAAGGCGATCGTGGAAAAACAGATCGCCGAAAAGGAGCAGGAGGAGCGGCGCAAGCACGAGGAGACGCTGAAGGAGTTGGAGAAGCAACTGATGGACTCCAAGGCCAAGGGCCAGCCGGCCGCTGCCGCGCCGGCGCAGCAGACCCCCGTGGAAGCCACTCCGGCGTCGGTCGCTCCTCCGCGCCCGGCTCCCGAGACGGCGCCGCCGGTGCCGGCCCCCGAGCCCGAGCCGCAACGGCAGCCCGAGCCCGCGAAAGCCGAGGAGAAGCCCACCGCTCCCGAGCCGGCGCCGGAGCCCGCGCCGGCCCGCCGGGTCAAGGAGGGAGACCTGGTGGAGCCCGGCCCCGGCGTGGCGCCGCCGCAACTTGTCAGCCCCCCGAAACCAGGATATCCTCCGATGGCCCGGAACCTGCGGGTAGAGGGAACCGTGGTCGTCTCCGTGCTGGTGGACGAGAACGGCCAGGTGGAGGACGCGAGGCTGGCGGAGCCGATCAAGCAGAAGGTCGGCATCAACGAAGCCGCCCTGTCGGCGGCGCGTGCCGCCCGCTACCGGCCGGCCACCAAAGACGGAGTCCGGGTCAAGATGTGGACCCGCTTGAGGATTCCTTTCAAGCTATAAGAGGGAGACGATGAGCCTCACGGACCAGCAGAGAAAGTTCTACGAGAACACGCTCGCCGTGACCCGGCAGGAGATGGAGGAGCTCGACCGCTTGATTGAGGAGGAGCTGGCGAAGGTCAAGGACCGCCTCGCCGAGCTGCAGAACGCCAAGAAGGCGTCCCGCCAGATGTACGACGCGGCCTGCATGCGCCTCGGCGTCCCCAACGATCTCGAGGCCGAAGAGGGAGGCGCCGCGGAGGTCTGATCCGCGGGAGAGGCCGGCGCCGTCCCCGCGGACGCGGTCTCCCCTGCACGACACGAACCGACCCGACGCTCCTGGGGGAGCCCGAGCCCCGGGGCCGGCGCGCCGCAGTACCTCACTTCCATGGCCTGGTTCCGCAAGACCAAGAAACCCAAGCCGATCCGCGTGGACCGGCCCCGCAGCACCGTCCCCGAGGGGCTGTGGGTCAAGTGCGAGGGCTGCAAGGAGATCATCTACTCCCGGGACCTGGACCGCAACCTCAAGGTCTGCCCCAGGTGCGGCTACCACTTCCGGATCGACGCTCGCACCCGCATTTCCCTGCTCCTCGACGATCCCCAGCCGCGCGAGCTGTTCGCGGGGGTGAGCCCCACGGATCCGCTCAACTTCCGCGACAGCAAGCGCTACCGCGACCGTTTGAAGTCCTACCAGCAGGCCGTGGGCGAGCGGGACGCGGTGATCGTGGTACAGGGAGCCATCGAGGAGGTGCCGGTGGTGCTCGCGGTGATGGAGTACCGATTCATGGGCGGCTCCATGGGCTCGGTCGTCGGCGAGAAGATCACCCGCGCCGCCGAGCGGGCGCACGAGCGCAAGTGGCCGCTCATCGTGGTCTCCGCCTCGGGGGGCGCCCGCATGCAGGAAGGCGTGCTGTCGCTGATGCAGATGGCCAAGATCTCGGCCGCGCTGGCCCGGCTGCGCACCGCCCGTGTACCTTACCTCTCCATGCTGACCGATCCGACCACGGGGGGCGTCACCGCCTCCTTCGCCATGCTGGGCGACCTCAACATTGCCGAGCCGGGAGCCCTGATCGGCTTCGCGGGCCCGCGGGTGATCGAGCAGACGATCCGCCAGAGTCTGCCCGAGGGGTTCCAGCGCAGCGAGTTCCTCCTCGAGCACGGCTTCCTCGACCTGGTGGTGCATCGCTCAGAGATGAAGGAGACGCTCGCCCGGTGCCTGCGGCACCTGACGTAGACCCCCAGTCGATCCTCTCCCGTCTCGAAGCGCTGGGCATCAAGCTCGGCCTCGACCGGTCCCGCGACCTGCTCGCCCGGATGGGGGACCCGCAACACCGGTTTCCGGCCGTCCTGGTGGCGGGCACCAACGGCAAGGGCTCGACCTCGGCGCTGCTGGCCGCCATGGCCCGGGCCGCCGGGCACCGCACCGGGCTCTACACCTCGCCCCACCTCGAGAGCGTCGAGGAGCGGCTGCGCATCGACGGGCGGATGATCGCGCCCGCCCGCTTCGGCGCGCTGCTGGCGGACCTGGTCGACCTCGCCGAGCGCGGGACGGGATCTCCCCCTACCTACTTCGAGGCGGTCACCCTCGCCGCCTTCCGATGGTTCGCCGAGGAGGCGGTGGACCTCGCCGTCGTCGAGGTCGGCCTCGGCGGCCGGTTGGACGCCACCAACCTCTGCGATCCCGTCCTCTCGCTCATCACGCCGATCGGCTTCGACCACCGGGAGTACCTGGGGGAGACCCTCGCCGCCATCGCCCGCGAGAAGGCGGGCATCCTCCGGTCCGGCCGGCCGGCGCTCGCCTGGATCGAGGAGCCCGAGGCCGCCCAGTCCGTGCGCGAGGCCGCCACCGAGGTGGGGGCGGACCTGCGCTTCGCTTCCCAGGAGGTGGGGATCGAGAGGATCGACTTCGAGGGCTGGACGGGCCAGCGGGTGCGGCTCGCCACGCCCGTCCGGCGATACGATCTGCGGCTCGCGCTGCTCGGGACGCACCAGGCCAGGAACCTGGGCCTTGCCGTGCGGGCGGCCGAGATCCTCGCCATGCTGGGCTTCGAAAGGATCGGTGCGGAGGCGATCAGTCAGGGTGCCGCCTCCTGCCGCTGGCCGGGACGGCTGGAGCCCATCGAGATCCCGGGAGGACGGCGGGTCCTGCTCGACGCTGCCCATAACGCCGCGGGCGCCGCTGTCCTCGCCGAGTTCCTCGACCGCATGGGCCAGCCGGCCGATCTCCTCTTCGGCGTCCTGGCCGACAAGGATTACGGCGAGATGCTCGCCCTCCTCGCTCCCCGCGCCCGCCGTATCGTCCTCACCACCCCGGCAAGCCCGCGGGCCAAGGACCCGACGGAGCTGGCGGCACTCCTTGAAGCTCGCGAGGGCGTTCTCGTCGAGCCCGATCCATCCCGCGCGCTGGACCGGGCCCTGGCGCTGGGCGGGGAGATGCTGGTGGTGTGCGGGTCGATCTACCTGGTGGGAGAGATCCGGAAGCGGCTGCGGAAGATGTAATGGCGTACCGATCCATATGTGATGTACACTGTACATATGAAGCGCGTAACGGCTACCGAGGCTCGGAAGAACTGGTTCCGTCTGCTCGACGAGGTCGCAGAAGGAGAGGTCGTCCTCATCGAGAGAGAAGGAGCCCGGCTGGTCCTCAAGCTGGCGGAACAGGAAGAACCCAAGGTACCCGATTATGAAGGGTTGATCCGTGTGCCGGACATCGATGAGCTGGACCAATGGGGGTGGGAGTGGGATGGCTCGCCCGAGGGGTTGCGGTCTCGGCGGGCCGAACCTGAGTCGTGAGGGCTCTTCTCGACACGCATTTCGTGGTCTGGATCGCTAAGGGCGCCGATCGGCTGGCCGCCTTCCCGTGGATCGAACGATACCGCCCATGGGGAATCTCACCAATCTCGCTGCTGGAGATTCAATATCTCGCTGAGATCGGCCGAATCGAGGTTCAAAATCCACAGTTCACGGATGCACTCGCCAAAGACTCCCGGTTCGTCATCGACGAGATCCCGCTGGTGCCCTTGATCCGGCGGGCCATGGAGCTGACCTGGACGCGGGACCCCTTCGACCGTCTGATTGCTGCGCACAGTTCCGTCCGGCGCCTGCCGCTCTGCACGACCGACCGGACCGTGCGGCTCCATCACCCTCTGATCGCCGAATAGGCCGCCCCTACATCAACGCATCATAGAGCGGGAACCGCTCGCAGAGGTCCCGCACCTTGTTGCGGACGTCCTCGTGGACCTGCATGTCATCCGAGGCGCGGAGCACCTCGGCCATGAAGTCGCCGACGGCATCCATCTCGGGCTCCTTCATGCCGCGGGTGGTGAGGGCGGGCGTGCCGACGCGGATGCCCGAGGCGACGAGCGGCGGGTTCGGGTCGTAGGGGATGGTGTTCTTGTTGACCGTGATGCCGGCGGCCTCGAGCGCCTTCTCGGCCACCTTGCCGGTCAGCCCCGCCTTGGCGACGTCGACCAGGAAGACGTGGTTGTCCGTACCGCCGGAGACGATGCGCAAGCCGTTGGCCGTGAGGCGGCTCGCCAGGGCCGTGGCGTTCACCATGATCTGCCTCTGGTAGTCCCGGAACTCCGCGGACAGCGCCTCCTTGAGGGCCACCGCCTTGGCCGCGATGATGTGCATCAGCGGCCCCCCCTGGATGCCGGGGAAGACGGCGCGGTCGAGATCCTTGGCGAACTCCTGCTTGCACATCACCAGGCCGGCCCGCGGGCCGCGCAGGGTCTTGTGCGTGGTCGTGGTCACGAAGTGGCAATGAGGGATGGGCGAGGGGTGGAGGCCTGCGGCCACCAGGCCGGCGATATGGGCGATGTCCGCCATCAGCAGGGCCCCCGCCTTGTCGGCGATGGCGCGGAAGCGCTCGAAGTCGATGATCCGGCTGTAGGCGGAGGCGCCGCAGACGATCAGCCTGGGCCGTTCCGCCAGGGCCAGGCGCTCCGCCTCATCGTAGTCGATCGTCTCGGTCTCGCGGTCCACGCCGTAGGCGATCACCTGGAAGTCGCGGCCCGAGTAGGAGAGGCGGTGGCCGTGGGTGAGGTGGCCGCCCGAGGAGAGGTCCATGCCCATCAGCTTGTCGCCAGGCTTCAGGAAGCCGAAGTAGACCGCCATGTTGGCCGAGGTGCCGCTGTGGGGCTGCACGTTGACGTGCTCGGCGCCGAAGATCTGCTTGGTCCGCTCGATCGCCAGCCGCTCGACCACGTCCACGAACTCGCAGCCGCCGTAGTAGCGTCGGCCGGGGTAGCCCTCGGCGTATTTGTTGGTCATCACGCTGCCGGCCGCCTCCAGCACGGCGCGGCTGACGAAGTTCTCGGAGGCGATCAGCTCGAGCCCGAAGTTCTGGCGGGCGCGCTCGTCGGCGATGGCCTGGTAGACCTCGGAGTCAACGGCTTTCAGCGAACGGTAGTTGGACATCTCGGGCTCCTCGGGATGTGAGGCGACGATGCCGGAAGGGGCGGCTTCCGGCGGTCGCTGGAGAGGTCTGGACAAGGATGGACGGGGTTGGCGGGCCGGCGCGGCTCAGGCTCCTTGGGGCTCCTCCGGACCCGGCTCGTCCCCGGGGGCCCCTTCCGCACCCTCGGTCTCGGGTTTCGGGACCGGGGCTTTCTTCGCTGGGGCCTTCTTCGCCGCGGGCTTCTTTTCCGCAGTTTTCTTTTCTGCAGGTTTCCTCTCCGCAGGCTTCTTCTTCGGCGCGCTCTCCGCGGGAGGGGCCTCGGCGGGAGCCGCGTTCGCCGGGGACGCCTCGGCCGGAGCGGGAGGGGCCTTCTTGACGGAGCGCTTGGAGCCGGTGGGGCGCTCCGCCGCCCTGTGCTGCGCTTCGTCCTGGTGACGCCTCTTCAACCGCTGCAGCCGGCGTTGCCGCCGGCGCTTCAGCTCTCGGTCTTTCTCTCTCATGTCCTCTCCTTGGACGCCCCGTCCCGGCCCCCCGAGTCGATCGTTTCGGCGCTTTCGGGCGGATGCCAGCTTGACGCACGCGCCGCCCGGGTGTCAACAGAAGCAGAGGACTTCCGGCTAGAGCGGAATGTTGCCGTGCTTCTTCGGCGGCAAGCTCGCCCGCTTGGCCCCGAGCTGCCGCAGGGCGCGCACGATCTCGGGCCGCGTCCGGCGCGGCTCGATGATCGCGTCCACGAATCCGCGCTCGGCGGCGATGTACGGGTTCGAGAACTTGGCCCGGTACTCCGCCACCTTCTCGGCGCGTACCCGGGCGGCGTCCGCGCCCGCTTCCTCCAGCTCCCGCCGGTAGAGGATGTTGACCGCCCCCTCCGGGCCCATGACCGCGATCTCCGCCGTGGGATAGGCGAAGTTGACGTCCGTGCGCAGGTGTTTGCTCGCCATCACGCAGTAGGCGCCGCCGTAGGCCTTGCGGGTGATCACCGTGATCTTCGGCACCGTGGCCTCGGCGTAGGCGTAGAGGAGCTTGGCCCCGTGCTTGATGATGCCGCCGTACTCCTGGGCCGTGCCGGGCAGGAAACCCGGGACGTCCTCGAAGGTGACCAGCGGGATGTTGAACGCGTCGCAGAACCGCACGAAGCGTGCCCCCTTGAGCGAGGCATCGATGTCGAGCACGCCGGCGAGGTACGCCGGCTGGTTGGCGACGATGCCCACGCTGCGGCCGCCGATGCGGGCGAACCCCACCAAGAGGTTGCGAGCGTACCGGGCGTGGACCTCCAGGAACCTGCCGTCGTCCACCACGGCGGCGATGAGCTGCTTGATGTCGTACGGCTTGTTCGGATCGTCGGGCACCAGGGCGTTGAGCGCCTCGGACTCGCGGTTGGGATCGTCGTCGGTGGCTCCCAGCGGCGGATCGTCGAGGTTGTTGCTGGGGAGGTAGGAGAGCAGATCGCGGATGGCGGCGAGACAGGCGGCGTCGTTGGGCACCGTGAAGTGGCAGACGCCGCTCTTCACCGCGTGGGTCGAAGCCCCGCCCAGCTCCTCCTTGGTGACCTCCTCATGGGTGACGGTCTTGATGACCTCAGGCCCGGTCACGAACATGTAGCTGGTCTCCTCGACCATGAAGATGAAGTCCGTGATCGCCGGCGAGTAGACGGCCCCGCCCGCGCAGGGCCCGAGGACGGCGCTGATCTGCGGCACCACCCCCGAGGCGAGGGTGTTGCGCAGGAAGATGTCGGCATAGCCGCCGAGCGACGCCACCCCTTCCTGGATGCGGGCTCCGCCCGAGTCGTTGAGGCCGATGATGGGCGCGCCGTTCTCGACCGCGAGGTCCATCACCTTGCAGATCTTGGCGGCGTTGGTCTCCGAGAGCGAGCCTCCGAAGACGGTGAAGTCCTGGGCGAAGACGTAGACGAGCCGGCCGTCCACCGTGCCGTAGCCGCAGACGACGCCGTCGCCCGGGATGGAGACGCTGTCCATGCCGAAGTCCCGGCAGCGGTGGGTGACGAGGGCGTCGATCTCCACGAACGAGCCGCCGTCGAGCAGCAGCTCGATGCGCTCGCGGGCCGTCAGCTTGCCAGCCGCGTGCTGCTTCTCGATGCGCTCGCGGCCGCCGCCCAGCTCCGCCGCCGAGAGGCGGCGCTTCAGTTCGTCGATCCGTTCCGCTCGCGCCTGGGCCATGGCGGCGAATCTTACCCCAGACCCTCACCCCCTGGCCCCCTCTCCCGCAAGCGGGAGAGGGGGAACGCGGCTACAATCCGCCGCGATGCCGTTCTCCCGCCTCGACACCGCCGCCGTCTCTCGCACACTCTCGCAGATCGCCGAACAGCCCGAGGACGTGGTGGACGCCTTCTTCGAGCGGCGCGAAGAGGTGGAGCTCGCGCCCGAGGGGGAGGTGGGAGGGCTGCGGGTCTGGCGGGAGGAGGGCTTCGCCGTGCGCCTGGCCCGCGAGGGCCGCACCTGGCTCGCGGCGCGGGACGCGATCGAGGCGAAGCCGTTCGCCGAGGCGCTGCGCCAGGTCGCCCGGGCCCTCCCCTCCGCCACCTATCCCGAGCCGGCGCTGGAGGTGGACCCGCCGGAACCGGTCGCCGCGCCCGAACTGCTGGACGTGCCGGCGGCCCTGTCCCGCGCCGTGCGGGCGCACCACGTGGGGTTTCCCCTGCGCGTCGCCGTGCGCCGTCACCGGCGCTGGGTGCAGGTGGTGGGCCCCCGTCTGGTGGCCGGAGCCGAAAGCGAGACCTTCTACAGTTGCTCGGCGGAGTCCTCCTGGGGCCGCTACGGCGCGCTCCTGCCGCGTCTGGACGCGGCAGCCGTCGAAGAGATCGCCGCCGCCGTGGTGGCCCTGTTCCGCACCCGGCAGACCTCGCCCCCCGCGCCGTTCCGCGGCCCGGCCGTGCTCGGGCCGGCCGCGGTGGCCGTGCTGCTCCACGAGGCCGTGGCCCACGCCCTCGAGGCCGACACCCTGGCCCAGGGAGGAAACCCCGAGGCGGCGGTAGGTGTCACCATGGCGGCGCCCTGCCTGGACGTGCTGGACGATCCGGCGGCGGCGCCCGAGGGCGTGCGCCGCTCGACCGACGACGAGGGCGCGCCCGTCGTGCGCCGCTGGCTCCTGCGCGGCGGCGTCGTGGAGCAGCCGCTCGCGGATGCCCTATGGGCGCGCACCTCGCCGGTGCTGCTGCCGGGGGCAGGCCGGCGCGGCACCCGCCATCTGCCGCCCGGGCCACGCTCCAGTCACCTCGAGATCCTGCCGGGCGAGACGCCCGAGGCCGGCCTCTTCGCCGGCTCGGAGGAGGGGCTCTTCCTCCCCGAGGCCAGCCGCGGCGCGCTCGATCCCCTGTCGGGAGAGTTCGCCCTCCACCTGCCCTATGCCCGCCGCTTCCGGCGCGGTGCGCTCGCCGAGGCCGTGGGGCCCTGTGTGCTGCGCGGCCGGGTGGCGGATCTGCTGACGCGGGTGGTGGCGGTCGCAGTCGCGGCGAAGCCGGCTGGCGCCGGCTGGTGCGCCAAGGGGGGGCAGAAGCTCCCGGTGTGGGCCACCGCCCCGGCGCTCCGCCTGGAAGGAGTGGAGATCGCCCCGTGAGCCAGAGCCCGCTGCTCGCCGAGGTCCTGCACTCGCTGCTCCGGCGCCACCTCACGGACGCCGAGGTCTACGTCAAGCGGGGCCGCTCCCGCCGCCTGGAGCGGACCCCGGTCACCGAGACCTCCGCCACCAGCCACGAGCGGGCCTGGGCGGTGCGCGCCGGCGACCGCCGGGGCTCCTTCTTCGCCGCCTCTACCGGCGATCCGGCGCCCGGCGGCCCCTGGCCCGAGCCCGTGGCCGGCCTCTCCCTCGAGCTGCCCGAGCCCCAGCCGGCGCCGGCCTGGAACCCGCCGTCCGACTTCGACACGCCCCTGATCGGCGAGCGCGAGGGGCTGAAGCTCCTCGAGAGCCTCGGCCGCGAGCTGGAGAGCGAGCTGCCCCGGGCGCGCCTGTTGCGCGCCGTGCTGGAGGACGGCGCGAGCGAGGCCGAGCTGGCCAACAGCCGGGGTCTCTCGGCGCGCACCCGGCAGCGGATCGCAACCTTGTACATGGAGGCCGCGGGTCCGGGGAGCCCGGCGCCCACGGCCGCTCTCTACATGGCGGCGCGCGAGCCCCGCCGGTTCCATCCCACGGCCCTGGCCCGCCGCCTCGCGGACCGGCTGGCCGTCTCCGCCTCCGGCGTTCCACCGGAGCGGGACTCGGGAGAGTTCCTCCTCGCTCCGGTGGTCGCGGCGCGCCTCCTCGCCGGCCTGCTGCCGCTCCTCGTGGGCGCCGGTCCCGGCGCGCGCCTGACCGGCGCGCGGGGCCGGTTCGGCAGCGACCGCGTGACCCTGATCGACGACGGCCGGTTTCCCGGCGGTGCCTGCGAGTCCCCGGTGGACGGCGAGGGAGTGCCCACGCGCGAGGTAGTGCTCGTAGAGGAGGGCCTCTTCCGCCAGCCCCTGCTCGCGTGGTGGCAGGAGGGGGCGGCCCACGGCGAGACCTCCGGTTGCACCCGCCGTCCTGGCTGGCGCGACCTGCCGACGCCCGGCCCCACTCACCTCTACCTCAAGCCCGATCCCCGGACCCCGGTCGCCTCGCTCCTCGGAGGCGTCGCCCAGGGCTATTACCTGATCGACGTCACCGGGCCGGGCCGCTTCGACCTCGCTGCGGACCGCTTCTCGATCCCCGTCTGCGGCTTCGTGGTCCAGTCCGGCCGCGCCAGCGCTCCGGTCGCCGGCGCCTGGCTCTGCGGCGGCATCGGGACGTTCCTCAAGGGGATCGCGGGAGTGGGCCGGGACCTCATCTTTCATCCCCTGGACGGGATGATCGGCTCGCCCACGGTGCTGGTGTCGGGGCTGGAGCTGCGGAGAGGGGCAGGGTGACCGAGCCTGATTTGGAGGAGCGCACGCCCTTCTGGATTCCCCTCCCGCAGTGCTACCATCCGCCCTGCCCGGCGCCGCTGAGGAGCGAGGCGTCTCTGTCATATCCATTTTCAGGAGGGAACCGGATGGCGAAGGTCGATGCCCTCATCCGCTGGTTCATGCCCAAGGAGGAGCGGTTTCACGACCTCTTCGACCGGGATACGGCGAACCTCGTCCGCGCCACCCGCAGCTTCGCCGAGTTCGCCCGTCTCGCCGACCTCGAAGCGCGGCGGGCCAAGATGCCCGAGCTCCGCGCCTGCGAGCACGAGGGCGACCTCATCACCCGCCAGATCTTCGACGCGCTCAACTCCAGCTTCATCACCCCGTTCGACCGCGAGGACATCCGCTCCCTCGCCACTGACCTCGACGACGTGCTCGACTTCGTCGAGGGGGTGGCCCAGCAACTGCTCAACTTCGACCTGGACGAGTCCCCTGACGGGCTGCGCCAGTTCTCCGACATCCTGGTGGAGATGGCGACCGAGATCGAGCGCATCACGCAGATGATCTGGAACCTGGCGAACGAGCGGCAGATCCACGACGCCATCGTGCAGGTCTCGGACCTCGAGAACCGGGCCGACGTCCTCTACAACTCGGTCATCGCCGACCTGTTCCGGGCGAACGGGCGCGATCCCCTGGAGATCCTGAAGTGGAAGGAGATCTACGAGGGACTCGAGAACGCCTGCGACCAGTGCAAGGACTACACCCATATCGTCGGCAACATCCTCGTCAAGAACGCCTGAGGGGGGCGCCCTTGACCACTGCCACCGCCCTGGTCGTCCTCATCATCCTCGTCGCCCTCACGTTCGATTTCCTGAACGGCTTCCACGACGCGGCGAACTCCATCGCCACCGTGGTCTCGACGCGCGTCCTCTCGCCCCACAAGGCGGTCGCCTGGGCGGCGTTCTTCAACTTCGTGGCCGCCTTCGTGCTCGGCACCCACGTGGCCAAGACCATCGGCAAGGGGATGATCGACCTGTCGGTGGTGACCCAGGAGGTCGTCCTGGCGGGCCTCGCCGGCGCCATCGCCTGGAACCTCATCACCTGGTACTACGGCCTGCCGGTCTCCTCCTCGCACGCGCTGATCGGCGGCTATGCCGGCGCGGCGGTCGCCAAGGCGGGCTTCGGCGCGATCCTGCCCGAGGGCTGGACGAAGACGCTGCTGTTCATCGTGCTGGCCCCCCTGATCGGCATGGTCCTGGGCTTCACGGTCATGGTCCTGGTGACCTGGATCGCCCGCGGCTGGCGCCCCTCGAAGGTGGACCGGCGCTTCCGCGGCCTGCAGCTCCTCTCGGCCGCCGCCTACAGCCTCGGCCACGGCGGCAACGACGCCCAGAAGACCATGGGCATCATCACCGGCCTGCTGGTCGCCTCCGGGCTCCTCGCGAAGTTCGAAGTGCCCCTGTGGGTCATCCTCATCAGCCACGCCGCCATCGCCTTCGGCACCCTGTTCGGCGGCTGGCGCATCGTCAAGACCATGGGCTCGAAGATCACCAAGCTGCAGCCGATCGGCGGCTTCTCCGCCGAGACGGCCGGGGCCCTCACCATCGTGGGCGCGACGCTCGGGGGCATCCCGGTCTCGACCACCCACACGATCACCGGCGCCATCATTGGCGTGGGCTCCACCCGCCGGCTCTCTGCCGTCAAGTGGGGCGTCGCCGGCCGCATCGTCTGGGCCTGGGTCCTGACGATCCCCATCTCGGCGGCGATCGCCGCCGCCGTCTACTACCTCGTCGCGCTCTTCCTCTGAAGGCTCCCGTCCCCTGCGGGGGATCGGATCGTCTCCTGTAGAGATCGGAGAGACCGGTCCGGCCCGAGGGGACGGAAGTGGAAAGGGACGGCACGATCATTGAAAATACCTGGAGAACCATCCACGAGGAGTGGTCATGACGATCGCCTTCCTCTCCCTCTTCTTCGGGCTGATCACGGGGCCGTATCCGATCGGGCTGGCCGTCAACGGACCGGCCGCCGCCGTCGAGGTGCTGATCGACGGCCGGAGCGCCGGGCGGATCCAGGGGCCGCCGTGGAAGGCCGTGGTCGACTTCGGCCCGGCCCTGCTGCCGCATGAGATCACCGCCCGGGCCCTCGACGCCGAAGGCCGCGAGCTCGCCCGGACGCGGGAGTGGGTGAACCTCCCCCATCCGCTGGCCAAGGCCGACATCGTGCTCGAGGGAGGCGGGGAGACGAGCCCGCCAAAGGCGGCTCAGGTGGTCTGGACGAACCTCGAGGGAGACAGGCCGCGCTCGGTCTCCCTCACCTTCGACGGTCTGCCTGTGCCGCTCGACGCGAACGGCCGGGCCATCCTGCCGTCCCACGACCTCAAGTCCATCCACGTGCTCACGGCCGACGTCGAGTTCTCGCCCCTGAGATCGGTACGGCGCGACGTGGCCTACGGTGGTGAATATGGAAGCGAGGTCTCGACGGAGCTGACGGGAGTCCCCGTGCACGTGCGCGGCGGCACGCTGCCGCCCCCCGAGCGGCTCGACGGCTGGTTCACCGCCGCGGGGGCTCCGCTGTCCGTGGTCGCCGTCGAGAAGGGCCCGGTTCAGCTCTACGTCGTCCGCTCGCCGGATGCATCGGAGACCTTGGCGAAGATGGGCCGCAAGGGAATGCGGGCAGGCAGGGCAGGCAATGTCCTGGAGCAAGGGCTCGAGGAGGAGAACGAGGTCCGCTTTCTCTTCCCCTTCTCCCAGCGGTTCGAGGCTGCGGGCGAGGTGACGGACCTCTTCGAGATCTCTCCGCCGTTCGACGCCCGCCGGGACGGCCTCCCCCTGCTGGTGGCGCGGGTCGCCAAGGCGCCAGGGGTGGCCCCCCGCGGGCAGTCAGCGTCGAAGAGGCGGATCGCCGACGCGGTCGCGGTCGCCGCCCAGGATGCGGTCCGGGAGAACCGCCGGCGCGCCGTGCTGCTCGTGCTCTCCGGCTATGAGAAGGACCAGAGCCATTACGACCCGGCGACCGTCCGGCGGTTCCTCTCCGCGCTGCGCGTGCCGCTGTTCGTCTGGTCTCTGGAGAAGCCGGCGCCAGGCTCGACCGCGGCCGCCTGGGACGAAGCGGTGGACGTCTCGGTGATCGGGAACCTTCACAGGGCGGTGAAGGAGATCCGGGACGAGCTCGCCGCGCAGCGGATCGTCATGGTGGACGGCCGCCACCTGCCGCAGTCGATCGTCCTCGCGCCGGCTGCGAGCGGTGTGGAGCTGGTGGGCGGCGGGGTGCCGTAGGCGCCGGAGGGGAGGCCGGCGTTACAATCGGAGCCCGCCGGAGCCACTGCATGATCGCCTTCGTCACCCTGCTGCTTGGTCTGATCTCCGGGACCTACCCCATCGAGGTCACGGTGAGCGGGCCGGTGGCGGCTGTCGAGTTCCAGCTTGACGGTGCTGAGGCCGGCCGGATCGAGGGTCCGCCCTGGGTCGCCCGCGTCGACCTGGGGAAGGACCTCCGCCCGCGCGAGCTGGTCGCCCGCGCCTTGGGCGCCGACGGCCGGGAGATCGGCCGCACCAGCCAGTGGCTGAACCTGCCGCGCCGTCCGGCGGAAGTGGAGATCGTGCTGGAGAGCGGCGAGGACGGAGTGCCGAAGGCCGCGGTGCTGACCTGGCAGAGCGTCAACGGCGTCCGGCCGTCCTCGATCGGCCTCACCCTGGATGGCCAGCCGCTGATCGTCGGCAAAGACGGGCGGGCCGCGCTGCCGCCCCGCGACTTGAAGACCCTGCACGTCCTCACCGCCCAGTTGTGGTTCCCGCCCGGAGTGCCGGCTCGCAAGGACGTGGTCTTCGGCGGCGAGTACGGCAGCCAGGTCTCCACCGAGCTGACCGCCGTGCCCGTGCGGGTGCACCCGGGAGCGGCCCTGCCGCCGCCCGAGGACCTCCAGGGCTGGTTCGCCGCCGGCGGGCAGCCGGTGCCGGTCGCCGCCGTCGAGGACGGGCCGGGCAAGGTCATCCTGGTGCGCGTGCCGAGCGCCAGCGAGGTCACGAGGAAGCTCGTCCCCCTCTCCCAGCGGTGGGGGACCGAGAAGCTGCGCCGCGAGATGCGGCTCGGCCCGGACGACCGCGTCCGCTATCTCTCCCTCGCCAGCAGCCGTTACAGGAACTCCAGGGTGCCCGCCGAGCTGTTCGACATCACGCGGGACCTCGCTCCGAAGGACGGCGGCATGCTCTGGTTCCTGACCAGCTCCCGCCTGCTCAAGGAGTCCCGAGGCAAGGGGCGGCGCATCGCCGACGCCGTGGCCGTCGCAGCCCTCGCTGCCGAGAACTACCGCCGTGCCGTGGTGCTGGTTGTGGGTCGGGAGCTCGATGAGACGAGCCGCTACGACCCCGCCACCGTGCGGCGCTATCTCCAGTCCATGCGCGTGCCCCTCTTCGTCTGGGGCCTCTACGGGCCGGACACCCCCGCGGCCCGGGCCTGGGGAGGAGCCGAGGACGTCTCCTCGCTCGCCAAGCTCCAGCAGGCGGTCGCGAAGCTGCGTGCCGAGCTCGACGCCCAGAAAATCGTCTGGGTCGAGGGCCGTCACCTGCCGCAGGAGGTCTCCCTGACGCCGGCGGCGCGGGGGGTGGAGCTGCCGGGGGTACGCTGAGGGGCGGTTCACCTCCGCCGGGCCAGCTCGGAAACCCCCGCCAGCAATCGGTCGATCTCCTGCCGTATGTTGTACATCGCGATCCCCGTCCTGAGCACGCCGCCCTGATCGGCCAAGCCCAGGACCTCGATGGGACGCAGGCCGTAGAAATGGCCGTCCCAGACCTGGAGCCCCTGCTCGCCCAGGGCCCTCGCGGCGTCGGTGGGACGGACGCCGTCGATCGTGATCGAGACCGTGGGCGCCCGCGGCTCCGAGAAGTCTGGCCCCCAGACGGTGACCCCCGGGAGCCGCCGGACGCGGTCGAAGTAGTACGCCCCCAGCTCGTGCTCATACGCGGCGATCCCGTCCATCGCTGAAACGATCCTCTCCCGCAGGGTGCCGCCCTCGCCCCAGGAGGCGATGTACTCCACCGTCGCCTTGGTCCCGATGAGAGCCGCGTGGTTGAGAGTGCCCATCTCCATGCGCCAGGGCGCCTCCTCCTCCTGCGTGCGCAGCCGGTCCGTCCGCAGCCGCTCCAGCAGGCCGGGCCGGGTGTACAGGATGCCCACATGTGGCCCGTAGAACTTGTAGGCCGAGCAGAGGAGGAAATCCGCGTTCAGGGCCACGACATCCACGGGGAAGTGGGCGGCGTAGTGCACGGCGTCGAGGAGGAGCCACGCCCCCGCCTCCTTCGAGAGCCGCCGGGCGAGGGCGGCGTCGCTCACCGTGCCCAGGACGTTCGAGGCCATGTTGAAGGCCACGAGGCGCGTCCGTTCCGTGATCTGCCGCGCGAGGTCGTCCGGGTCGAGCCGGCCGTCCGGCCGCATGGCGGCCTCGCGCACCACGATCCCCCGCTCCTGGAGGCTCTGCCACGGCCCCCGGTTCGCCTCGTGATCGATCTGGGTGATGACGATCTCGTCGCCCGGCGCCATCTCCCGCGCCAGGGCGTAGCTCAAGGAGTAGGTCAGCGTCGTCATGTTCTGGCCGAAGGAGACCGATCGCCAGTCCGGCGCGCCGAGGAACGCCGCCACCACCTCACGGGTCTCGTGCAGCAGGCGGTCCGTCTCCCGCGAGGTCGGGAACTCCCCGTGCGTGTTGGCGTTCGCGGTGCGGTAGTAGCCGGAGATCGCCTCGATGACCGCGTTCGGCACCTGCGTGCCCGCCGGGCCGTCCAGAAAGGCCAGGGGAACTCCCCCCGACCTCCTCTCCAGCGCCGGGAAGTCCCGGCGGCAGCGTTCGCAGTCGGCGGCGGTGAAAGGCATCGTTCCCGGCCCGCTCACCAGACGGCCCGCACCCCGAAGCCGAGGTAGACCCCGTCCTCCAGGGGCAGGCCGGGGAAGAACCCGTCCGACTTCGAGCCGGCCTTGGCCGCGAGGCCCCAGCGCTCGCCGAGGAAGGCGTCCACCGCGGCGGCGGCGTTCCAGCCGCTGCCGGTGCGGGTCGCCTCCCGCGAGTCGGGCTCATCCCAGGCGTCGGCCGCGAGGCCCAGCTCCAGGCTCCGGCCGAGCTTGAGGGCGTGCACGCCGGCGCCGAAGCCCCAGGCGCGGTCGATCGACGAGTCGAGGTCGCGCACGTAGACCGTGAAGACGCCCCGCCGGGTGGCCGCGTAGAGGTCGAGGAACCGCGAGACCTCCTGGGGCCCCAAGGCGCCGCGGGTGCCGAGCGTGAGCCCCATGCCGCCCGCGCGCACCACTGGCGCGTGGACCCGCACGCTACCGCCGAGCACGTGCTCGCGGAAGTAGTTGACGGCGGCCCCCACGAGCGACGGGTCGAGCAGGTTCCAGATCGCCGTCGCGCGCGCGTCGTCGTAGGTGCGGTGGAGCAGCGGCTCGTCCGGGACGATCCCGTAGTTGCCGGACCAGATCGACGTCGGGTCGGCTCCCAGCCGTTGCGCCTGGCGGGAGAGCAGGTAGTAGGCGATGTCGTTGCCGTCCCGGTACTGGTCCCCGAAGTCCTCCTCCCGGTCGGGGTTCTCCGTGCCCAGCACGTAGACCGTGAGGTCGAGCTTCGACATGAACGCGAGCGGCACCTTGGCCCCATCTGCTCCCTCGGGCCGGAGCAGGTCCATCAGCGCGCGGTGGGCCATGACGTTGTCCGCCTCGGTGCCGCCCGCGCCGATCAGGGCGTTGCCCTCGTTGGTGCGCGGGGGCCGCGCCGTGCCCGTGGCGGCCGAGAAGTCGTAGTTGAACGCGTAGCTGGGCGAGAGGCCGAGCTCCCGTCCCCGGCCGCCGTGCCCGCCGACCTCGTGCTGGACGAGCAGCACCGCGGCGGCGACCGGGAACTCCCACGCCGGAGCGAGCCCCGGGTGCCGCTCTCCGGCGTCCGCGATCGATCCGAACGCCCGGCTGAGCACGCTCTGGAGGGACATCACCGTCCGGCCGCCGAAGTCCATCTCCGGGTCCGTCCCGTAGCCGAAGAACAGCGGCTCCCAGGCGGACGGCGGGACGGGATCGGTGGGCTGGGCGGCGAGGGGGAGGGCGAAGGAAGCCAGAAGAAGGATTACAGCGCTTCTCATGGCAGCTACTCTATCGTGGGCTTTCCCCCCGCCCGGCCCTCACTCCCCCTGCCCCCTCTCTCCCAGCCTCCCTCCCGACCGCCGGGAGAGAGGGGGATTGAAAAAGCAAGGACAAACCTCTCCCTCTCCCGGAAAGGGCGGGTGTGCGGCTGGGAGAGGAGGGCCGGGGAGGTGAGGGCCCGGCACGTCGAGACGCAAAAAGTCCCCGTCGGGTATCATGTCGCCGCCATGAACCTCTCCGTCGCCACCTGGAACGTCAACGGCATCCGCGCCCGGCAGGCGCAGTTCCTCGAATGGATCGAGCGCGACCGGCCGGACGTGGTCTGCCTGCAGGAGATCAAGGCCTCGCCCGCCCAGCTCGCCGAGGAGCTCTGCAACCTGGGCGGCTACTGGTGCTACTGGCATGGCGCCGGCGGCTACTCGGGCGTGAGCCTCCACCTGCGCAGGGACGTCTTCCCCGAGGAGCCGAAGTTCGAGCACCCGCCCTTCGACCACGAGACGCGCATCGTCACCGCCAGGGTGGGCGACCTCGCCTTCGCCTCGGTCTACGTGCCCAACGGCGGCAAGGACTTTCCGGCCAAGATGGACTTCCTCCGCGGCCTCGCCCGCTACGCCGCCGAGATGCGCGACGCCGGCCGCCGGGTCATCCTCTGCGGCGACCTGAACGTAGCCCGCACCGACCGCGATGTCCATCCCAAGGAGCGCAAGCCGTTCATCATCGGCCAGCGGCCGGAGGAGCGTGAGGCCTTCGATGCCATCCTCTCCCAGGGCCTCGTGGACGTGGGACGCGCCCTCGATCCGGACAACGACAACCTCTTCACCTGGTGGGCGCCCTGGCGGAACATGCGCCAGCGCAACATCGGCTGGCGGATCGACTACATCCTCGCCAGCGAGCCCTTGGCCGCCGCCGCCACCTCCTCGAAGGTCCTGGCGGAGGTGGGCACGAGCGACCACGCGCCCGTGGTGGCGGCGTTCGAGGTGTAGCTGAACCTGGACCTGACGCCAGCCGGGCCGTAGCCGGCGATGGTTCCGCCAGCAGCGGCGACGGTGTCGCTGGTGCCGGCCGGCAGCGGCGCGCCCCCGGGCCGCCTCAGGCGCCAGCGCCACGACCGGCGGTTTCCCCTCGAAGTGGGTCGCGAGCTCGACTGTGCCGCAGGAGTGCCAGAGATTTCGGCTGACAAAGCGATGTCCACACTTCGGGCACTGCCAAAGCGGCTTCTTGCGGCGTTGGTCAGTCATGGTCGCCGCCGTCCCGGTCACAGCGGCACCAACTCCAACGTCGCCAGAGCGCGGTGCGGCTCAGCGAAACCGCGCACCCACTTCTCTGACCCCTTCGTGGGATACTTCTCGGCGTAAGCCTTACTGACGGCGTCCCGCAGACTCTCGCTCCGTGTGTGCCTGGCACGGACGGGGATCTCCCGGTCCGCGAGTTGGATGCTTCCGCGGGGTTCATTGCGGAAAGCGCGGTACCAGCCTGTCGGCTTGTCATTCCACGATCGCACGAACACTCTGTCCTCGACAACGACGACCCACACCCCGGTATAGCGGTGCTCTGTGCCGGCGCGGACACCGAGGATCTTGGCGTCCTTGAGCGCCTGAAGCACGGGCCCTGAGAATCGACGGTCGCTGGTCATGTCTCTGACTCGATCCTACATCTTGTCCCAATCCCAGATGGCATAGGCCGTGGCCTGGTCGAGCTTATGGCCGGACTGCTTCAGGGTCAGCAAGATGTTGCCGCGGTGATGGCTCTCGTGGGCGACGAAGTAGGCCAGAGTCGAGACCAGCCCTTTCTTGAAGGGCCGGCGTCTGCCGGTGCCCTCGGCGGCCTGCCGGAGGAAGTCCTCGATCCTTTGGCCGGAGGCGAGAAGGCACTCGTTCAAGCGTTCCTTCTCGGGTTCTTCCTCGGTTTCGAATTTATAGAGGCCCTTGGCCAGTTCCTTCGCCCGGGCCTCCAGATGCCAGACGCGGACGTTGTGAAGATGGCAGAACTGGCGCACCACGTTCCTGCCGCCCCGCTTCGAGAGCGTGCACTTCATTCCCTCGTCGCTGATGCGATCGATCAGGAACAGGTTGATGCGGTTGTTCGTGCGCCAGGCCTCCAGAAGCTGGTCCAGCCAGGGTTGCGCATCAGTCATCTTGCCCCCTCCCTGAGCTTCTCGAGCCGTCGAAGTGGCGGTCACAGTAT
>DASWME010000395.1:0-27272 GCA_036399915.1 Thermoanaerobaculia bacterium
GAGGATCTTCCGCCCGACGACGTGGCGATCCGAGCCGAAGCGCCGCCGCCAGAGCTCGTAGCTCAACACAACGTTCCGCGGCACGCCCGGCTGGTCATCCTCGGGTGTGAAGACACGTCCCAGCAACGGCGGGACGCCCAGCACGGGAAAGAATCCCGCGGACACGAGAAGGCTCGAAAGCTGCTCCGGCTCCCCCTGCCCGCTCAGCGTCACGGGCGTCCGGACGAAGGCTCCGATGTCCACGAACGAGCGGTTTCTCGCCCGCCAGTCGAAGAAATTCTGCGGCCAGACGCTCCGGTTGGGCTCCGGACTGTCGGGCGGCATCTCCCACGTCATCACCAGGCGGTCGGCTTGCGGGAAGGGAAGCGGCTTGAGCAGGATCGAATTGACCAGCGTGAAAATGGCCGTCGCCGCGGCGATCCCGAGCGCCAGAGTGCCGACGGCGAAAAAGGTGAAGCCGGGGTTCTTCCACAGCGCGCGCGATCCATAGCGTAGATCCTGTCCGATTCTCTCGAGAGCTCTCCAACCCCACATGTCGCGGGTGACCTCCTTCACCAAGTCCACGTTTCCAAAGTCCTTGCGCGCGCCGGACCAGGCCATCTCCGGCGATTCGCCGCGGTCCATTCGCAGGCGGGCTTCCAGGGCGAGGTGGGCGCGGATCTCCTCCTCGAGCTCCCTCTCCGCTTCCTTCCGTCGCCAGACGTGACGGAGAAACCAGTTCCAACGGCGCACCACGGTCCCTCCTTCACGCGGGATTCAAAACGCCCGCGATGGCCTTGACCAGCGAGTCCCACTTGGACCGCTCGGCGAGAAGCTGCTTCTTGCCGGCTGGTGTGAGCCGATAGAACTTCGCCCGCTGGTTGTTCTCGGAGGTTCCCCACTCGGAGGCGAGCCATCCCTGGCGCTCCAGGCGGTGAAGCGCCGGATACAGGGAGCCGGTCTCGATCTGCAGCACCTCTCCGGAGTTGGCGCGAATGGCCTGCGCGATGCCGTGGCCGTGGTGCGGCCCCCACATCAGGGTCTGGAGGATCAGCATGTCGAGCGTGCCTTGAAGCAGCTCGATACGGTTCTGATATCGCTGGATCGTCATGGCAGTAGACAGTCTACTGCCTGGTTTGGGGATGTCAAGGCCCGGGCGACGACGGGCACATTTTCTGAGCGTTCAACCCCGTCGGTTCTTCAGGATCTTGACGAACGACCGCCCGCGCAGCTCCTCCAGCGTCAGCCCCGACCTCTCCAGGGCTTCCTCTTCGGTGATGGCGCCGCAGTTGACGGCACGCAGGAAGTAGTTGAGGAGCCCCTGGCCGGTGGCGGCGTCGTCGAAGACCTCGCCGACGAGGGTGGCCTGGGCGGCCTTCTGGACGAAGTTGCGGAGGCGCTCGGAGGCGGCGTCGAGCCCTTCGAGGAAGAAGGCGTAGAGCGCGGCGTAGCGGGTGACGAGCTGCGCGGGGTGGAGGTCCCAGCCCTGGTAGAAGCCGCCGATCAAGGAGTGCCGGACGTGCTCCGCGTGAAGCCTCCAGGCCCGGTGGATTACGGCGCGGTTCTCCTCCGCCTGGGCCGGCGTGAGCGGCGGGCCGTCCTTGGCGGCACGGTGAGGAGGCACCGGCAGCACGTTGGTCGCTCCATCCGACAGCCAGAGCCCCGTGCCTGCAAAGGCGACCTGCATCACGTGCTTGGCGAAGTCGCAGGCCGGGTGGGTCATGGACTGGTGCTCCGCCGTGATGTTGCAGGAGGCGGTGTAGTCATAGGTGCCGAAGTGGGCGGCCACGCAGCGGCCGCGCGTCGCCTCGGCCAGGCGCGGCAGGTTCGACTCCCCCCGCTCGTTCAAGATCGCCTGCGGCGTCTCGATCATGATCTCCAGCCGCAGCGACCCGCTCGCAAGGCCCAGCGCCGGCTCCAGGAGATCGCAGAGGTCGGCGAGCGCCGCGGCCTGCTCGGGGATCGTCACCTTGGGGAGCGTGACCACGAAGCTCTCCGGCAGCCGGCCCCCGGTCTCGCGGACGAGCGTGGTCAGGAAGAGGTCGAGCGTGCGCAGGGACCTCTCCCGCAGCTCCTCGGTGAACGGCTTGATGCGGATGCCGATGAAGGGAGGAAGGGTGCCGTCGGCCATTCCCTTCGCCATCTCGCGGGCGGCGGCCTCGGCGTGGCCGTCCTCCTCGGCGTCCGGGCGGTTGCCGTAGCCGTCCTCGAAGTCGGCCCGGAAGTCCTCGACCGGCTCGCGGCGGAGCTTCTCGGTGACGCGGGCGTGGATCGCCGGCGCGAGGTCCTCCCGCAGGCCGATCGCTTCAGCGAGGTCCGCCGGCGTGGGGGCAAACTCTTCGAGCGCGCGCCGGGCGAGGGCTCCCAGCCGGCCCGCGGTATCGGCCTTGAAGAGGTGCGCCCCGCCATAGACGGTGTGGACCGGCTGGCGGCGTCCGGACTCGCCGGGATAGCGCCGAGTGAACGCGAGGTTGGCGCCGCGAAGGCGCTCGAAGGCGTCGCGGACGGAGTCCGCGGTCAGCGACGTGGGCAGCATCGTGCTCCCTCCGTTCGAGCGAACCGAAAGGCATGCCCAGGGAAGCCTCACCCCCTGGCCTCCTCTCCTTGACAGGAGAGGGGGGAACGATTCACGACCGGTGTTGCCTCGCGCTTCCCCCTCTCCCGTCAGGGAGAGGGGGCCAGGGGGTGAGGCTTCCGCGGGCATACCGCTTGGATTTCACTCTATCTCGGCAACGTAACCATCCCCAGCACCATCCGCCGCACCACCCGCTCCAGTGCAAACCTCCGGTACTCCGCCGTCGAGCGGACGTCGTCGATCGGCGCGACCTCCCGCGCCGCCTCGCGGCCGGCGAGGTCGGCGGCCTCGGGCCCGATCGCCATCCCCCGAACGGCCTCTTCGGCGGACCGCAGGCGGACCGGCGTCGGGGCGACGCTGCCGGCGGCGAGGCGCAGCTCGGCGATGCGGCCGCCGGCGATCCGGGCGGCCATCGCGACGACGACCTTGCTGATCGCCTGCGCCTCGCGGGTGCCCACCTTGCGGAAGGCCTGGACCGCGCCCTCCGGCGGCACCGGCAGGCGGACCCGGACGACGATCTCCCCCGGCTGCAGCGCCGTCTTGCGGTAGCCGGTGTGGAACCCGGCGTAGGGGATCTCGCGCAGGCCGCCGGCGCCCGCGGCCACCACCACCGCGTCCAGGGCGAGCAGCACGGGGAGGGAGTCGCCCGCGGGGCTGGCGTTCGCCAGGTTGCCCCCCAGCGTGGCGCGGTTCTGGATCTGCCAGCCACCGATCTGGCCGGCGGCTTCGGTAAGGGCCGGGAAGGCTGCGCGGACCGCGGGCGAGCGGCCGATCTCGGTAAAAGTCGTGGTGGCGCCGATCTCGATCCCGCCGTCGACCTCCCGGATGCCGCGCAGCGCGGAGATGCCCAGGAGGTCGAGGACGCGATCCATCCGGTGGAGGGCCTCGGGGCCGCGCACCATCAGGTCGGTGCAGCCGGCCGTGGGGACCAAGGCGGGATCGTCGGCCAGGTAGCGGACCGCCTCCTCCAGCGAGCGGGGGCGCAGCGCGGCCGTCACCGGTCCGGCTCCCGGCCCTGCCGGCAGACAATAGCCCGCAGGATGCCCTCGTAGCCCGTGCAGCGGCAGAGATTGCCGGCCAGGGCCTCGCGCGCCTCCTCGCGGCTCGGCGCAGGGTTGCGCTGGAGCAGGGCCCAGGCGGTGACGACGATCCCCGGCGTGCAGGCCCCGCACTGGACGCCCCCGGCGGCCACGAACCGCTCCAGGAACTCGCGCGCCTCGCCTTCGGCGATCCCCTCGACGGTCTCGATCCGCCGGCCCTCGCACTGGAGGAGGGGCACCAGACAGGAGAGGACCGGCTCGCCGTCGAGCAGCACCGTGCAGGCGCCGCACTCCCCTTCGCCGCACCCCTCCTTGGTGCCGGTCAGCCCCAGCCGCTCCCGCACCACGTCGAGCAGGCGCTCCATGGGATGGCCGTCGACCTCGACCGGACGGCCGTTGAGGGAGAAGGAGGTCTTCACCGGGCAGCCCCCATCAGCCGCTCCGGCGTGGCGGGGATCTCGGCGACCACAATCCCGGTGGCGTTCTCGATCGCCTGCGCGACGGCCGGAGCGCCGCCGTCCATGGGCAGCTCGCCGACGCCCTTGGCGCCGAACGGCCCGCCGTCCCAGGCCCGCTCCAGCAGGTGGACGTCGATCCGCGGGGTGTCCCGGATGGTGGGGATGATGTACGTCGCGAGGCGGTCGTTGAGATAGCGGCCGTCCTCAAGCTTGACCTCCTCCATCAGCGCCCAGCCGAGCGCCTGCAGGGTGCCGCCCTCGATCTGCCCCGCGCAGAGGGTCGGATGGATGGCCTTCCCCACCTCGCAGACCGCGGTGACGTGGACGGGACGCACGGCCAGGGTGTCGGGATCGACCTCGACCTCGACCACGTCCGCGCCCCAGGCGTAGGTGGGATAGGCCGCCCCCTGATAGGTGGACTCGTCGAAGGTGTGCTCCTCCGGCGGCTCGTGGCGGAGCGTGACCTCCAGCGGGCCGGCGTCCTGGACGTACGCGCGCGCCGCGTCGCGGAAGGGCTCGACCGGTCCCGCGGCGCCGGCGATCCAGCCGTCCCGCACCGAGAGGCCCTCCCGGCCAGCAGACCGCCACGCGAGCACCCGGTCGCGCAGCTCGGCGACCGCCCGCGCGATGACCCCGCCCACGATCATCGTGGTGCGCGAGGCGACCGTGGGGCCGGAGTCGGGCACGTCGCCGGTGTCGGGCGCTGCGAAGGCGAGGTCCTCGGGGCCGACCCCGGCCGCGGCGGCGGCGATCTGGGGGAAGACGATGGCGCACCCCTGGCCCATGTCGGTCATCGCGGTGAGGACCTCGATGCGGCCGTCCGGGAGGAGGCGGGCGGTGACCGGCGACTTCATCTTGCGCTCGCCGTTGCCGGTGAACCCGGCGCCGTGGAAATAGAGAGAGAGGCCGATCCCCCGCAGGGGCTCGCCGTCCCGCTGCCGCTGCCGCTCCTCTTCCAGGGCCTGCCAGCGCTTGCGGAAGCCGGTCCGCCGCTCGGCCTCCTCCAGGCAGAGGCGGGCCGAGGAGCTGGCGTCGAGGACCTGCCCGGTCGGCAGCCGGTCTCCGGGCCCGACGATGCTGCGGGCGCGGACCTCGAACGGATCGAGCCCCAGCTCGCGGCCGATCCTGTCCATGTGGCGCTCGATGGCGAACTCCACCTGCGGCGCGCCGAAGCCGCGGAAGGCGCTGTTGGGCGCCGTGTGCGTGCGCAGCACCCGGCCGCGGACGCGCGCCGCCGGCCAGCGGTAGGGACCGAAGGAGTGCAGGAGCGCCCGCGAGAGCACCACGGGCGACAGGGTCGCGTAGGCGCCGCCGTCCAGGAGGATCTCGGCGTCCAGAGCGAGCAGCCGGCCGTCCCGGTCCACCCCCGTGCGATGGCGGACCACCGCGGGGTGGCGCTTGGTGGTGCCGACGATGTCCTCGTGGCGGTCGTAGACCATCTTGACCGGCCGGCCGCAGGCGCGGGCGAGCAGGGCGGCGTGGGCGGCGATGGCGCTCGGGAAGTCCTCCTTGCCGCCGAAGCCGCCGCCCACGACCGAGGCGCGCACCCGGACCTTGTCGTCCGGCAGCTTGAAGGCGTGGACGAGCGCCTTGTGGACGTAGTAGGGGCACTGCATGGAGCCGAGCACAGAGAGGGTGCCGTCATCCTCGAACTCCGCGATCATCCCCTGGCACTCGATGTAGATGTGCTCCTGGTAGCCGGTGCGGTACTCCCCCTCGATCACCCTCTCCGCGGCGGCCAGGGCCGCCTCGACGTCCCCGCTCTCGAGGCGCAGCTCGTGGAGCGGCGGCAGCGCCTCCGCCTCGGCGAGCGTCAGGGCGGCAGCGAGCGGCTCGTACTCGACCGCAACGGCCGCGAGCGCCTGCCGGGCCGCCAGGCGCGTCGGCGCCGCCACCAGCGCCACGGGCTCGCCGACGTGGAACGCGAACGCGTCGGCGAGGATCGGCCAGCCGTCGTCGAGGAGCTGGATACCGTTCGGCCCGGGCAGGTCCGCGGCCGTGACGCAGACAGCGCCCGCGGGGGCCTGGGCTGGATCGAAGCGGATCGAGCGGATGCGCGCATGCGGGTGCGGGCTGCGCACGGTGGCGCCGTGCCACATTCCCGGCAGCGAGACGTCGTCGACGTAGCGCGCCGCTCCCGAGGCCTTGGCGAAGCCGTCCGGCCGCGGCGGGCTCTCTCCGATGCCGATCATGGAGGGGGAGTCTGAAACAAGCCCGGGATCGAAGGCAAGGGCCTCTCAGTGGCTCGCCGGCGGAGGGAAATCACGAGGTAGGGATACAGGATGATGGGCAGACGGAGCCAATCCCGCGCGACAGCGCGGTCCAGGAAACGTATGAAAATCGCCACGGGGGTGG
The DNA here is from genome assembly GCA_036399915.1 of Thermoanaerobaculia bacterium. Taxonomy (GTDB): domain Bacteria; phylum Acidobacteriota; class Thermoanaerobaculia; order Multivoradales; family UBA5704; genus DATARR01. Next base: position 6,408 of record DASWME010000395.1, read on the forward strand.
CCAACCATCGGCCCCACCAATGGCGGCTCACCTGCCGAAAGGCAAGGCGCCCCGTGAGGGCTTCGAGCCTCACGGTCATCCCCGCGCCGCTCGCCCACTTCGCTACGTCCCTGAACCCAGGCAACAAAGCATCGGGGATGCCATGCCACCGCAGCGTACCGATCTGATCACCGTGCCAGAAGTCGACGGGAAAGGATCCGTTCGGAAAATCCAGGTAAGCGATTCCCCCGGATCGCACGATCCTGGACAGCTCGCCGACGACCTGAGCGCGCGCTTCGTCCTGATCCACTTCAGCGCTGACGGTGTAGGGATTCGAGCTCTCCCTGACGCCGACGTGCTCGATCATTCCGGAGGAAATCACGACGTCAAACGTATCCGGACGAAAGGGCAGATTGCGAGCGTCCGCGAGGACCAGCATGCGTCTCTCGCGGTGCTCCGCCACCCACCGCGCCAGGCGATAACGGGAGATGTCGACGCCGACCGCCTGGACGCCCAACGAACGCCAGGCGGCCACGGCGTAGCCGTTGCCGCATCCGAGATCGAGCAGGCGCTTGCCGCCGGCTGGAAGGCGTTTGGAGTAGTAGTTGATTCGCCAATCCGAGGCCTCGCGCTCCAGCCTCTCCGCCTCCATCAGGAGGTCGTTCGTGCTCCTCTCCGGGGCACGGCCGGCGGCGGGCTCGTCATCGCTCCCACACATACAGGTGATACCTCCGCAGCAGCCGCCCCGCGCCGCCGTCCAGCTCTCCCGAGGGGTTCCCCTCCTTGAACAGGCAGTGGTTGGCGATGCGCCAGCCCTTCTCCAGCGCCCGCCGGTGCCCCTCGTGGAAAAGCGCCGCCGCAACGCCGGAGCGGCGGTGCTCGGCGAGCACTCCCAGGGTCTTGAAGTCCACTGCGTCGGCCTCGCGGCGATGACGGAGGAAGCGGAGCTTCGCCAGCAGCCCCCGGTCACCCTTCATGGCGGCCACGGCGCGGAACAGGTCGGGATAGGCGAAGAGGAAGCCCACGTCCTCTCCCGCGGGCGAGCGCGCGAACCAGACGAGCTCCGGATCGATGAGCGCCCGCGCTCCAGCGTACAGCTCGTAGAACTCCTCCTCGGCGATCTCGGTATAGAGGAAGTTGCGGGCGAAGATCCGGCGCGACAGCTCGTAGATCGTCCGCAGCTCCTCCCGGAAGCGCCGCGGATCGAGCGGCCGCAGCCGGTAGCCCGCCGCGAGCGCGTCCCGCCGTCTCGCCTCCAGGTGGGCCACCACCGCCGCGGCCTCGACCCGTTTGGAAAAATACCGCTCCAGCACCGCAAAGCCGCTCGCCGTCCACAGCCGCTCGTAGTACGGCGGGTTGTAGGGCTCCAGGAGGAAGGGGGCGGCGTCGAAAGGCCCAACGTTCAGGCGGTAGCGGTGCCAGGTGTCGCCATCCATCGGTCCCACGATGGGACCGGCCCCGGCCTCGCGCAGCCAGGCGATCCCTTCCTGGAAGAGCCGGGCGACGGCCTCTTCGCGCCCGTCGCGGGCCTCGAAGAAGCCGAGCATGCCGTAGGGCCGGCCCGCCTCGTCCCGCAACGCCGGCGAGCGGCGCGCCACGAGGCGGGCGACCGGCTCCCCCGCTTCCAGAGCCAGCAGCGCCCGCTGGGCGCCCGCGAACTCCGGCCGCCGCAGGGACGCGAGGACGTCCTCGCGCGGGGTCGCGCTGTAGTTGGGATCGCCGCGATAGACGGCCTTCGGCAACCCGAGGAACTCCGCCAACGCGCCGCCGGCGTCCGCGGCATCGGCGTCGCGGATCTCGATCAAGCGAAGGACCCGACGGGCAGGCGCTTGTAGAGCGGCTTGAAGGCGAGCAGCCAGAGGCCGGAGTAGTCGCGCATCAGGCGCATGCGCAGGAGCTGGACCTGCCGGCACTCGGCCATGTTGCCGGCCGTCATCAGCTCATGGAGCACGTGGCTGAAGCGGCAGAGGGACGCGTCGGCGGCGCGGCAGGTGAGCCGCGCGCGGGCGAAGACCACGGAGTCGCCGGTCACCGAGGTCTCGTCGAGCAGGCTCGCGATCTCGTGGGCTTCCTCGTTGATCCGCACGCGCAGGGCCGCCGACTCGAGCAGGAACTGCTCCAGCTCGCGGTCGCACTCATGGCGGCCGAAGACCCGGCGGTAGGCGTCGACCTCCCGCGGCTCGATGCGCAGGACGAAGACCTCGGGCTTGAGGACCACCCGCTCCGGCGCGAGGTCGGGCGGGTTGACTTCCCGCAGGGTGTCGACCAGCCGGCGGTAGTGCTCGCCCAGCAGCTCCTCCTGGGCCTGGAGGGGGGACGAGGCCGCGGCCGCCGCCCGGGTCAGGACGATCTCCGTCGTGTCCATGCTGGAGCGCGACACGCTGGCCCGCTCGGCGGGGGCGGTCCGCCCGGCGGTCAGGCGCGGCAGGAGCCGCTTGACCCTCTGGCGGATCAGGGCGATGTCCCCGAGGCGGAACTCCTCGCGCTGGAGCTGCTGCTCGAAGCGCTCGATCTCCTCGCGGAACTCCGCCAGCTCGCGGTCGAGCTGGCTGTCCAAGGGCACCTCGCGCTCCAGCTCGAAGACGCGCTGGTACTCGGCGACGATGCGCTGCTCCTCCTGCCGGTAGAGCCGCTGGATGCGGCTCTTGAACACCAGGTTGGTCTCCTGGATGACGAGCAGCAGCTCGGGGTGGAAGTACAGGTTCCCCATCCCGTGCTTCAAGTCCCGGTAGTTGCGGATCAGCTCGGCCTCGTTCAACTGGTCGAGGCTCTCGACAGCATTCATCTGGTGGCGCAGGCCGCCGATCACCGCGCGGTGCTCCTCGATGGCCTGGTCGCCCGGTGGCGCCGCGCCGAGCTGCGCCCAGATCCCCTGGAAGATCTCCGTCAGCCGGTCATGGTCGCTCAGCACCAGCTCGCCCGTGTGCTCGTCCACCTCCTCGGAGAGGCGGGCCAAGAGGAAGTCGACCTTGTCCAGCCGGTCCGTGGGCCAGGGCCCGCCGGTGTGGACGTAGAGGTAGAACTTGACGAGCTGCGTCAGGATCTTCTCGTCGTAGTTCTTGACCCGGCGGAAGAACTGGCGCAGCAAGTCGGGCGTGACTTTGGTATCCTCCTCGTCGAGCGCTGCGATCAGCTCGGAGAGCCGGCGGTCGATCGCCTCGAGCCGGTGGCGGACCCGCTCGCTCTCGGACGCGTTCAGGCTCTGCGAGACCTCCTTCAGCCCGGTGTAGAGGTTCTGGAACTCGGTGGAATGCGGGTCCTCCACCCGTTGCAGGAGCGTCTTGGCGAGGCTCTGGAGGAACTGGTGGAAGGTCCACCCCGCCCGGAACCGGTGCGAGATGTCGGCATAACGGCGGTGAAGGACGCCAAGCTCCTGGACCGTAGACATAGAGGTGTACCCAGATAGACCTGTAAGGATACTACGCCAAACGGTGGAGAAAGGAAACAGCGAGTGCGCGTCCTGATCTCCCAGCAGGACCTGGAACGGCGGGTGCGGGAGCTGGCCACGGAGATCGACCGCGACTACGCCGGGTGCGACCGGCTGGTCTGCGTCGGCGTCCTCAAAGGATCGGTCTTCTTCCTGGTGGACCTGCTGAAACAATTGACGGTGCCGCTCGCGATCGACTTCTTCCAGACCGCCAGCTACGGCTCGGCCACCAGCCCGGGCGAGGTGCGCATCCGCAAGGACATCGACCTCGCGATCCGCGGCAAGGACGTGCTGCTGATCGAGGACATCGTCGACACCGGCTGGACGCTGCGCACCATCCTCGACCTCCTGCGCTTCCGGGGCGCCCGCAGCGTCAAGCTCTGCGCCCTGCTCGACAAGGCGGCGGCGCGCGAGGTCGAGATCAAGATCGACTACTGCGGCTTCGCGATCGAGCGGCTCTTCGTGGTGGGCTACGGCCTCGACTTCGACGAGCGCTACCGCAACCTCCCCTACATCGCCGTGCTGGACTCGGAGGAGGCGGCCGAGGTGCCGTCGCCCTCCTGAGCTGTTCCTGATCTGGGGAAAGGACCCGAGACGATGCGATTCGTCGAGACGGACAAGGCTCCCGCAGCCATCGGACCCTACTGCCAGGCCCTGGAGGTCGACGGCTGGGTCTACACCTCGGGCCAGCTCGGCATGGACCCCGCGAGCGGCGAGCTCGTCGCCGGCGGCTTCGAAGCCCAGGCCCGGCAGGTGTTCGAGAACCTGCGCGCGGTCCTGGCCGCCGCCGGCTGCACCTTCGCGGACGTGGTGCGGGCCGGCGTCTACCTCGTCGACTTCGCCGATTTCCCCGTGCTCAACGCCCTCTACACCGAGGCCATGGGCTCCCACCGCCCGGCCCGCACCACCGTGCAGGTGGCCGCGCTCCCCAAGGGCGGGCTGGTGGAGATCGACGTGGTGGCGCGGCGGCCGTAGGGCAGACCGCCTCAACGGGCCAGGCTGCCCTGTATCCTCTCAATCGCCCGCCCGATCCGCTCCCCGCTCACGTCGCGGTGGGTGACGAAGCGCACCTTGTCCCGGGCGATCGCCACGGCGAGGACGCCCGCCTCCTCGAGCCGCGCCACGAAGGCCGCGGCGGCGCCCTCTGTGACACGGCAGATCACGATATTGGTCTGCACCGCCGCGGGATCGATCTCGACCCCCGGCAGCTCTGAGAGGGCGCGGGCGAGCCGGGCGGCGTTCTCGTGATCCTCCGCCAGCCGGGCCGGACCCTTGCGCAACGCGACCAGGCCGGGCGCGGCCACGACCCCCACCTGGCGCATGGTGCCGCCGAACATCTTGCGCACCCGCCGGGCCTCGCGGATGAAGTCGCGGCTGCCGCAGAGGAGCGACCCGACGGGCGCCCCCAATCCCTTGGAAAGGGAGAACATCAGCGCGTCGAAGCCGGCGGCGAGGCTGGCGACGGGCACCCCCAGGGCCACGGCGGCGTTGAAAAGGCGGGCGCCGTCGAGATAGGCCGGCAGGCCGTGGCGGCGGGCCACCTCCAGGATCGCGTCGAGGCGCGGCCGATCGTAGATCGTCCCGCCCGCCATGTTGTGCGTGTTCTCCACCTCGATCAGCACGGTGGGAGCGCGGTAAACCGCGTCCGGCGCGATGGCGGCTGCGACGGCTTCCGGGTCGAGCAGCCCGCGGGCGGAGGGGACCGTGCGCGGCAGCAGCCCGGAGAGGACCATCATGGCGCTCGCCTCGTACCACACGATGTGGCTCTCGGCGTCGCAGACCACCTCGCCGCCCGGCCGGCCGAGCAGGTGCAGGGCGATCTCGTTGCCCATGGTCCCCGAGGGCACGAAGAGCGCGGCTTCCATGCCCACCGCCGCCGCGCCCTCCTCCTCCAGCCGGATGACCGTCGGATCCTCGCCGAAGAGGTCGTCCCCCACCTCGGCCTCGGCCATGGCCCGGCGCATCTCCGCGTCGGGCTTGGTGACCGTGTCAGAGCGCAGGTCGATCAGGTCCACGTTCAGAGCCCGAACCCCACCCGCACGGCCCCCTGCACCACGTCCGCCTTCTCCACCTCGAAGGTGATCTTGGGGAGCAGCAGGTTGAGGGTCACTCCCGCGTAGGCGACGCCGCGGGTGGTGGTATCGTCCAGCTCCGCGCCGAGGGCGGTGTCGAGCGTCCCCTTGCTGCGCACGACGCCGGCGCCCACGTAGGGCGTGAGGACCGTGAAACCCTTGGAGAGCAGCAGCTCGGCCCCGTACTGATCGAGACTGTAGGCGCCGGAGCCGGTGGTGCGGGTGCCCGTCAACCGCACGGACAGCGCCGGAGAGAGCAGCCCCCCCTTGATGATGGCGTACTGCAGCTCGCCCGAGACCAGCCTGACGTCGCCTCCCAGAGCCCGCCCGTAGGAGAGGCCGAGGTCGATGCCGCCGGGCAGCCCCTTCCGCGCGCCCACCCGGGCCACCGACAGGAAGCCGCCCGTCAGGTCGCCCTCGATCGCCGTGCCGGTGAACTCCTCGTCGTCGAACCCCTCGTCATAGCTGGCGTCGGCGTAGACCTCGAAGCCGATGAGGCCCAAGGGCGCGGCGCGGTGACGGGGATAGAAATAGGCGTCGGAGCTGAAGCGGCGGTTAAAGGCGCTGAAATCGTCCGGCGTCGCGCTGCCGCTCACCTCCCAGGCCTGGGCCGGAGCGGCGGCGAGGAGAGCGAGAAGGAGCAGCAGGTCAGGTCTCGGGCGTCTGGGCATCCACATTCCTCCTGGATCAGATCGTTCAGCCTCCGCACCCGGGCATCAATGCCCGGGCTACGAAGGAAGAAGCCGGCTGAAGCCGGCTCAACCGGGGGGTTGAGCCGGGTTTACCCGGCTTCTTCGTTTCTAGCCCGGCGATTCATCGCCGGGCGGAGAAGCGGACCTGAAACCATTATCTCTACCTCCGTTCGTCCGCGCCGGCGTCCCCCGGTGCCAGGTACTCCGCAAGCAGCCAGGCGAGCCGCGCGGACTCCCCCGTCGCCGCGCACTCGGCCACGATCTCGCGGCTCAACGGAGCGATGGGCAGCACTCCCAGGTTCCCCTCGCGCGCCAGCGCCTCCAGATCGTAGGGAGCGCGGTCGATCCAGCGCGCGTCGCGGTAGAGGGCCTGCCCGGCCTCGGCCGGCTGGCCGAGGCGCAGCCACAGCTCGCCCGCCAGGGCCAGCGCGCCGCCGATCCGCCGGTTGCCGGCGCCCTGCACGGGCGGGCGCGGCAGAGGCCGCGGGAGGAACGGCTCCAGACCGTGCCGGTGCGCCACGCGGGCGAAGTCCCGCTCGCAGGGGGACCGGCCATGGAACAGGGCGTCGAACGCCTCCTCTCCGCCCCATTGCTCGGCGAGCCGGCGCCGGTCGGTCGGCGTCAGCACCGGGGTCAATGCCTGCACGCAGCGTGCACCCGCAGCGGCGAGGTCGCGGCAGCCCAGCTCCCAGAGCGCCGGATCGTCGGTCAGCCCCGGTAGCAGCGGCCACACCGCGGCCGCCTCGGAAGGCAGCCGACGCAGGGCCCCCAGGTCGCGCTCGAGCAGGACGTACAGCAGGTCGAAGACGAACGCCGCTCCGGCGACCGGCGGCACGGTCGTGGCCTCGCCCGGAAAGAGCTGGATCAGCACGGGAGTGCCTCCCACCAGCCGGTCGCGGGCCAGCTCGTCGCGGGCCGCGGCGCGGCGCGGCGGCACGGGGGGGAGATAGAGGACGTCGTCGAGCGGGGTCTCCGCGAGAGCCGCGAACTCGGCAACGCGAGGCCGAGCTTCCTTACCCGCCATCCTCAACGTAGGGGAGGGGCTTGTCCCCTCCCGGGCGGGGGCAAGCCCCGCCCCTACTTTTCCTGCAGGGTTACGGCCCCCCTCGCCGAGCGTCCCCGCCGCCAGGTTCACCCAGGGCCGCTCCGGCGGCTCCCAGGACTTCGGAACGTAGCGGATCCAGAACCGTCCCGGCTCCGGGAGCTGGGCCGCCGGTTTCTCGGCGCCGGCCTCGCCGGCCACTCCGGCTTCGGCGCGGCTCACGGCCACCCGCCGCCCGCCGCGGGGAGCGGCGCCACCAGCCCGCGGGCGGCGAGGATGCGGTAGACATACTTGCCCAGCACGTCCACTTCCAGGTTGACGCGGTCGCCGGGCGCGAGCCGCGAGAGGGTCGTCACCTCCAGCGTGTGCGGGATGAGCGCCACCTCGAAGCGGTCCGGCCGCAGCGCCGAGACCGTGAGGCTCACGCCGTCCACCGTCACCGAGCCCTTCTCCACCAGGAACGGTGCCAAGTCCGGCGGGATCGAGACCGCGAGCACCCGATGGTCCGCGAGATCGCGCCGGTCCACCACCCGGGCGGTGGCGTCCACGTGCCCCTGCACCCAGTGGCCGCCGAGAGGATCGCCCACGCGCAGCGCCGGCTCCAGGTTCACCTCGCCGCCGCCGCGCAGCTCCCCCAGGCTGGTGCGCGAGAGCGTCTCCGGCGAGAGCTCGACGGCCACGCGGCCCGCACCCTTCTCCACCACTGTCAGGCAGACGCCGGAGACGGCCAGGCTGTCGCCGATCGCGAGCCGCCCGGCCAGCTCCGGGCTCAGGCCGATGGCGAGGCGCACCCCGCCCTGACCCGAGGGCTGCGGGTCCGCGATCAGGCGCCCACGCTCGATGACGATGCCGGTGAACACGGCGTGATCTTACTACTTGGTGAGCTGACGCCCGCCCGGGCATCAATGTCCGGGCTACCAAGGAAGAAGCCTCCTGAAGGAGGCTCAAGAGAATGTCTTGAGCCGGGTTCACCCAGCTTCTCTGTCCTCCAGCTCGGGCATTGATGCCCGGGCGGACGTCGCAACAGCCGGACAAATAGCTGCAACCTCGGGAGAAACTGCTGCAAGATGGGGCTCCCTGCCGCAACATAAGCTTACCTTGCGGCAGAGCCTGCAGACTTTGCTGCAACATCTCCAGACTTTGCCGCACAGTCCCGAGACATAGCCGCGACCTCCCCTTCTCAGGCGCCCTCTTCTGAAAAACCCGAGCCGATCGAGGGAGCACCGCCGCAACCCCAACGCACACTGCCGCAATCTGTTCCCACATTGCAACGATGGAGCGTGATATTGCCGCAATGGCTCGGCACTTCGTTGCAAGTTTGACGCATACCGCTGCAATTTCTTCTTGCAGAGCCGCAACTTGGCGAGATATTGCCGCAAAGATTCCTGACAACGCCTCTACATTGCGGCATATTGCGGCACAGGAGGCCGACTTTGCACCCATGTCGAATCACCTTGCAGCAATACACTCTTCCCTTACAACGAAGTCGACGCACGTTGCGGCAACGCAGGGAGATATCGATGCAGTCTTGCGGTACTCTGCAACAATACCTCTTCGCGTCGCAACGATATGGGATCATCTTGCGGCATCCTGGGGTCCCCTTGATGCGACGATACCTCCTTGGACTCGCTCCTCCCTGGATCTTGCGGCGTTTTTCGGAAACGGTGGAGAAGATTGGAGGGAGAATGCTGCAAGGTAAGCTTCCTCTCTGACCCGGTCCGGAGAACATCCGCCCCGGCCTGTGGTAGAGTTGCAACCCCAAGAGAAGTTGCCGCATCCTCCGCTGGCGTTGCCGCGATCTGCCGCGACGCGCAGCCAGAATGTCGCGACAGTCCAGGACCGTAAGCCGGCGCGCAGCGGAGTTGCGGCGGTTTTAAGGGAGAACCCGATGAGCACGAGTCTTTCTATCGCAGAGGTCTTGGCCAAGTTGGAGGCGCGGATCGCCTTTCACCAGGAGCAGGCGGCCTTCCACGCTCAGCAGGAGGTCCATCACCGGGAGCAGAACGCGTTCCATCTTGCGGAGTTGGAGAAGGTCCGGCAGCACTTCGAGGCTTTTCAGGCGACGGCGCTCCCCGCGGCGGACCTGGCCGGGGAGGCCACGGCGCCGCCACCGCCCGCGGAGCCGGCGGAGGTGGAGGACGACCGCGAGTTCATCGGCAAGCGGATCGTGGTGAGTCGGCTCGTCGCGAGGGCGGTCGACCGGCTGGAGGACGAGACCTTCGGCGCCGCGCGGGTGGCCGCCGAGGTCAACCGCCGCTACCGGGACAAGCTGCGCAAGCCAGTGGACTCCCGCACCGTCTCCATCACCCTTCGCCGCCTGCGCGACGCCGGCCGCCTCCGCCTCGTCCGCGAGGGGAAAGCCGCCCACGAGGGGCTCTACGCCAAGCCCGACCGGAAGCAGGGTTGAACACGTAGTCATCCCGGTGCATCGCTGCGCTTTGCAGGCCGGAAGGGCCCGGCAGCCGGTTGGAGAAATGAAAACCGTCGCCGAGCCACCTACTTTGTGCACGTTGAGTAGCCATGCCACGTTTGTTCCAGAAAGGAGAGGAGATGAAGAAGCAGGCTCGGAAGCTGCAATTGAATCGGGAGACCCTGCGACGGCTCGACCACGAGTTGACCTGGATCCATGGTGGTGCAGAAGACACCGCGGACGCTGGCTGCGACGCCAACGCCCCTGGTACGGAGACCTGCTGGATTTCCGGCTGCCCGCACTGCCATACGCTGCGTGGCCCCCAATGCCGCGGTGTGGAGAGTCCGGATGAGGGAGACGCCGACGCCGGCTGATCTCCGCTAGGGGCGGCTCCAGCACCGTCCGAATCAGGCATGATGCTGCCGGCCACTTCCAGCGGGAGCCTTTCTGCTGCGTTGGCTGCGTGGTGGGGTTCCCGGACCGGCTTCGTTGAGATGAGGAGCCCCTATGAAGCGGAGCGGGTTTTGGCTTCGTCGGAAGCTCCAGAGACCTGTGACTGCGGTAAAGCGGATCGTGGCGGGCCAGTTCGTCGCGAGGGCGTGGACCGGGCTGGCGGACGAGACCTTCGGCGCTGCACATGGGTAGCCGCAGAGATCAACCGCCGCTGCCGGGGACAAGCTGCGCAAGCCGGCGGACTCCCGCACCGTCTCCATCACCCTCCGCCGCCTCCGGGACGCCGGCCGGCTCCGCCTCGTCCGCGTAGGCAAAGCCGCCCACGAGTCGCTCTACGCCAAGCCCTCCCGGCAGCCGGCTTGAGTAGAATCGGCGCCCATGTTGCGAGAGCTGCAAGGAGGAGCTGATGTCGACGCGTGAGTTCTTCATCAGGCAATTCAAAGCCGAGCGCCCCGCGTTCGTGAACGTCATCCGCGCCCTTCCTACCGACAAGCTCGATTACAAACCGCACGAGCGCAACAGCGCGGCGGGCGATATCGCCTGGTTCCTGGCTCTCGAACTGCGCGCGCTGGTGCAGATGCTTGGACACGCGCGAGATTCACTGGCACCAGGCGCCGAATCCGAATTCCGTCGACGCGATCGCCGCGGAGTACGAGGCCGCCGCGGACGAGCTGGAGAAGGCACTGGCATCGGTCGATGACGCGAAGTGGGAACAGGACTGCGGCATGTACTTCGGTGGCAAGCTCATCAGGACGGCGCCAGTCGGCGAGACGGCCTGGGACTTCCTGTTCGACGCCATCCACCATCGCGGCCAGCTCACTGCCTACCTTCGTCCGATGGGCGGGAAAGTCCCGCCGGTTTACGGACCCACGGCGGACACGGAGACCGGCTGAGCTTCGCCCTGCCCAAGCTGCGATCCGGCCCGCTTGCGTCGGAATGGCTCCGGCGGCTTATACGACAGTTCCGCCGTCGCATAAGCATTCTCCCCTGGAGGAGACAACTCCCTCTGCCGCAACGAGATCAGGGCGAAATCGCCAGTCCGGGAAGCTTCCTTACCGACACCTCCGCTGACAGATAACATTCCTTGCCCCTGACCCCGAGGGCGCTTATACGACAGATCCGGCCTTGGGGAGATGAGCAACCCCATTCCCTCCAAGAACTTACGACTCCCTGTCCGCTGTCGTATAAGCGCCGGCGTCGGATGACCGACAGCCAGACGCTTATGCGACAACTTCTATTGCTTTGACGTGGATACGCAGCCGGTGTAGCATAGAGCCAAGTTGAACAGACAGAGGTACTTACTGACAATGCCATCGCCAATCAGCCGCAGTCTCAAACAGGGAGAAACTGGCGATAAGGCAGCCCAGGGCGGGGTGCAGTGGCGGGTAATCTACTATGTTGGGCGACCAAGGGCCACCCGATGAACTCCGCACACGGAATCCAGACCGCGGTAAGCGCGTAGGTTCAGCATGGCCACCCCTTCTGAGCCCGAGACTAGCACCACTGATGAGGCAGAGGTCATTGGACGTCCCAGGCCCTCTCCTTCACGCAACACAGACACCCTGCACAAATGGCTGCCTCATTTCACCTCCGGCCTCGCTGTGGCAATCGCGGTGTGGAGCGCTCTTCAGACATCCGGCGAGCAAGCTCTAGCTCGTGCCGAGCGGGAGCTCAGCCGGAAGGAGCGCGTTGCCGACCTTCTGGACGATGCCCGTGACATGTTTCTGCCGTTCGACGAGGATCTTCACATGCCCTCAGCCGACCCGGTCACTCTAGAGCGCGCCGAGCAGAAGATAGACAAAGCCCTACTTCTCGACCCGGCCTCGGCGAGTGCATATAGATACAGGGCAATGTGCCATCTTCTACGCCGGCAGTTCAAGCTTGCTGAAGCTGACGCTAAGGAAGCGATTAGACTTGATCCGGCTTCCGTGGAGGCCTACAACGATCTGGCTCAGATATACCACGCGGCACACGACATATCCCGATCCATAGCTGCGTACGAAGAAGCTCTGTCCATACAACCTGACAGCTCTGCCGCCCTTACAGGCCTAGGAGGGGTTCAGCTACGTCACGGCGATCCGAATATCGCGGCTTCTCTCCTAACCAAAGCTGCGGACCTGCCAGATGCGGGGGTTAGGACTTTTCACGAACAAGCCATTGCTCTCTCAATGACGGGCCATCATGAGGAGGCAGTTGCCGCAGCGACGCGAGCAGCCTCGCTAGAGCCTGCGAACTTCTTGCTCCTTGATACGCTCGCGTGGTGCTTGGCAGCGGCCGGCCGTCGCGACGACGCGGTCGCCGCGTTCAAGAGGATCGCGCAGGTTGACCCTGCTCGAGAGCAGTATGCCAACGGAATCGTCACCGCGCTCAGGAACAATCCTGGCGGACGCATCCTCTGGCGCCGCGGATCCACCGACCATCTTTCTGCGCTGTTGGAGCCCAATAACCTTGACAATTGAGGCTGGTCGCCTAGCCCCTCGTTGCAGCGGACAATACCCGGGCCTTCACTCATACGCCGTTGGGCGTCTGTAGAGAAGCGGACATGTTGCCAGTCATTGACTTCTACGCAACTGTTGTCAGCTGCGCCAACACTGTATGTGAGTGCCCGAATACAGTCAATGATCCGGCAAGGGGATGGGTGCCACGGGGCTTCTACTTTGAAGGACGACCATGGGATGTCGATCTTCTCATTGTAGGCAAGAACCCCGGTCATCCCATCGCAGTTGAAAAGACAGGGCTGTACAGTGATCTTTCTCCGGCAGCACTTGCAACTACCGCCTTTGCTCTCGCGGGCCAGTTCTTCTGTGGCAATCCACCCGTTGCCAAAGGCGAGCAGAGGAATGAAGTTTTCCATCGCAACCTTACAGAGTACATCTGTAAGTTCCTCGATATTCAACCGTCAGAGATATTTCAGCGCTGTGCCGTAACCAACTTAGTCAAGTGTTCCACGGTCGGAGAGCAGGATAGATTTAGGGCAAAGACGAAGAAGGAATGCTTTGCGAAGCACTTTGTACGTGAGGTGCAGTTCCTTGAACCCCGGGTTATCTTGGCCTTGGGCCGCGAGGTCGAAAAGTTCCTGTGTCAGCGACGTATCAAGAAACAACATGGTCGACCAGTTGTGTATGTAAAGCATCCTTCCTACTATTACTCAACGCTCTCTAAGGAGGCAATACTCATTCCGATTAAGGATACTATCCAGAAGCATTTACGGTCGGCCAATGCGGCGCGAGTTCGAGAGCATTGAGGAGTCGCCGCCCAACACGGGGCCTCAAGCGGACGGCTGACGCCGCACGCTTAGGCCCAATCCCGTTGGGCGGACAAAGAATGGTGAAGAGCCGGAGGCGTGAGCGATGATTGGCGTCCTGATCCGGGCAATGACGTACGCAACGCTCTTCATTGGCGTGGTGCTCGTCTACTTGCCGGCGCAGGCGCTTTCTTGGGCGGGCGTCGCCAGGCCTGCCCGGCTCGGGTTGCCACAAATCGTTGGAGCCATGGTCAGCGCGAGCGGGGCGGCGCTCGCCGTGTGGTGCATCCTCAGCTTCGCCGTCATCGGCCGTGGGACTCCGGCGCCCTTTGATCCGCCGCGTCGCCTCGTCGTGCGGGGGCCTTACCGGTACGTACGAAACCCGATGTACCTGGGCGCGGGCCTGGCGCTCGCCGGCGCCGCCCTCTTCTACCAGTCGGGCGCACTTCTCGCGTACGCCGGCGTGTTCCTGCTCGCAATGCACGTCTTCGTCGTGTGGTATGAGGAACCCACTCTCCGGCGGACCTTCGGCCAGGACTACGAAGCGTACTGCCGGCAGGTTCGCCGATGGCGGCCTACGCTGCGCGCGTCATGACGGGGCTCGACCTCGACTCCCTGTTCCGCGAGGCCGTGTCGGCGATAGACACCAGAGACGCCCCGGGACGGTGGTTCAGGAACCTACAGAGGTAACGACCTGGGGCGTTTCTACTTCTATTGCTTTTGACGTAAGATACGCAGCCGGTGTAGCATAGAAGCCAGGTTGGATGACTGTTGAATCGGAGCAAGACCATGCCAGTCAACGCGAATCGAGCGGCCAACTTTAACCTCGGCGTAAATCTTGGTTGGCTTCAACAGGGTTCCGCATTTGGCGGTCGCCAGATCAGCGAAATGACCGCTGACTTGGAACGCGTGAGGGCAACGGCCGCGAAGGCAGGGTATAAGGGCTACGAGGCCCTTGTTAACAACGCGCGTGGTCAATTGACCTCCAGCCAACATGCAAACAGCGCACTCGACGAAATAAGCACCTTGATCACATTGTTCCAGAGTCAAGCGGAAGGCACAGGCGCTGCTGCATTGAATCTAGGCATTGTGCTGGGTTGGCTCCAACAGGGATCCAAAGCGAATAATCGTCTCGTTGCAATGGCTACTGCTGATTTGGAATCAGCTCGCACTCATGCCGAAAATGCTGGATATCACAGCTACGAGGGGTATATCAATAACGCGTCTACCAAGCTGTCTTTTGGACAGCCTGTTAGCTCGATTTTGGGTGAAATCACAGCCTTGACAGGATTGTTTCAAGGTCAAGGATAACGAGTCCATACGCATCCATCTGGCCAGGGGCATGCAGCCGACGCGGCGAAATGAGTAAGTAGCGTAAATAGGAGGATCAGATGGCGATTGCTGTTCGAGGCCTCGCTCCGCTGCTTCAGGTCTTCGACATGCCGACGTCGATCAAGTTCTACCGCGACGTGCTGGGCTTCGAGGTCGTCAGCACGTCCGCGCCGGGAGACCGCTTCGATTGGGCTCTGCTCAGGCTCGACGACGCAAAGCTGATGCTCAACACGGCTTACGAGGACCACGCGCGGCCACCGGCTCCCGATCCCGCTCGCGTGGCCGGGCACGCCGATCCGGGGCTTTTCTTTGGTTGTCCGGACGTGGATGCCGCGTACACCTACCTCCGCGCGCAGGGCGTCGACGTGGAGAAGCCGGCCATCCAGGACTACGGCATGAAGCAGCTATATGTCACCGATCCCGACGGGTACATCCTGTGCTTTCAGTGGTCCGCAACCCCTTCATGACCGCTCCCTTGCAGCCGGCTCCGCGGAGCCGAAGCGGCCGGGCAGTCCGCCTCAGGGCTGGCAGGAAGCCCAGGCCAGCGGGTGCATGGCGGGGGACGTCTCCAGGTACAGCAGCGCGTCGAAGCCCTCGGCCGGCACCAGAGTGCCGTCGGCGAGACCGTAAACCGCGCCCGGCTCGAGCAGGGCCGGATGGCTGCCCCGCGGGTTGAGGTCGACGAGCAGCGCTCCCTGCCCGAGGCCGCGGAGCACGTCCTCGACCGCCACCGCGCCCGGCACTGACAGGTGGGTCTGCAGGCCGCAGCGGCCGGCGGGGACCCAATCCACGTAGACCTCGCTCGCGGTCAGCGCCACGGTCACGTAGTGGCCATCCAGCTCCGCGGAGAGGAAGTTGCCCATCGCGGGCGTGCCGACGTAGGGGACCGCGTCATGGATGATGTGGCCGTTATGGGCCCAGAGGGCCACGCGCGCGTGGGGGAAGCGCAGGTCGCGGATCGCCTGAGCCACGTAGGCCATGCCGCGGTCGCGGGCAGTGTAGCCGCGGAAGAAGTCGGCGCGGATGAAGAAGATCTCCTCCTGCCAGGTCTGCTGGCCGACGAGGCGGATGCGAGCCCAGGCCAGTTCCTCGCGGGAGGTCCGCTCGACGAGCGCTTTCTCGTTCTCGTCGAAGTAGCTGGCGATCGCCACCAGCGCCTGCTGGCACTGCTGGTAGCGGTCAGCGGAGGGGAAGGGCCGCGACGGCCAGAAGGATTCCACCACGCCGTCGCAGACCTGAATGCTTTGGATCCAGGGATGATCGGCTGCGAAGCCGATCCGCTCCAGGTAGGCGATCAGGGCCGCGGCGTCCGGCTGCGCCTGGTTCTGGATGTCGAAGCCGTAGAAATGGAGGCGGTCCTGGGGCTGTGGGTGGTCCTGGTTCCACTCGCACATCCACTGCAGAAGGTCCTGCACCTCGGTGGAGCGCCAGGGCCTGGAGAGCCCGCCGAGGATGGCCGGCAGGTCACCCTCGCAGGTCTGGACGTAGGCCGCCGCGGCCTCGGCATGGACCCAGGGGGTCTCGAACCCGAAGGCACGGAAGCCCATCTCCTCGACCAGGAAGCGGAAGACGCGGTGCTTGAGGGTGTAGAAGCCGCCTGAGGTGTGGATGCTCTCGCCGAGACCGACGACGCGGGCGTTGCCGACGATGCGGCGCAGGGGCTCGAGGTCATCGAACGGCAGGCCCGGGTCGAAGCCGTCGAGGCGATAGACGCCGGGGCCGACGGCGTTGGCGTAGTTGCCGGGGTTGGCGTTGCCGTTGTCGGTGTCAGTGACGGCGGCGGCGGGCAAGGCCAGCAGGGCGAGGGCGGCAAGGACGAGGAAACGGGCAAGGCTCGGGCGTGAGGCGCGCATACGGGCTCCTTCTCGTTCGAGGGACCGAACCCGCGATGGATTCCGGGGTTCGCAGCTTGCCCGTGAGATGCCGGCCGCGGCTCCCGGGTTTCAGGCGGCGCGCGGATGTCTCGCGGCTGATCCAGCGAAACGCGTGGCACCTGCTGAGGGGACTTCCCCTCCTGCCATGAGGGAATCACCCGATGGCTTTCTGTTTCAGCGCCATGGAATCGTGGACGTTGGGAGGTGATTGCCATGCGTCACCGCGTCCATTGCCTGTCCCTCGTTCTCCTCACAAGCCTGATTTTCCTGTTCGGTACTGTGCTTGCCGCCCCGGCCCTCGGCCAGGGGTGGTCGGCGGACGTGCTCGATCCGTCCACGGTCGATCCAGCCGCCACGGGCGCGGTCGTGCCCGCCGCCGACCTCGCCGCAGCCGCAGGCCAGCCCCAGAACCTGGGCCTCATTCCGATGGGCGGCGCGCCGGCACCACCCGAGGGCTCGCTGGCCCAGCGCTACGTCTTCGTGCGCAACGGCCAGACCCTCGACGAATGGCCCCCCGAAGCGCGAGGGCGCATCGCGCTGGTCAAGCTGGTCGATCCCAAGCTGCCCGCCTCGCCGTTCGCCTTGATCGCCAACAACGCGGCCGCCGCCGGCGCCGTGGCCGTGATCCTCATCTCGGCAACGACGAACCCGACGGCGGTCACCACGCCGATTCCCGCGGCGAACATCCTGCCGCCGGATGGCGAGCTGCTGGTCGACCTGATCGACGGCACGACCGACGCGGCTGATCCGGCGAACGGAGCGATCTCGGCGTTCCCGATCCGGATCAACCCGTTCGTCGGGCAGACCGGGACGCCGGTCCCCGTTCCTCCCACGATCGCCGCGGGCGCCTATCACGGCACGCGCGTGCCTGCCGGCGTGAGGCCGGACTTCCCCAGCAATCCCAACACGCTCACCGCCTATGACGGACCGGCGCTCAAGGCGGCGATCTTCCCGGTGGGCCGCGGGGCGGCCGAGCCGACGCTCGGGGTCAACAAGCACGGCACCGGCTTCTTCGCCGCGGCGACCTTCGACACCGCGGCGGGCGTGCTGCCGCGGACCCTCGTCATGCGCTCGCGCGATGGCGGCCGGAGCTGGCAGTCGGTGTCGCCCGGGCTGCCGGAGCCGCTGAAGAGCGAACCGCCGGCCAACGGCGATCCCATGGTCTACGTCGAGGAGAACACCGGCCGCGTCTTCAGCCTGGACACCTACGATGCCGACTGCATGTGGCTGCTCTTCTCCGACGACGAAGGCGAGACCTGGGGCCGCAACCCCGTGGTCTGCGACACGACGCCGGCGGTGACCGACCACCAGACGATCTTCGCCGGGCCGCCGCCGGCGGGAATGGAGGTGCTCGGGCTGCTGTATCCAGAGATCCTCTATACCTGTTTCAACACGGTCGCCTCGACGAACTGCCTGCGCAGCCTGGACGGCGGCCTCACCTGGACGAAGGCGGGCTTCGCCTATGTCGGCGTCGAGCCGGACAACGACGGCCCAGGCCCCCACGAGGGCATTCCCGGGCTTTGCGGCGGCCTGACCGCTCATCTGCGCACCGACAGCGCGGGCCGGGTCTTCCTGCCGGCAGGACGGTGCGGGCTGCCGAGCATCTCGATCTCCCAGGACGCCGGCATGACGTGGGAGAAGGTGGTCGTCAACCGGGACATCCCCCTGCCTGGCACCGAGCACGAGAACACCACCGCGGTCGACGCCGCCGACAACCTCTACATGACCTGGTGGGACGAGAACGATCGCTTGCCCTACCTTGCCATCTCGCGCGACCACGGCCGCACCTGGAGCGCGCCGTTGATGATTGCGCCGCCGGGCGTCCAGGAGGTCAACTTCCCGACCATCGACGCGGGCGAGAAGGGGCGGATCGTGATCCATTTCCCGGGGACGGTCGTGGGCGACCGCAACGACGGCCAGCGGCCGTGGAACCTCTATGAGGTGGTCTCCACCAACGCGCTCGCCGACAATCCGCTCTTCGTCTTCACGATCGCCAATGACGCGGCCGAGCCCATCCATCGCGGCCCCTGCGGCCCCGGGCGCTGCGCCGGCATGTTCGACTTTCTCGACGTGGTGGTGCCACCGGCGGGCGTGCCGGCCATGGCGGAGGGCTTCTGGGCCGCCGGCGTGGATACCTGTGACGACGGCTGCGAGCGCTTCGGCAACCCGGCCACCCAGATGGACGGCATCGTCGTCCGTCAGGTGGCGGGGCCGTCGCTGCGCGCCAAGCCGATTCGCGTCGAGGACTCCGACCCGGCGATCGAGTACAGGGCGGGATGGCACCGCCGCGAGGACGCGCACGCCTCGGGCGGCACCTACCACCGCCGCGTCGGCGGCAACAGCGGCACCGGCGTCAACCCGACGGCGCGCCTGGTCTTCGCGGGCGACGCCGTCACCTACCTCTACGCCACCGCGAGCGGCGGCGGCACCGCCGACGTCTTCATCGACGGCAGGCTCGCGCGCACCGTCTCCTTCGCCGGCGCCACGGCCGAGCCGGCCTTCGGCGCCGCGGTGAGGTTCGATGGGCTCGGCGAAGGATCGCATGAGATCGTCGTCGCCTACCGCACGGGAATCGCGTATCTCGACGCCTTCGAGATCGATCCGGCCAGCAGCTCGGCGTCGGCTGACGCCGCGGCCCCGCTGACCCGCTCGGTTACGCAGGTGAGCCCGGCCCTGCTCAGCGGGCTGCCGGGAGCCGTGGCCACCACGACGGTGGCCGCCGACCCGGCGACCCAGGAGATCTCGGTGGTCGTGGAAGGGAGCGGCAAGCCGCTGAGCGTGCGGCTTCTCGGTCCGACCGGCAGCCTCGTCGCCTCGGGCGGCTCCCTCCTGAACGGGCAGGCCCTCTCCGGACTCGATGCGCCGGCGGTGACGGCCGGCATCTATACCGTGCAGGTGGTCGACGCTCTCGGCGGCGCCAAGTCGGTCCAGATCAGCGTCGCCCGAACGGTCAAGGTGAAGTAACGGAGAGAGTTGCAGTCCGGCCGCCCGGCGTTCGCGCCGGCGGCCGGTTCGTCCCAACCACGCCCGAAGGGGACGTACATAGTTGCTCTGACCGGTCGTGCCGGGTCGCCTCGTCACGCGGCGTGCTTCTTCACCCACGCGACATATCGATCCATCCAGTTTTGCAGGAACCCCTTGCTCTCCGCATTGGCGATGTTGCCGTTCTCGTCGAACAGCCCGTCCTTCACATGGATGAAGGCTTCCGGCTGGCCGAGCGTCGGCACGTCCAGGTACGCCAGAATGTTGCGCAGGTGCTGCTGCGCCATGGCGGTCCCGGTGGCGCCGACCGACGCGCCGATCACACCCGCGGGCTTGCCCGCCCAGGCGTTCTGGCCATAGGGACGCGAGGCGTGATCGATCGCATTTTTCAACACGCCGGGGATCGAACGGTTGTATTCGGGCGTAACGAAAAGAAGGCCCTGGGACGCCGTGATCTCGGCTTTCAGCCGCTTGACCGGATCGGCCGGGCTCGAGTCGTTGTCCTGGTTGTAGAGCGGCAAATCGTTGATGCGCACCTGCTTGAACGAGAGCTCCGGCGGCGCCAGGGCGATAAGGGCGTTGGCCAACTTGCGGTTGAACGAATCACGGCGGAGGCTGCCGACCACGAAGGCGATCTGATACTGGCTCACTGTCATCTCCTCTGGAATTGCGATTCATGATTTGCGCTCGGGAGCACCGCGGGCTCCAGCATCCGCACGGTGCCGGCCGTCGAGTCCACTTCGACTTCGATCCCGACGGGCAGGGTGAACTGCCGGTCGACGTGGCCGATCATGGCCCCCTGCCAGGCGGGGACGCCCAGGGGGCGGATATGGTCCTGGAGCACCTCGGTGACGGTCAGCGAGCCGAACCCTTCGCCGGGCCGGCAGTCGCTGCAGTGTCCCCAGATCACGGCCCGCGCCTTCCGCAGGATGCCGGCGAGCCGTAGTTGGGTGAGCATGCGATCGATCCGGTAGGGCGCCTCCTCGACGTCCTCGAGGAAGAGGATGCAGCCGTCCCAATCCGGCAGATAGCCCGACCCGACGAGGCTCGCCAGCACCGTGAGGTTGCCGCCGAGCAGCCGGCCCCGCGCCGTTCCGGGATGGAGCGTCTGCACGCGGTTTTCGACCACGGTGAGATCGTCCTCGCCGATCTCCTTCAGGTTCTCGAAGGTGACCGCCTCTCCCTCCTGGAGCACCCGCTTCAGATAACCGACGTTGAAAGGGTTGAACTGCGAGGTGCCCACCGGCCCGTGGAAGGTCACCAGGCCGGTCTTGGCGTGGAGGGCGAGCAGGAGCGCGGTGACGTCGCTGTAGCCGAGCAGGATCTTCGGGTGGCGCGCGATCGTCGGCCAGTCGAGC
>DASWME010000396.1:0-2352 GCA_036399915.1 Thermoanaerobaculia bacterium
AAGATGGGGGCGTGGCCGAGGTCGCGCTCCGGGGCCAGCTCCTCGACCAGCTTCTCGAAGGGGAGGTCCTGGTGCGCGTAGGCCGCCAGGGTCGTGTCCCGGACCTGCCGTACCAGCTCGCGGAAGGAGGGGGCGCCTGACAGATCGGCGCGCAGCGCCAGCGTGTTCAGAAAGAGCCCGATCAGCGGCTCGGTCTCGCTGTGCGTGCGGCCGGCGATGGGCGAGCCCACGACCACGTCCTGCTGGCCGCTGTAGCGGGCGAGCAGAGCGGCGAAGGCGGCGAGCACGGCCATGAAGGGAGTGGCGCCGGTGCTCCACCCGAGATCCTGGATTCCGTTCCCGAACCTGGCCGGCAGCCACTCGAATTGGGTTGCGCCGCGGAAGCGCTGCACCGCCGGGCGCGGCCGGTCGGTGGGGAGGGAGAGGACCGGCGGTGCACCGGCGAGCCTCTCCCGCCACCAGCCGATCTGGGCCGCAAGCGTCTCGCCCTGAAGCAACTCCCGCTGCCACTCGGCGAAGTCGGCGTACTGGATCGGCAGCTCGGGCAGCGGCGAGGGCCGGCCCTCCAGGAACGCGGCGTAGAGCGCCGCCAGCTCTCTTACGAAGACGCCGATCGACCAGCCGTCGGAAACGATGTGGTGGAGCGTGAGCACCACCTCGTGGGTCTCGGCGTCGAGAGCCAAGAGCAGCACCCGCAGCAGAGGGGCGCGGGCGAGGTCGAACGGCCTTCGCGCCTCGTCTCTCGCGAGAGCCCGGGCGGCCGGCACCCGGACCTCCTTGGGCAGCGCGCGGAGGTCGATCACCGGGAGCGCGAGGCGCAGCTCCGGCGCGATCTCCTGCAGGAGGCCGTCCGGTCCGCTGGCGAAAGAGGTCCGCAGCACCTCGTGGCGCCGCAAGATCTCGTCGAAGGTGGCGGCAAGCGCCCGCAGGTCGAGCCGGCCCTCGATGCGGACGGCCGACGGCAGGTTGTAGGCCGGGCTCCCCGGCTCGAGCCGGTCGAGGAACCAGAAGCGCGCCTGGGCAAAGGAGGGCGGCGCGTTACCCCGGCGCCGGCGGCGCAGGAGAGGCATGGCCGTCCACCGACCGTGCCTCCCGGCGTCGATCCGCTCCGCGAGCGCTCCCAGGGTGGGAGACTCGAAGAGTGTGCGGACGGGCAGCTCGGCCCCGAACCTGTCGCGTACTCGCGACACGGCCTGGGTTGCGAGGAGGGAGTGGCCGCCCAGCTCGAAAAAATGGTCGGTGGCACCGACCCGCTCGACGCCGAGAAGGTCGGCCCAGATACCGGCGAGCGCCTCCTCGGTGGGAGTCCGAGGCGCCACGAATCCGTCGCCATCGGTCCGCAGGCTCTCCGGGGCCGGCAGGGCGTCGCGGTCCACCTTGCCGTGCGGGGTGAGGGGTAGACTGTCCAGCAGCAGGATCGAGGACGGGACCATGTACTCCGGCAGCTCCGATTGCAGGAAGTGCCGGAGCTCCGGGACCAGGCGGCGGGCCACCCGCCCCCGCAGCGGATCGTTGGCGTAGGCGCTCCAGGGACGGAGGGGAGCCTGGGCGGCCGGAAGAGAGACCGGCGCGGCGGCATCGATGCCGCGCCGCCGCAGCACCACGGCGAGCCGCCCCTCCCGCGCGCCGTCCCGGCCCGCCCAGGTCACCTCCACGGCATAACCGAGCCGCTCGCCCAGCGCCCAGATCTCCTCGGGGTCCACAGCCTCCCCCGCCCGGTCCAGCCGGGAGAGGCGCTCCGCAATGGCCTCCCGGAGATCCGCTACGGTCTCGCTGTCCCGGCCGGGTCCGGAGAGCAGGGCGAGGGCGGTCCCCTCCGTGGCCAGTCGGCTGTTGGGAATGCCAGTCAGGGCGAGAGCGTCCGGATCGCTCCCGGCCAGCAGCCGCTCCAAGTCGGAGAGCGAGAGCCCCTCCTCGCGCCAGCCAGTCCAGGGGAGGACCGGGGCTTCCCTTTGCTCCTCCGGACCGCCGATATGGAGGATGACGTCGTAGCGGAAGCGGGTCAGCTCGTTGTGGTGCCGGCCTCTCTTAAGGAGGATCTCGACCCGGCGGATCTCAGACAGGCGCTGGGCCAGGGCGAAGAACAGGCCCGGGTCCACCACCAGCTCCTCTTCGTTGGCGGCCCGGCGCCGCACGCGTCGCCGCAGCTCGGAGACCGCCAGGGAGGGCTCCGCCCTGTGGAGCTCGACGGAGGTGTGGAGGGCCTCCAGCAGGGGCAGGCTGCGAACGTCGCCGACGAAGACCGCGCCGCCCCCCGCGCGGGCCGCCACGGTGCGCACCGCCCCCTCAAGGACCCGCACCAGGTAGTCGACGCCGGGGAAATACTGGGCGACCGAGTTGAGGACGACGAGG
>DASWME010000397.1:0-9761 GCA_036399915.1 Thermoanaerobaculia bacterium
GCGCCGCTTCGCCGCCTCGATCCGCTGGCGGGCCGCCTCGTCCGTGCGCTGGTCGTTGACCATGACCAGGATGTGGCGGGCCCGCAACTGCTCTTCCTGGGTGAACTCGTCCTTGTGGGCGTCGTACCAGCTCCGCAGCTCCGGGTCGGCGAGCTTCACCTGGTCGGCCATGCGGGAGCCGTCCACCAGCAGGTAGGCCACGTCGCGCTGCTCGGGCAGCCGGTACTCCTGCTGATGGGCCTGGAAGTAGGTGGACAGCTCAGCCGGCTGGACCTGCGCCTCCTGGGCGAAGCGGGCGCGAGGGACCTGGACGTAACGGATCTTCGCGCGCTCGACCTGCTCGCGGTAGGCCCGCTGGACCTCGTCCTCGCCGACGTACAGGCCGGCGGCCATGGCGTCGGTCAACTTTTTGAGCAGCAGCTCCTGGCGGATCTCCTCCTCGAAGGAGGCGGAGGAGATCTGGTTCGCCTGCAGGATCTGCATGTACCTCTCCTCGCCGATGAACCGCCCCTGCTCGTCCTGGAAGGCGGACTCCTCGAGGATGCGGTCCCGCACCTCGTCGTCGGTGACGGTCAGGCCGAGGCGGCGGGCCTCGACGAGCAGGATCTTCTGGTTGACCGCCCGGTCCAGGGCCTGCCGGGGCAGTTGCATCTGCTTCTCCAGCTCCGGGGTGAGCTGGTCGCCGTAGATCTGGCGGTAGAGTCGGCCCAGGTTCCGATAGGCGCGCTGGAACTCCGCGAATGACACCGTGTCGTCGCCGACCCTGGCGGCCGTGGACTGATCACCGCGGCCCCGCACATTGCCGCCGAACTCCACGGCCAGCGCGAGCACGAACAGCGCGATGACCACCCAGAGGATCCAGGCGAGGTTCTTGAGGTTGTCCCGAAATACCTTGAGCATGAACGAACTCCTTCTCCTTGCCCAGGAGGGGCCGGTTACTCTAGCAGCGCCGTGCCGGCCGCACAACCCCGTTCCCGTAACCCGTTCGTAAACAAGGATCTGTGTTATATTGACGATCTTACATGAAAGGGAGCTGAGTGTCCGTCCAGCCTGCGCAGAAGGCTGCCCGGCCGCGAAAGGCCTGGTACACCATCTCGGTGGATACCCTCCAGGGTTGGGGTCTGCTGCTGCTGATCCTGGCGGTCGTGGGCGTGAGCTTCTTCGGCTACCGCGCCTGGGACCGCCAGTCGCTGGAGCGGGAGTCCGCGGCGGTGATCGAGGAGGCGGACGGGCTGATCCAGCGCCTGCGCGGCGAGAAGCGCGCGGTCAGCTTCGCCAGCGAGCTCGGCACCGCCCGGCAGAGCCTCCAGGACGCCCGCGCCCGCTTCGCGGCCCGGGACTTCCGCGGCGCCCTCGACGCGGGCGAGCGCAGCCGCAACGTGCTGCTGTCGATCCTCGACGCCCTGTCGCTGCGCGGCTCGACGGGGCAGGCGCAGTTCATCTCGCTCCAGGGCGACGTGGAGTACCGCCGCGGCGACGGCGGCGACTGGCAGGAGGCGCGCAGCCGCGTGCAGCTCCAGGCCGGCGACTGCGTGCGCACGTCGGAGAGCGGCTCGGCCGAGATCATGTTCCTCGACGGCACCCTCTACACGGTGCGGCCCAACACCCAGTTCATCGTCTCCTCCAGCGGCTCCGGGACGGCGGAGCAGTCGATCCAGATGGAGTACGGCTGGGTCAACCTCAGCACCTCCCAGAGATCGAGCAATGTACGGACACCGGGGGCGGTGGCGCGGGTCAAGGAGGACTCCGAGGCCTTCGTGGCCGTGGACAAGGCGACCAGCCGGGGGCGCTTCGGGACCTACCGGGGCACCCTGGAGCTCTCCGCGAAGGGGGGCCTGACGCGCGAGATCAGGGAGCTGCAGCAGGTGGTGCAGACCGGCGACCTGCTTTCCGATCCGCAGCCGCTGCCCGGCCGGCCCGAGCCGCGGGAGCCCGAGGACAACCTGCTGCTGGACCTCGACCGGACGAAGCGGCTGGTCCTCGCCTGGTCGCCCGTTCCCGGCGCCGCCCGCTACGCCCTCCAGGTCTCGCGCAACCACCTGTTCGTCGACAACGTGATCGACGCGGAGAACCGGTCCCGGACGCGGGCCACCCTGGGGCTGCGCGGCGAGGGGACCTTCCAGTGGCGGGTCGCCGCCTGCGGGCCGGACGGCCTGCTGGGGCCCTGGAGCCTGCCGCGGAGGTTCCGCGTCGCCTCCTCGCGCAACGCCGGCGGCGAGAGGAAGGACACGACGCCTCCCGAGCTTGACCTCGAAGACGTCAAAACCTACGGTAGTATCTTCATGGTCGCCGGACGCAGCGAGCCGGGAGCGCGGATCGAGGTCAACGGCGAGCAGGTCAAGACCGGTGTGGACGGCACCTTCACCAAACCCGTCCAGTTGACCAAGGAAGGCTGGAACATCATCGAGGTTCGCGCGCGGGATGCGTGGGGGAACGAGACTGTCCGCCGGCACCGCGTTTTCGTGGAAAACTCCTGACCGAAGAAGGATCAAGAAGGCAGATGCCCCTCGCCTCATTGCTTCGCTACTTCTCCAAAGACCTGGCCATCGATCTTGGCACCGCGAACACCCTGGTCTTCGCCAGCAACCAGGGGATCGTGGTCCGCGAGCCCTCCGTCGTCGTCATCAACAAGATCACCAACCGGATCGAGGCCGTCGGCAGCGAGGCCAAGGAGATGCTCGGCCGCACGCCGGGCAACATCGAGTCGATCCGGCCGATGAAGGACGGCGTGATCGCCGACTTCGAGGTCACCGAGCGGATGCTCGAGTACTTCATCAAGAAGGCCCATGGCCGCAAGATGTACGTGCACCCGCGGATCGTCATCGGCGTCCCCTCGGAGATCACCCAGGTGGAGAAGCGCGCCGTGCGCGACTCGGCGATGCGGGCCGGCGCCTCGGAGGTCTTCCTGGTCGAGCAGGCGATGATGGCGGCCATCGGCGCGGGTCTGCCGATCACCGAGCCCTCGGGCAACATGATCGTCGACATCGGCGGCGGCACCACCGACGTGGCGGTCATCTCGCTGGCCGGCACCGTCTACAGCCGCTCGGTGCGCATCGCCGGCAACGAGATGGACGTCGGCATCATCCAGTACTTGAAGCGCAAGTACAACCTGCTGATCGGTGAGCGCACCGCCGAGCAGATCAAGATCGAGCTGGGCTCCGCCTACCCGTTGAAGGAGGAGCTCAAGATGGAGATCAAGGGCCGCGACCTGGTCGAGGGGGTCCCCAAGACCCTGACGATCTCCGACGAGGAGATCCGCGAGGCTTTGGCCGAGCCGGTCGCCACCATCGTCGAGGCCGTGCGCATGGCCCTCGAACGCACCCCGCCGGAGCTGTCGGCGGACATCATGGACAAGGGGATCGTGCTCTCGGGTGGCGGCGCGCTGCTGCGCAACCTCGACCAGCGCCTGCGCGACGAGACGGGCCTGCCGGTGGTCCTCGCCGAGGATCCCCTCGCCTCGGTGGTGCTCGGCACGGGCCGGGTGCTGTCCGACATCGACCTGCTGCGCAAGGTCTCCATCCGCTGACCCGGATCCCCGAAGTGGTCGAAGCGTGGACGAGCGACGCACCGGCTGGGTGTTGATCATCGTGCTGGTCGGACAGCTCGTCTACCTGGCGGTGCAGGGCGCGCGGGCCGGCGAGACGCGGCTGGAGGTCCTGGGGCTGCGCCTGCTGGGTCCCATGGCCCGCGCCGTCGCCTCCGTCCCGCACGGCGTCACCGACGCCCGCGAAGGCATGAAGCTGCGCGGCAGCCTGCTCGAGGAGAACCGGCGGCTGCGGCGCGAGGTCGAGGACCTGCGGCTGCGCCTGCTGCGGCTCACCGACGTCGAGGGCGAGATGCTGCGGCTGGGCGCCGCCTTGCGTTACCCCACCCCGCCCGCCGGGCGCATCCGCGCCGTGGACATCGTCTACGTCGACCACGCCTCCTGGCTGCGCACGCTGGTGCTCTACACGGGCGGCGTCCCGGCGCGGGTCAACCAGCCGGTGCTCTCGCCCGAGGGGCTGGTGGGCCGGGTGATCACCGTCGCCGGTCCCTACGCCAAGGTCCAGCTCATCACCGATCTCGCCGCCAGCGTTGGTGGCATGATGCTGCGCACCCGCCGCCAGGGGGTGGTGCACGGCGGCCGGGGCAGCGGCGGCCTGGAGCTGGACTACGTCCCTCTGCAGGCCGACGTGCGGCCGGGGGACCGCGTACTGACCGCCGGCATCGACGGTGTCTATCCGCGGGGGATCCCCGTGGGCACCGTCGTGTCGGTCACCCAGGGGGGGCAGCTCTTCCACCGCATCGAGCTCGCGCCCGCCGTCGACTTCGGCGCCCTGGACCAGGTCTACCTGCTGGACTACCAGACCGTGCCGCAGAACCTCCGAGAGGCCCGCCCCGGTGCAGCAAACCCTTAAGCTCCTGGCGGGGATCGCGCTGGCCGTGCTCGTCCATTTCGTCGGGATGAGGCTCTCCCCCTATTTCGGCCGCGTGATCGACGTCTTGCTGGTGGTGGTGGCGCTGCACGGTCTCAAGGGGAACTCGCTCGCGGCGCTGCTGGTCGGCCTGCTGGTCGGCCTGCTGCACGACACGCTGACCGGCGGCCCCTTCGGGTTGTTCGGTTTCGCTGATACCATCGTAGGTTACGTGACGGCGCGCCTGGCGCAGCGCCTGGTCATCCAGCGCGCGACCGGCGTCCTCGCCGTGGTGAGCTTCGCCTCCGTGCTGCAGCAGGCGGTCGTGGTCGGCCTGGCCATCCTGCTGCTGCCGGCCCCGGAGATGCCCAGCCCGGTCTGGGCCGCCGTCCGGGCGGGGGCGTGCGGGCTGCTCGGGATGGCCGTCTACATCGCGGGGAGCCACTGGCGCCGCACCTCGGAAGCCCGCCGCCGCGGCCGCATGAGCAGGCTCCGCCTGAGCTAGAGGTCTACTATGCAGATGGTTCGCGAGCATCGAGACGACCTGGTCAGCCGCGTGCGGGTGATGACCGCGGTGGCGACCGGCCTGCTGGTGGCTATCGCCACCGGCTTCTGGTTCGTGCAGCTCGTCCAGGGGGACTACTACCGGGAGCTGGCCGAGAACAACCGGTTGCGCAAGCTCCCGGTCAAGGCCCCCCGCGGCCTGATCTACGACCGCAAGGGGCGCCTGCTGGTGGAGAACGTCCCCAGCTACAACCTGATGATCGACCGCAGCCGCACGGCGAGCCTCGACCGCAGCCTGGAGTTCGCCGCCGGCGTGCTCGGGCGCCCGATGGCCGAGCTGCGGCAGGTCATGGACGGCTACCGCGGGATCCCCGAGTTCAAGCCGGTGCTGCTCGCCGAGAACCTGACCCTCTCGGAGGTGGCGCGCTTCGGCGTCGAGGGGCTCGAGTACCCGGAGTTCGAGGTCGAGGTCCAGCACCTGCGCCTCTACCGCCACCGCGAGCAGACGGCCCACGTGCTTGGCTACCTGGGCGAGGCCAGCCAGGAGGAGATCGACGGCTCCGAGGGCGCCCTCCAGCCGGGCGGCCTGGTCGGCAAGAAGGGGATCGAGCAGACCTACGACGACCTGCTGCGGGGCGAGGACGGCGAGCGGGTGGTGGTGGTGGACAGCCGGGGCGAGCTGCTCAAGGAGTACGGCCGCAAGCCCGCCGTCCCCGGCAGGAACCTGGCGCTCGCGATCGACCTCGACCTCCAGCAGGAAGCCGCCCGCTGGCTCGACGGCCCGGAGAAGGTCGGCGCGGTGGTGGCCATGGACCCCAGGAACGGCGAGATCCTGGCCCTGGTCTCCTCGCCGTCGTACAACCCGAACCTGTTCGCGCGGCGGCTCCAGAAGGCCGACTGGCAGGCGCTCGTCACCGACCCCAACCACCCGCTGCAGAACCGGGCGATCCAGAACACCTACTCGCCGGGGTCGACCTTCAAGATCATCATGGAGACGGCCGGCCTGACCGAAGGGATCTTCAACGAGCACACCGCGGTCGGCTGCGCGGGCGCCAAGTACTTCTACGGCCGCCCCTTCCGCTGCTGGCGCAAGGGGGGGCACGGTGGGGTCAACGCCCACCTGGCGCTCAAGCTCTCCTGCGACGTCTACTTCTACACCCTCGGCCAGCGGATGGGCATCGAGAAGATCGCCCGCTACGCCCGCATGTTCGGCCTGGGCTCGGCCACCGGCATCGACATCGCGGGCGAGAAGCGGGGCCTCGTGCCGGACCCGGAGTGGAGCCTCGCGGCCCGCAAGCACCCCTGGTACCCGGGCGAGACGATCTCCGTCTCCATCGGCCAGGGGCCGGTGCTGCTCACCCCTCTCCAGATGGCCGAGATGACGGCCCTGGTGGCCAACGGCGGCTACCGCGTCATCCCGCACCTGATCAAGGACGCGAAGCTGCCGCCCCCCAAGCACGTGGCGATCGACGAGGACGCTCTGCGCGCCGTGCGTGA
Source organism: Thermoanaerobaculia bacterium (assembly GCA_036399915.1). GTDB lineage: Bacteria > Acidobacteriota > Thermoanaerobaculia > Multivoradales > UBA5704 > DATARR01. The sequence continues at coordinate 6,396 of DASWME010000397.1, forward strand.
CGGCATGTGGGCGGTCGTCAACGAGCCGGGCGGCACGGCCTACGGCTCGGCCCGCCTCGAGGGGGTGGAGATCGCCGGCAAGACCGGCACCGTGCAGGTCATCGCCTACGCTCAGCGCGTGGACGCGCGGGACCTGCCCTTCAAGTACCGCGACCACGCCTGGTTCACCTCCTTCGCCCCGGCCGACGATCCGCGGATCGTGGTGACGGTCTTCGCCGAGCACGGTGGCGGGGGTTCCCGGGTGGCGGCGCCCATCGCGCAGGCAATCTATGCAAAGTTTTTCGGGATCGATCACCGGAAGTCACCCGCTCCGTGAGGACCGGCCGCGCCTGCGGCTGCTCTCCTCGATCGACGGCGGGCTGGTCCTCTCCGCCCTGGTGCTGGCCGCTATCGGCCTGCTCACCGTGCACAGCGCCAGCGCCGAGATGCCGGTGGACTACTTCCCGCGCCAGGCCGCCTGGGTGGCCGTGGGGCTCGTCCTGCTCGTCATCTCGATGTCGATCGACTACCACGTGCTGCTCGACTTCTCGGTGGTGCTCTACGGCCTGGGGCTCGCCGCGCTCGTCGCCGTGCTCGCGGTGGGCGTCGAGCGGGGAGGCGCGGCCAACTGGCTGCAGATCGGTCCCTGGCAGTTCCAGCCGTCGGAGTTCGCCAAGCTGGCGACCGGGCTCTTCCTCGCACGCTACCTCGCGAGCCTCAACCTGCGCGTGCTGGAGCTGCGGCAAACCCTGATCGCCGCCGTCATCGTCGGCGTGCCGATGGTGCTGGTGGCCGTCGAGCCGGACAAAGGCGGCGCCGCCATGTACGCGCCGCTGCTTGCCGGCATGCTGCTCGTGGCGGGACTCCGTGTGCGCCTGCTGATCACCACAATCCTGGTGGCCCTCGCCATCGGCTCGGGGATCTGGATGTTCGGCATGAGGGACTATCAGCGGCAGCGCGTGATCACCTATCTCGCACCCGAGACCGACCCGCTGGGGGCGGGCTACCAGGTGCGCCAGAGCAAGATCGCCGTCGGCTCCGGCGAGCTGCTGGGCAAGGGCTACATGCAGGGCACCCAGAGCCAGCTCCGCTTCCTGCCCGCCCGCCACACCGACTTCATCCTGGCGGTGCTGGCCGAGGAGTGGGGCTTCCTCGGGGTGGCCACCGTCCTGGGCCTCTACGCCGTCTATATCTCGAGCGCCGCCCGCATCGCCATCCGGGCGCGGGACCGCGCCGGCATCCTGCTGGTCGTGGGGCTGCTCTCCGTCATCTGCTTCCATGTGCTCTATAACAGCGCCATGGTGGTGGGCTTCGTGCCCATCACCGGCATCCCCCTTCCCTTCCTCTCCTACGGCGGCTCCTTCACGATGATCAACTTCATCTCGACGGGGATCATCCTGGGGGTCGATATCCGCAGGTACGTGAACCAGTAGACGCATCCACCTCTCTCCAACCGGCCTTCCGTAGACGACGGAACCGGTTCGCGCGGGAAACGGCGGAAGACATCGAGGAGAAAATCCAACGCGGAACGCGCCGGCGAACGAGCCCTTGGCTTGGCTCGTAACACCGTTTTGGCGGTTCGCATCCGGCAGGGAGAGGCGTCCTCCTCGCCTGCATCTCACGGGTGCCCTCATGCCGTGCAAATCGAGTATGGACCACCATCAGCGACCCTTCCATACCGTCCGCATCGACCTCACCCACGGCGATGGAGCTTGCCTTGATACATATCCAGGCCAATAATGAGTTCTGCATATTCCCATCCTCCGGTTGCATTCGTAATCGCCGAAGGATATCTTAGCTGTTTGACCAAGCCCTGCCGGGCGGCCGATGATCGTACAGAGTTCGGTTGTTGCGCTTTCGGCTCCAATGAGGCCGATAACCCATGACAAGGAAGCGTGTCTCTACTAGCCCCGGGAAACAGGTCCCGCGTTCGCCTGAAAGGCGAAATCTCGCCGAGAGTAGCGAGCCTTCACCACCTTCAGCCAAGGCTGAAAGCCGACTCGTGGAGCGGGCACTGCCGTTGATTAGTGCTAGGTCGGAGCCGACGGCCGAAGCGTATGCGGCTGCCCGCGACCTTGTTCTCAAGGTTGTAGTGGAGGGCGACGGGACGCAGATTGCTTTCGAAGACGAGGTGATCTTTCCTCTGGGATGTGAGCTGAGCTCTAGCTTTCTTCCGGGTTACGCCACCTTAGACCCTAAGCATTTCGCGCAGATTGGCGATGTAATCGCTTCTGTTCAGAGATATATAGCCGATGCCACAACGAAGCGACCGCTGAACTTTCTCATGCTTGCCTCTCCGGGCGCCGGCAAATCGCACTTTATAAAATGTCTGGCGGAAAAACTACGGGCTCACAACGTTCGCGCCGTCATTTTCAACATGACTGGTCTTCAGCGAAACGAGGATCTCATCCCGGCCCTAGATGCCGCCAGAAACCTCAAAGTTCAAGATCAAGTGCCACTGCTTTTCTTGGACGAATTTGACTGTAGACCCGCTAATTCGGCCCTACTGCTTCCGCTGCTCTGGGATGGCGAACTCAACTTGGGACAACGAGATCTGAAGCTCGGAAAGGTAGTCATCGTGCTCGCCGGCAGCGACCCTGGCCTGCCCGACACGATGGATTACGCCCTTAGCATGCGGCAAGAACAGCCAGCCCGCGAGGGTGGGCAGCCAAAGCTAGTAGACCTTCTATCTAGAATCAATGGCGGAGTCCTTCCAATTCCAACCTTTTACGACCCATCTCGTAGTATCGATCGCAGGCCCGACAAAGTTTGCATTACCGTTGAACTCCTCCGACAGCGCTTTGGGTCCCAGCTTCAAGGCGTTCCGCTCGCGCTGCTGAAGTTTATAGCTCAGATAGAGTTTCGATACGGCGTCCGAAGCATCGCTCACCTAATCGACCTGATTCCCTATCAGAAAGAAGTGGTGGACCTAGATAAAGATCAACTACAGCTTCCTATTGATAATCCTCGTAGCCTTAGGGAAAGCAGCCTTGCTTACCACCTCATCCACAAGGATGGTCCCCATGGAGTGGTTGAAATCTGGCAGAAAGTCTCGAACCTTGGACGTGTATTGGGAATCTCTAGTGGAGTAGCTGGGTTCATGGCGGCTGGCTTTATGCCAGAAGGTTATATTCAGGAGTTTACGCTGTTTCTTGTTCGTAGGTTGGCGGCGATGGTGAGCGAGCGTCGGTCCAAGCTATCCCCATAAAAAGAAACAAGGATTGCTCCCTATGGGTAGTCGGCGTTCCTACACTCTATCTGCGGTTGTTGGGAAGAGCACCGATCTCTCTGCAAGCAAGGGCGCCCTAACGAAGGCTATTAAGGAAGGTGATTCCGAAAAATTCGTCACGTCGTCAGCACAGCTAGTCGCCAAGAGCCAGAAGACAG
>DASWME010000398.1:0-14401 GCA_036399915.1 Thermoanaerobaculia bacterium
AGCAGAGAGCCTAGTAACGATTCGTACTCCAGGTACGGCTCTGCCTCGGAAGTTCGGCCAGGACAGTCCATAGCTTTGTGGATCCGGGACCGGTTGCTTCGCATGAAAGCCCCAGGGGAGGGCTTTGGCGGTTGATGGCTGCGGTCCCTTTTTCCCGCCGGAAGGAGGACTGGAGAAAAATGAGGCAGATCAAGAGGAGATGGGGAAATCGTTCCGCAGTCATGCTCGGACTGGCGCTTCTGGCCGTACCGCTGGTCTGTCTGGCCGTGGACGCCCCGGCCGGGTTCGACAATCTCACCAACGGCTTCACGTCCCAGACGCAGTTCGACATCGACCTCGCGGTCTTCGGCGAGGTGGAGGACGACGATGAAGGGCTCGGCCCGGTCTACAACGCCCAGGCCTGCCGCGAGTGCCACCAGAACCCGGTCAGCGGCGCCACCAGCCAGGTCACCGAACTGCGGGTGGGCCGTTTCGATGGCTTCACCTTCACCGACCGGCCCGGCGGCTCGCTGATCAACGACCGGGCGATCCACCCCGACATCCAGGAACGGGTCGCCGGCGAGGACAACGTGGTGGACACTCGTTCCTCGCTCAACGTCCTGGGCGACGGCTTCGTCGAGGCGCTCCCGGACACCGCGTTCACCAATGTCCAGACCGCCCAGCCCAGCGGGATGAAGGGGCAGATCATCCGGGTCCCGGTCCTGGAGGCCCCCGGCACCACTCGGATCGGCCGCTTCGGCTGGAAGAACCAGCACGCGAGCCTGCTCTCGTTTTCGGCGGACGCCTACCTGAACGAGATGGGCATCACCAGCCCGCTGCAGCCCACCGAGAACACCTCGAATGGCAGATCCGTGGCGGCGTTCGACGAGGTTCCCGATCCCGAGGACGCGGCGACTGCGTCGGCGCCCTTCGGTCCCGACGTCGAGGCCTTCGCCCGCTTCATGCGGTCCACCACGGTCCCGCCGCGCGACACGGCGCTGGCGGCCACGTTCGATGCCCAGCAGGGCGCGTCGCTCTTCAACTCGATCGGCTGCAACATCTGCCACACCCCGTCGCTGACGACCGCTCCGTCGGGCACCTCGTTCAACGGCGGCAAGTTCATCGTCAACTCGGCCCTGGGCAGCAAGACCATCCGCCCGTTCAGCGATTTCATGCTGCACGACGTGGGCACGGGCGATGGCATCGTCCAGAACGGCGGCCAGTCCACCCGCAACAAGCTGCGCACGCCGCCGCTGTGGGGCTTCCGCACCCGCGCCCGGTTCATGCACGACCTGTTCAACGTGACGCGCAACAACGCCATCCTGCGCCACACGAACGAGGCCGAGCCGGTCATCCAGAACTACATCAACCTGAGCACCACGCAGAAGAACCAGATCATCACCTTCCTGAACTCGCTGTAATCTCCCTCCTAGCGGGACCGGCCGGGCCATCCGGCCGGTCCCCGGCTTTCCTGGGGCTCCGCATCGAGCCGCGGCTCCCCTCACCCCGCCAGCGGCAGCTTGGCGCGCCGGTTGATCTCCTCGTCGGCGGCAGAGAGGGCGAGGCTGCGCGGCAGGGGGACGAGGTCGCAGCCGAAGAGAGCGCGCCGGCGCGGGAGGTACTCCTCCACCCGGTCGCGGCGGACCCGGCCGGTGCCTCCCGCCATCGGATGGGTCTGCGTGGCGGCGCCGAGCCGCGACTGCACCCCGTAGCCCACCACCGACAGGAGAGCCCGCGCCGTGCGGAAGTCCCAGCGCGAGGCCGCCCGGCGCAGGAGCTTCCCGGCCACGTCGCGGCCGGCGTAGAACGCCCGGTAGCAATGGAACAGGAGATCGGACCAGCGCTGCGGCTCCAGATGGGGGTGGCGCCAGGTGACGCAGGTGCCGTCGAAACGATCGAGGTTGCGCTCGGTGATCAGTCCCCCGCTCAGGAAGCTCTCGTACTGCTCGGTGCCGGGGATCGGCGTGAGGACGTAGAACGAGGCCACGTCCGGGGCCAGCTCGCGCAGCGTCCCGAGGTGCTCCAAGATGCTCTCCTCCGTGTCCTGCGGAAAGCCCAGGATGTTCGAGAAATGGCTGGTGATCCCATGGGCGCGGCAGAGGCCGGCGATCCGCCCGTACCGCTCGGGATGGTTGTGCAGCTTGTGCGCTCCGCGCAAGGCCTCGCGGCTGAACGACTCGACCCCGACGAACATCTGGAAGCAGCCGGCCCGGGCAAGCAGCTCCACGAGGTCCTCCTGGCGGTCGATCTGGGCGTCGCACTGCGCGAAGAAGGGGAGGCGGATCCGCTCCGCGATCATGGCTTCCAGGAGCTGCTTGACCTCCGGATACTTGTTGAAGTTGTCCGAGGTGAACATCACGAAGCGCACCCCGGCCGCCGCGGCCGCCTTGAGGGTCGCGATCGTGGTGGCGACCGGCTGGCTGCGCACCTGCCGGCCGGCGATCTTGATGACCGAGCAGAAGTTGCAGGTGTAGGGGCAGCCGCGGGCCGGGTAGACGCCGAGCATGCGCACCGCGTAGCGCCGCAGGTCGCGCCGCGACGGCGGCGCCAGGACCAGCGGATCGAGCCGCTCCTGCCACCGCCGGTCCTGGCCGTAGACCGGCAGCAGCTCGCCTTCCAGGGCGTGGCGCAGGATCGCCGGCCAGACGATCTCCGCCTCGCAGAGCGCGAAGCTCACGCCGCGCCCGTGGAGCGGCGAGGTGTCGCAGGTCATCGGGTGGGGGCCGCCGATGACGCAGTGCTCGACGCCGCTCTCGCGCGCCAGGGCCGCGAGATCGAGGGCGCGCTGGAACTGGTGGCTCTGGACACCCACCAGCGCGAGCAGGGTCGGCCGGCCGGGGGCCCGCCGGAGCAGCTCGAGGTAGCCGAGATCGGCATGGACGTACTCGTCGATCGCGACGACCTCGCAGGGCGCGCCGTCCACCTCGGCGGGCGTCAGGCTCCGCAGGTAGGCCACCGTGCTGTTGGGCATGAACCCGCGGCGGAAGCGCTCGACGTAGCCGTCCGTCCCGTACTTGCCGGGCTTGAGGATCACGACGCGGAGAGCAGCGGGCCGGCCGGCCATGAGACACCTCCTGCCAGATGTGACCCGTCCATCTTCGCATATCCGCTGGCATCTCGCTGCCGCCTCTGCCAAGATGGACAAAGCCTCTCAGATGAGGCGCAACGCGTCGCGTCATCGCGACGGGGAGGTGTGGCATGGGATTTCTGGGACGCTATGCAGAGTACCTCTACGCCATCTTTCGGATCGTCTTCGGATTTCTCTTCGCCTCGCACGGCGCCCAGAAGATCTTCGGCGCGCTCGGGGGTCAGAAGGCGGACGCTCCGCTGATGATGGCCGCGGGATGGATCGAGCTCGTGGCAGGCCTGCTGATCGCGGTCGGCCTGTTCGCCTCGATCGCCGCCTTCATCGCCGCCGGCGAGATGGCCGTCGCCTACTTCATGGCTCACGCGTCGGGCGGCTGGCACCCGCTCCTCAACCGGGGCGAAGCCGCGGTGCTCTACTGCTTCGCGTTCCTCTACATCGCGGCCCGCGGACCGGGGATCTGGAGCATCGACGGCCTGCGGACGAGGGGAGCGGCGGCGACGCCGGCAGGCCCAGCGCGCCGCCCGTGAACGTCGCCATCGCCGGCACGGCAACAGGGGATCGAACGCCGGCTTCCCGGCGGCGTGAAGGCAAGGGCGGGCGGCGCGGCGACGGGATCCTTTGACGGGAGGGACGGCTCAGCCACCGCGGCCGGAGCTACGTCCCGCCCGGCGCCGTGAGCTCCACCACCACGCTGCCAGTCACCTCCGTGTCCTGCGCGCCGACGATCACGGTCACCAGCCTCGCACCCCCGGCGCCAGGATAGTAGTCGGCGGTCGCGACGCCGTTGACCGTCCGGGTGATGTTCGTAAACCGCCCGACGGGGGCCTTGAAGATGACGATCGTGCCGTCGGTCACTCTCCCGACGTCGCGCAGCAGCGTCGCGGTGATCGTCACCTTCGAGGTCGCTGCAGCCGGCACGGAATCCGGCTGCGCGGTGACGACAATCGCGTCCGGCAGGGCCCGCACGAAGCTCACCGACACCTCGCGGGTCACCCCGTTGATCGTGGCCAGCACGCGGGAGGTGCCGATCTGGCTGGGGCTTTTCAGGTCCGCTGAAGCGCGGTTCCCGGCATCGACGTTGGCCTCGAAGGAAGACTGGCCGTTCGAGAAGGTCGCGCCGGTGGCGGTGAAGGTCACCTTGCGCGATGCCTGGGGAATGGACGGGGAGACCTGCACCGTGAACGTCGTCAGCGTCGCGCCGTCGGCCGGCGCGCGCTCCGGCGCGGTGACGAACTGGATGGTCTCATCCGGCTGCGCCGCGACGAAGCTGATCGACGTCTGGACCCGGATCCCGGGGGCATCTTCCGGCGAGGCGGTGACCACGGCGGTGCCGACCCGCTGCGAGCTCACCAGGTCGATCACCGCGCGGCCGCTGCCGTCGGCCTCGACCTTCCTGCAGCCGGCGCAGTTGTCCACCGCCTGACCGCCATCGAGCGTGCCGTTGGTCGTCGAGAAGACGATCGTCCGCTTGTCGAAGGCCGGAACGCCCACTAGGCGGGCCTCGAGCTGCAGACGCGAGAAGTTGTCGGCGGGCAGGCTCGTGGCCCCGCTCACCGAGCGCAGGGTCAGGACGTCATTGACGAGCTGCTCGCTCGGCGAGTGGTCCGACTTGTTGTAGCAGCCGGCCAGGAGCGCGCCCAGGCAGAGGAGGGGAAGGAGACGCGTGCGTGAGACAGAAATCCAAAAACTCATCGAAACACCTCATTGGACCGAGATGACGACGCCGTCGTGGCAGGCGTCCTCGATCCCGACGATCTCCTGCCTGATTACAACCTGGGTCGGGCTCGGGGTGCCGACCCAGACGAGCCCCACCGTGTCCTCCCGCTGCAGTATGTTTTCGGGAACGTGGACCCCGGCTACCTGGAACGTGGTGCCGCCCCCCTCGAAGACGACCTTCCCGGCTCCCTGGATCGTGTAGGTGATCCGGGCCGCCTCACCGCCGGGGAAGTTCGACGAGATGGTCTGGCGCAGCTTGATCCTCGCGGGGAGGCCGGTAACGGACGGAGTAGCGATCAGGCCGATGTCGATCTGGAGTCCCATGGCTCCTCCTACTTCGGGTTGCCCGCCTTGAAGAGACCGCCGATGCCCTGGAGGGTCGGCACGACGTCGATGTCGAAAGAAAGGGAGAGAAACGGAGTGATGGCCTCCTGGTCATTGTCCTCTAGTGGGTTGGGGGCGGTCTCGAGGAAGACCAGGCCGCCTACGGTCAAGCGCACCGAGTTGGTCATGCGCGCCCCGATCCCCAGGATCAGGGACTGCTTGTTGAACAGGTCCTTGCGGGTCTTGCCGTCGTCGCCGACGCCCTGGGCCGTGAGGCCGATCGTCACCGACACGCGCCGGCTGAGCGTGTCGAAGAAGCCACCGAACTGGTTGAGCGGTGCAGCCTTGTTGACCGGCCGGAAGTAGATGTTCGTACCTACGTAGGTCGGGAACTCGTCGAGCTCCGGGGCATAGGCGAGACCGGTGTCGGCGCTCACGTAGTTCTTGTGCTGCGTGGCGAAGCTGCCGGTGGTCGAGCCGGCGAGGATCACGAGGCCCACCACCTCGGTCTTGTAGTCTTCCGCCAGGTCGGCAACCGCGTCGGTCCGCGCCTTGAGCTCGCTCTGCAACCCCGCGAGGACGCTGGCGGCGCCTTTGACCGCCCGGGCTGCCCTGCGCGGCTCGCTCATCGGGTCGGCGAGCTTCCGCAGCGCGTCCAGGTCCGTGGCCGTGAGCGCGGAGGCGTCGACGAGCGACTTCAGGAAGTCCACGGGGCTTCCGTCCGCGTTGAACAGCTGTTTGCCAAGGAGGTCCGAGAGCGCCGTCAGCTTGCCCTCCGCGTCGGCGACGGCCGGCATGGCCTGCGTGACGAAGGAGGTCAGAGTCTCCTGATTCTTGCGGTCTTCCGGCTTCAACACCGGCAGGTCGGGCACGGTCAGGGCGTTCGAGACCGTCGCGGCATGATGCTGGAGGCTCGGATTGGAGGCTGCTTGGCTTGCCAGGACCTGCTGGAGCTTGAGCAGGGTGGAATCGTTGCGCACCCGCGGGAGCAGGCTGTTGATATTCGACACCCGGTTCCGGTAGTCGGGGATGCGCTCGAAGATCTTGAGCTGGCGCTCGCGAAGGGAGCGCAGCCGGACGTTGAACAATTCGACCACGTCGGCGCAGCTCTTCTCATCAGAGAAGACGGATCCAGGATCCACGATCCGATCGGCGCCGGTGATCTCCTTGAGGGCAGCGCGGAGCTCTTCGCAGATTACCCTCAACTCCTCCGACGAGAGCGGGCCTTGCAGAGGAAGCTGCTCGGGGGAGGAGATCTGCGGGTTGCTCCTCGGGTCGCCCCAGAGCACGCGGCTGACCACCGCCTGGACCTTCTGGGCGAAGGCGGTGGCCTCGGGCTCGGTGACCTCCCTCTGGTAACGGAACTCGAAGGTGTAGTAGCTCTCGGCTTCGAGGCGCGGCGCGAGCACCCGGAACGTGGGGTTCTTCGCCGCGGGGTCGATCGTGTTGCGCCAGACCAGGGGGCCGCCGGCCCAGCAGTCGCCGTCCGGTGCCTTTTCCTTGAGCTCCGCCATGTTGAACCTGACGGGCTCACCGCTCTTCCTCTTCCTTTTGCCCCCGTTCGCCGAGCTGTCGAGCTTCCAGCACCGGATCTCCAGGCTCTTCGCCCCCGTGGGGACCTTGCCGAAGATGACGAACGGCACGTCGAAGGGGAGCGTCTCGGTGAAGAGCTGGCCCTGGAGGTCGGCCTCGATGTCGTCGAAGCCGGAATCGGGCGTGCTCGTGCCGCCGGTATCCTGCGCGCCCACGGGCATGGCCAGGCAGCCCGCCACGAGGAGGGCCGCCCAGGCAAGTCTCCAAGGGGATCTCAAGTTTCGGTTCAAGCCACCTCCCACGCGGCCCCCACCGGGCGCCGCGGATCGCCTGCAGTGGATGGAATCTGAATCGTGGCAACGCTACCACCCGTGCCATCCCTCAGGCAAGCTCGCCATAGCCTCTCCTGCGCTCACCACGGCAAGGCTCAGGCCCTAATACACCGCCAGGGGGATGCCCGGCGAGCCGGTCGCTCCCTTGATCGGCATCGGGCTGTAGATGTAGGCGAACTCGTAGGCCTCGGCGTCGGCCAGATCCTGGAGGTGCATCGACTCCTGCATGGGGATGCCGCTCTTCGCCAGGAAGTGGTGGTGCACCGGGGCCAGGAGCCCGGCGGGGGGCGTTGAAGTTGGGCAGCACGTCGAGGCCCCAGTTGTCCGAGCCCACCACGCCGATCTTCCTCTCGGACAGCCAGATCGCCGCCGCGATCCCGAGACCCGGCTCCGCGAGCGTCACCCCGAGACCGGGATAGACGTCGAGATAGTAGTTCGGAGCCCCCCACAGCTCCTCGTGGCCGGTCCGGATGAGCACCGCGTCCCCCTCGCGGATGTCCTCCGGCTTGAGCTTCTCGGCGGCCAGGGTCTCGAGCAGCATCGCGACGGTGATCTCCTGCCCCGCGACGAGCCGCTGCCCGTGGTTGACGTAGCGGGCCACGTCGAGCAGGATGCCGCGGGTGAAGTACGGCTTGATGTGCTCGACCCCGAGCTGCGCCAGGCCCTGGTTCGGGGCGCCGGCGGGGAGGAGGTCGGCCCCCGTCCGCTGGTTGTAGAAGAGGACGTCGGCGAAGCCGGTGCCCCCCGGCGGCAGGTACCCGAAATGGCCCAGGGTGTCGAACTGCGTCCCCAACTGCCCGATCTCGATGGGGCCGTCCAGGACCTCGCCGACCGACATCTGCCGCTCGCCGACCACGTCAGGTTGCCTGAGCGAGAGGACCCAGGGGTGGGTCCCCGGGAACTGCGGCATCCCCGCCTTGTAGACATGTCCGAGCTGGAGGACGATCCCCCGCTTGATGAGCTTCAGGGCCTCCTTCACCTTCTCGGGCCCCTGCGTGTTGGACGCGCCGGCCTGATCGTCCGGCCCATACGGAGAGGGTCCGGGTACCGGGTCATAGGGCTGGGCCGATCCGGCGGCGGGCAGCAGCAACAGGGTGAGAACGACGGCGGTCAGGACGGTACTACGAATCATGCGGTCTCCTTTTCAAGAGCGGTCCTTATACCAGGAAAACGGAGGCGCGCGGGAGCTTCCCTCACTGGCTAGAATCGGCCGGCCCCCTAACCTCCACCTGTCTTCTGCGTACACTAGATCGAGGTCAGGGAAAGAGGAGCGAGAGCCATGACCCGATCGCACCCGATCTACGCCCTGCTCGCGGCGGCCTGCCTGCTGGCAGCCCCCGGCGCCTCCCGCGCGGAGACGCCGGCCGCCGGGAGCTTCGCCATCGTCAACGCCCGGATCTTCGACGGCTCGCGGATGATCCCCGCGGGACCGTGGTGGTGGAGGGCGGCCGGATCGCTGCCGTGGGCCGGAGGTGAAGCCCCCGGCCGGAGCACAGGTGGTCGACGCCGCCGGGGCGATGCTGCTGCCCGGCCTGCTCGACGCCACACCCACACCTGGGCCGCCCTTGCCCGGGCGCTCCAGTTCGGGGTCACCACCGAGCTCGACATGTTCACCGACCCGGGCTTCGCCCGCGCCATGCGTGCGGAGCAGGAGAAGACCGGCGCGCCGGAGCGGGCGGACCTGAAGAGCGCCGGGTACCTCGCCACCGCTCCCGGCGGCCACGGCACCCAGTACGGGCTGCCGGTCCCCACGCTCACCAAGCCGGAGGAAGCCCAGGCCTGGGTGGATGCCCGGATCGCCGAGGGCTCGGCGCACGGCCGGCAGATCCCGAGCCTCGACCGCGCCACGATCGCCGCCCTCATCCAGGCGGCCCACCGGCGGGGCAAGCTCGCTGTGGTCCACGTGAGCACGCAGCCGAGTGCCCGCGCCGCCATCGAGGACGGGGCCGACGGCCTGGTCCACATCTTCGCCGAGCAGGCGCCGGACCCCGGCTTCGCGACCCTCGTTGCCAAGCGCAAGGCCTTCGTGGTGCCGACGCTGACCGTCCTCGGGCCGCGAGGTCGAGCGCCGCAAGGCCGCCGGCCCGGCGCCGCGGCGGTGAGCCCCGCCCCCTACGCCGGGTGTCCGCAGGCCTCTTTCGAGATTTCAGGGGTCCAGCCAGAGCCCCAGGGCGAGATAGGTCTCGTCCTCCCGGAAGAACTCGCCGAGGGGGACGCTGCCGCCGTGGTACCCCAAGCCGATCCGCCAGCGGCGGTCCCCCGAGGGCACCAGCAGGCCGACCTGGAGCGACGGGTCGATCTGCCAGTCCCGCTCCTCCCAGGCTCCGAGGTCCAGCGCGGCGTACCACCCCAGGCGTCCGCGCCCGAGGCTTGCGGCCGCCTCGCGCTCGAGACCGATCTGCAGCCGTCCGGGCTCCTGCCCGATCTTCTCCTTGGGCGCGAATCCCCAGCCGGCTTCCGCGTAGGTGCGCCAGCGGCCGTCGATCGACCAGGCGGCGCCGGCGGCCACCTCCTCGCGGGTGTAGCCGATGCGCTGCCGCCCGGTGCGCTCGGCGTACTCGTCCCCCACGTGGCTGGAGATGTGCTTGGTGCCGAGCTGCACGCTGAGGCCATGGCCGAGGGTGGAGCTCAGGAGGAAGCCGTAGGTGCCGTCCCACCCGACGTTGTCGAGCGAGTGCTCGATGTCGAACTGCCCCGTGAATCCGGCCTCGATGTCCATCTGCCACCCGTCCTGCGGCCGCTCGCGGGGATGGACCCGCAGCAATCCGAACCGTCCCCCGAGCTTCAGCCCGACGCGCCGGTCTCCAGAATCGGCGAGCCGGGGATCGGAGAAGGCAAGCAGCGCAACGCCGAACTCCGGCCGCCGGGGATCGGCCACGTACTTGGGATAGAGGTTCGAGGACGGCAGCCACTGGAAGGCGGTCCCGGCGTGAGCGGCCGTGCCGGTCAGCAGCACGACTGTCCCCAGGAGAGCCGCGGGAGCGCGGGAGACCGTCGGGCGGGGGAAGGGCATTGCCGGGATTCTAGATCTGGAAGCGCCTGAACGCCGCCCCTCCAGACTGTGCAGGCTATAGCGGAGGGTTCACCACCGCCGCGGCCCTCGGCCCCGGCGGCGCGCCATAGCCCGGATGGGCGTGCGGGCCCTGCGAGTTGCTCCCGAGCCCGGGCGCAGACCCACCAGCGAAAACGGGCGAGCCCGAATCGAAGGGGATCGCGAGGAGCTCCTGATAGGCCACCGGCCTGCCGCCCGCCGTGGCGGGCTGGAAGCGCCAGTCGCACAAGGAATTGAGCGCGCTGACTGCCACCAGCCGCGGGAGGCTCCGGGCGCCGGACAGGTCAGTGAGAGACGCCGCCGTCTCGAAGGCCTCCTCCACGATCCCGGCGTGGCTGAGCAGGCGGACGATCACCGGCTGGTGAAGGGCGCCCTGCTCGTCCACGACTCCCGCCACGACCACGACTCCGCGCACCCCCGCCCGCCGCGCCGGGGCCGGGTAGGGAAAGGACGTTCTCTTGGCCGCCTCGGGCTCCCGCACCTCTGCGCTGCTGCGCTCCGCCCGGGCGACGCCCCAGCGGTGGCGGCCCAGGATCTCGCCCGCGATGCCATAAGGAGAGAGGTCCGCGTCGTAGAGGCGCTCCTCCAGGTGCTGGGCGGCCTGCCAGCGGCAGATCGCCGCCTCCGTCTCGCCGGCTCCGGCCTCGGCCAGCGCCCGCAGAGTGAGAGCGGCGGCCAGGCGCTCCCGGGCCGGCTGCTTGTGGTTGAGCTCCTCGATCCACAGCTTGCGGGCGCTCTTGTGCGCCCCCCGCCACTTCCGCTGCCGCAGCAGGGCTTCCACCGCGGCCGCCCTCCCCGACAGGGCCGCCAGCTCCGGCAGCGGCCTCCCCGCCGGAGGATTGACCGTCAGCTCACGGAAGACGGCCACGGCCTGATCCCCCTGGCGCGCCGGCTCGTAGCGCCAGCCGCGCAGCCCTTCCAGCACCTCCCAGATCATGCCGGGTACCCCGCCGGAGATCACCAGCGGCTCCCGGAGCCTGCCTTCGGCATCGATCACCGCCTGCACCTTCAGGCTCTTGGGGGCTGAAACCAGGCCGACGTCGGCGGACAGCTTCGGCAGCTCCCCCTCCAGCTTGCGCCCCGGCCGCACCGCCCTGGCCGGGAAGACCGTCCAGCCCGCAGGCGCCTCGTCCCGCCAGCGCAGGGGATGGCGGGCCAGCAGCTCTCCGGCCTTGCCGTAGGCGGCGAGCGGCCCCTCAGACAGCACCGCGCGGTCCAGGTTCTGGGCGATGTGCCAGTGCCAGAGCGCGTCCTCTTCCCGCCCCAGACCGGCTTCCGCCAGGGCGAGCCGCGCCACCGCGCCGGCCAGGTACGGGGCGAACAGCGTCTTGCGGTCCTTCTGGATCTGCTCGAGCGCGGCCGTGCGGGCCGCCTCCCACTCGCCCCGTTGGAGCTGGCCGTCGATCGCCTCGAAGGCCGCCGGATCGACCTCTGCCGCCCTGGCGGGCTGCACGCCCGCGCCTCTGAGGCCGCAGAACAGACAGGAAAGGATCAGGAAGCAGCGCAGGATTTTCATCGTCAGCGCCTCGCAGGTCGAAGGACTTCCCACATTTTAGCAAAGCGCACTGGCGGTTAGGGAGCTTCAGCGACTCCACGCAGTTTCAAAGGATTGCGCCCCGCCAGCCACCTGCCTTCCGCCAGGGCGCGGCGGACGAACGGCCAGCCTTCCTGCTGGAGCCGAGACAGCTCGGCTTCGGTGTAGACCAGGATCTCGTGGCAGATGGGCAGCCGGAGAGACGGCAAATGGCGGGGCCGCTCGGCAGGCGGATACGGGGAGTCCGTGACGACCACGATGAGGTCCGCGTCGGAACCGGGCGCGTAGTCCCCGCGGGCCAGGAGCCATAGAGGAGCATACCGAGACGGCCGGATCGGAGCCGGCCAAGGCCGCCGCCCAGTCTTCGAGCGCGATCGGTGGGCCATTCCTGAAAACCGCGTACTCGGAGGAAATCACGGTAATCGGCCAACAGCTCCTCGAGACTGGCACGCGCCACGTTGGTCAGCTTGATTTCGTCTCTATCGAGGTCGCCGCGGCCATGCTGCCTTCGATGATGTTCTGCTTTCCCGAGCGGGCCGCCTGGATCATCTGATCATGGGTCCGGCTGCGCTTGTCATGAATGATCACAAAATAAACCGTGGCATCGTAGACGATCTCCGCCTTCTGATAGGAGAGCAGCTTCTTGTAACCTCCGTGCAGCGGGATGAAGCCTTGCTCATAGCAGAGTCCTTTTCAACAAGGACCAAAAGGACTGCAAGGACATCAAGGACAAGCCAGGTTCGGGTAATGAATCCCGTCCTTGCTGTCCCTCCTGTCCTTGCTGTCCTTTATGTCCTTGGCCTTCTCGTGAGGGCAAGTCTAGCAGAATCGCCTCAGACGCTGGTCAACCTCGATTGCGAAAGAGGCTGTTCAGCTCGGCGAAGGAAGCCGCGTCGGCCAGGCCGTCGAACGAACCGCTCGTCACGAGGCCGCGCGCGGCGCGGATGAAGGCCCCCCACGCGACCCGCGCCAGCGCCGAGCCGACCGAGATGCGCCGCACGCCGAGATCGGCGAGCCGGGAGACTGAAAGCCCGGCGCTGGGCGCGGACACCAGGACGTTGACCGGCTTCGGCGCCACCGCCTTGACGATCGCCGCGATCTCTTCGGGATCCCGAACGCCGGGGGCGAAGAGGCAGTCCGCGCCCGCCTCGGCGTAGGAGACGAGCCGCTCGAGCGCCACGCGGGCCGGGTCCGGATGGCCGACGAGCCAGGCCTCGCAGCGCGCCGTGAGGACCACGGGAACGCCGGAGCCCTCGATCGCGGCGCGCGCCGCCCGGATGCGATCGACCGCCAGGCGCTCCTCGTAGAGGGGTGCGGCCGGGTCGCCCGTCGCATCCTCGATCGACAGGCCGGCGACCCCGGTGGCGATGCAGAGCGCCACGTTCGCGGCGACCCCTTCGGGATCGTGCGCGTAGCCCGACTGAAAGTCCGCGTTCACGGGCAGCGGCGTCGCCGCGACGACTTCGCGGACGTGCGCGAGCATGACGTCCCGCGGGATGGCCGCCACCTCATCCGGAAGCGCCTGGGTGAACGCAAAGCCGGCCGACGTGGTGGCGAGGGCCTCAAACCCCAGATGCTGGAGATAGACCGCCGTGCCCGCGTCCCACGGGTTGGGCATGACGAAGCACCCCGACGAATGCAGGCTCCGGAACCTGGCGATCGCGGAGGGTTGGGCGGCGCTGGCATCGTTCATCCCGCCATCCTATACCGCGGTGCAGGGGGAGGCAGGGCGGACGGCGGCGTCCTTGGACCCGGAGGCCGCCGTCCTTCTCGAGTTGTCAAAGAGCGCTGCCAGCGGCGGCGGTCACGCCTTGATGAGCCTCTTGAGCCGCTGCATCAGGAGCCGCGAGTCGTACATATTGTCCGTGGCCACGAACAGCGTGTCGTCCTCGGCCAGCACCCCCTTGATCTCGGGCCAGTCGGCGCTCTTGAGAGCCACCGCCACGGCCTTGGCCGTCCCCGGGTTGGTGTCGAAGACCAGCAGGTACGGCCCGGCGTTGCGCACCCGTCGGATGAACTGCTCCATCTGCCCGATCGCGCTCTCATCCCCGCGCGGGCTGGGCGGGCGGTAGTAGCCCCCCTGGCGCACGATGCCCATGGCTTCCAGATCGCGGCTGACGGTCGACTGCGTCACCTTGTAGCCCATCTTGCGCAGAGCACGCCCGATCTCGACCTGCCGGCGCATCGGCTGGGCCGCCAGGATCTCGACGATGGCCCGGCGGCGGTTGTCCTGGTACTCCCGTTCGATAGGCATCATCCCTCCTTAAATATGCGTTAGATTGCCTGACATGAGAGAGCCTGTCAAGAGGGATATTGACACCGGCAAGAGAATCGTTCATCATATGCACATCAAACTTGGCAAGGACCCTGGCCGGCCGGACCAGCGCAGGAACGGGAACCAGCGAGGCCGGACGGGAAGACGCAGCGTCGATGTCCCTCCTGGCGCCAATTCCGGCGCCTGTGAGGTCGGGGCCGGAAAGGGCTCCTACCTATTGATGCCAGGAGGCAGGGGCCGGCTGCTCCCTGGCCCTTCCCACGCAACCGTTGTCCCAGAGCCTCCACTCGGAGCACCTTATTGAATGAGGACGGATGAATTCACCGCTCCCGAACCGGAGGAAACGATGCGGAGAATGCTCTTTGCGGCCCTGACCTCGGCGCTGGCTGCCGTTACGACCCTGACCCCTGCTCCGAAGGCCGAGGCCACCACATACTGCTCCTGGGAGTGCGGTCCGTGCGGCCTCGTCTGCCCGTGTGACGTGTGTAGGGGACCCGTCCCCTTCTGCGTGTGTCAGGCGGATTAGACGAAGAACAACTTTCTTCGACAGTAGACCGGGCCGGACTCT
>DASWME010000399.1:0-16719 GCA_036399915.1 Thermoanaerobaculia bacterium
GCGGACGTTCCCGGGGTCCGCCCCTGGAGCGAGCACGAAATCGTACTCGAGCTGCCCCTGGTTCCCGTAGAAAACGAGGTCAATCCCGGGGTAGACGCCCTGGTACCGGACCCTTCCATAAGAAGGAACCCCGGTGCGCCACTTCGAGCGGTCGTTCCCCAGGAGGTAGTGGCTCCGGCCGGGCAACTCCTCCTCCCCAGAGACGTGGGGCGCGGGATCGGTTCCCACCCACCGCAGCCGCAGAGTGCGCTCCGCGGTGCCCTCTCGCAACGCCAGCACTGCCTCGGTTGCGGTTAAGAAAGGGCTATAACCGCTTCCGCGGGACAGGAACTTCACCTGTTTGTCAGTCTGCCCCCGGTTCTCCTCGAAGGCGAGCGGGCGCCGGCCGTAGCCCTTGACGAGGCGGGCCGGTGGTGCTCCAGCCTCCAGGGTCTCCCCTCCCAATGCCAGTGCCAGGAACAGAATGATGATCCAGCGAGTCTGCCCGGTCGTCCTCATGAGGTCCCTCCTCGGGTGTTGTGGGCCACGGAGTCATGGCGAACTCTCCGGGCTTCGGCAACCGGGCGGTCTCGGGAAGGAGACCCTGGGCTTTGCGTCCCCGTCTCGCGGCGGGTTTGCCTTTTCGAGCCTGATTGAATCGTGGGTCTGCCTGGGGCGAGGGGTCAAGCCTATGAGCGCATCGGGAGAAGGCTATGGCGGGCTCGCCGGCGGATCGGCGAGCCCTGTCCCCTTTCACTGGTCCGAGCCGAAGAGCGGTCCACCGTCGCCGCAGGTCCGGCCCTGTCCCTGGTCGTGCGGCACGCAGACGGTCACCGTCCCGGTGCAACTCGCCCCTTGAGGATCGATCGCGGTGAAGCTCACCCGGTAGACCCGCCCGTCCCCGGAGCCGTCGCGGTCGGCGCGGATCGAGGGGTTCGAGGTGCCGATGCCGGTCGCGTCTGGCGATCCGGGCTTGGTGAGCGGCTCATCCTGGCGAACGCCGGTTACGGTCAGGGTCACCGGATCGCCGTCGGGGTCGGTGACGCCCTGGATCGAGACGGGGACGAGCTTGCCGCTGGGCGGCCAGATCGTGGCCGGGCTGGCGGAGGCGGCGGAACAGTCGGGGGGGTGGTTGAGTTGGAGTTTGATGGCGAAGGCGTCCTCGCCTCCGCCTGGCTGGGGTTGGAACGCCTGGATCGTGGGGAGCCCCCCGAACGTGCTTCCCGTGAGATAGGCCTGGCCCGCCGAATCCAGCGCGAGGCCCCGGACGGCGGCGCCCGGTATGCAGAGGGAGCCGAGCACTCGAAGGTCGCCCGGATCGAGCCGAGCGAGGAAGCTCCCGGCGCACCCGGACGGGGCGAGGGGCGAGTCCGGGGACATCACGGGACCGGCCAGGACCACGGCCCCGGAAGCATCCACCGCGAGCCCCCCGAGGACATCTTCGCCGCTCCCGCCGAGATAGGTGGAGGCGACCAGCGCGCCGGACGCGTCGATCTTTGCCAGGAAGAGGTCCGAAGGACCGTTCCTCGCCTCCTGAGCGGCTCCCACGAGGGGGAAGTCGTCCGACCGGGTCGTCCCCGCAACCCAGACGCCGCCGCTGGGAGCCGCCGCCAAGGCCTCGACCTCGTCCCGGTCGCCGCCTCCCAGGTAGGTGGAGAACGCGATGCCGCCCAACGCATCGAGCCGGGCCACGAACCCGTCCCTGAAGCCGCGCCGCTCGGTCTGGAAGGCACCCAGCGTCGGGAAGTCAGGGGATTCGGTGAGCCCCCCAACCCAGACCTCGCCGCCGGGGGACAGAACGAGGCCGTTGCCCCGCTCGTAGCCGCTACCGTCGAGCCCAGTCAAGTAGATCTGAGAGCCGTCGCTCCCCAGCTTGGCCACGTAGGCCTGGGGGAGGAATGGGCTGTAGACGGGGTCCACGCGGAAACTCGCCCCGGTCACATAAACGGCCCCTTGGGAATCGACGGCGATGCCGCTGGCGTCGGAACGCCCTCCCAGGCCCAACTGGAAGTAAAAGACCTCAGTGAATAGACCGAACCGCGCCACGACGGCGTAAACGTCGGCCAGGTTTATGCTGACTCCTGCCAGGTAGATCTGGCCATCGGGGCCCACCGCTACGGCCTGGAGAAAATCGCCGTAAGGGTTCGCGAAGTAGCTGGAGTAGAAGAGATGCCCCGCCGAGTCGAAAATACTCAGGAAACCGTCTACGGGAAAGGTGCTGCCCTCTGGGGGATACGGCTGCAGAGCATTGCGCGTCGGGAAGTCAGGGGAACGGGTCAACCCGACTACATAAGACCAGCCGTTCCTCGACGCGATCGCATTGCCATGATCGGAGTCGCTTCCGCCCAGGTAGGTCGAGTAGATCCAGTCGGGAGAGGCCGTCTGAGCCTGCAAGGCGAATCCCCCGATCAATATCCACGCGGTCAAGACGGTCAGGCGGCGAGATTGCTTTGTAATCGTGCTCAAGATGTCCTCCTCTGGGGGCTTTTCGGCGGCCGGGGCGGTCTCGGGGCGAGACCCTGGGCTTTGCGTCTCCGCCTCGCGGCGGATTTGCTCTTTTCCAAGCCTGCTGAAACTCTGCGCCGGAAATCGCGGCCCGTCAAGCTTATCGGGTCATCGCGCAGCGGCTATGGCCGGTCCCCTGCCGCGGACCCGCTATAATGAGCCGTCTCCGCGCCGCCGCGGCGCGGCTTTCCTGCTATCATCTGGAGCTTTTTTCCCTATGGCCAAAGCGCGAGTCGCCGTTCTGAAAACCAAGCCCGAGACCGTCCTGGAGGACGTCGGGCGCACCATGGAGATGGCCGAGGTCAAGCGGCACCTCGCTCCCGGCGTCACCACCATCCTCAAGGACAACATCTCCTGGCACTTCCCCTTCCCGGGAGCGAACACCACCCCCTGGCAGCTCGAAGGGACCATCCAGAAGCTGCGGGCGGACGGCTACGCGGACCAGGTCTGCGTGCAGAACAACACGGTGGTCACCGACCCGAAGAAGGGCGAGCGGCTCAACCGCTACCTGCCGGTGCTCGACAAGTACGGCGTGCCGGTGCGCTACAACTGCTTCCCCGAGGACCTCCAGTGGATCACCTATAAGCCCAAGGGGAAGATGCTGGCGCTGCCGAAGATCTACCCCGAGGGGATCACCATCCCCGAGTTCTTCCTGGGCAAGAACATCGTCCACCTGCCGACGGTGAAGTGCCACATCTACACCACCACGACGGGGGCGATGAAAAACGCCTTCGGCGGCCTGCTCAACACCCGCCGGCACTACACGCACTCGTGGATCCACGAGACGCTGGTGGACCTGCTGACCATCCAGAAGGAGATCCACTCTGGCCTCTTCGCCATGATGGACGGCACGACCTGCGGCAACGGCCCGGGCCCGCGGACGATGATCCCGGTCGAGAAGGACATCCTCCTCGCCTCGGGCGACCAGGTGGCGATCGACGCCGTGTCGGCCAGGATGATGGGCTTCGACCCGCTGTCGATCCCCTACATCCGGCTGGCGCACGACGCCGGCCTCGGGGTGGGCGACCCGCGGGACATCGAGGTAGTGGGCGAGGACGTGTCGAAGTGGAACTTCCGCTTCTCGGTGGGGGACAACGCGGTCTCCCGCTTCGGCGACCTGGTCTGGTTCGGGCCGCTCAAGGGCCTCCAGAAGCTGCTGTTCCGGACGCCGCTGGTCTACCTCTTCGTGTTCGGCTCGTACTTCTACCACGACTTCGCCTGGTACCCCACGGTGGGCAAGCGCCGCATCGAGCAGTACAAGCGGACCAGCAAGTGGATGCGCCTCTTCGAGACGTACCCGGAGGCGGTCCGGGAAGAAGAGAAGGCGGCCTGAGCCCCCCATCCCCTCCGGAAACGCCCGCTGCAGACCCGAAGACCCTTCCGGCCGAGCCGCGGGAGGGGACGGGTTTGGAGCGGCTCGGCCGGCGGCTGCTGGTGCCACTCGCGCTGGGCGCGCTCGTGGTGGCGGGGCTCGCCCTGACGGCGAACCCGCGGGAGCTCCTCCGCAGCCTGCGCGGGTTCGACCTCCGGCTGCTCGTCCCCGTCCTGGCCCTCTCGCTGTTCAACTATGTCCTCCGCTTCGTCCGTTGGGAGGTCTATCTGAAGCGGTTGGGGGTGGCCCTCTCGCGGGGGAGGAGCCTGGCCGTCTTCCTGGTGGGGTTCCTGCTCTCGGTGACGCCGGGAAAGGCGGGCGAGCTGGGCAAGGCCTGGCTGGTGCGGGAGCTGGGCGGCGGGCCGGCGCTGCGGATCGTCCCCGCGGTGCTGGCCGAGCGGATCACGGACGTGCTCGGCACGGTCGTGCTGGTATCCCTGGGAGCCCTTCCCCTGCCGGGTGGGCCGTGGATCGCGGCCGCCGGCCTGGCGGCGGTCGCCGCTGTGACGCTGGTCCTCACCTGGCGGCGGGGCGCCGAGCGGATCTTCTCGCTCCTCGAGCGTATGCCGGCGGTAGGGTCCCGCGTCCGTCACCTGGAGGAGATGTACGACGGCCTGCAGGATCTGCTCTCGCCGGGCCTCGTCCTTCTGGCGGTGTTCCTCGCCACGCTGGCCTGGGCGGCGGAGGGGGTGGGCTTCTGGCTGGTGGTCCGCGACTACGCACCGCGGGCGGAACTCCTCGTGGCGGTCTTCAACTACACCGCGGCGACCGTGCTCGGGGGCCTCTCGATGCTCCCCGGCGGCCTGGGGGTCGCCGAGGGCTCGCTCGCGGCCCTCCTCCACAGCCAGGGGCTGGACACGGCGGACGCGGGCTCCATTACCCTGGTCATCCGCGGCGCCACCCTCTGGTTCGCCGTCCTCCTGGGGCTGCTCGCCTTGCCCTTCGTGGTCCGCTGGCTGGCTCCGGATAAAAAAGTCGCAAGGTAAGAGCCCGATTTTCCGTCTTATACAGGTGGGGGATCGAGGGTCCCCCGCTTGAGGTACCAATCTGGCACCTCAAACTCCGCCCGGGAGGGCCCCATGGCAAAGAGGCAAGCGCTCCTCTCCGCCAAGAGGATCGAGCGGTCGATCGTCGTGCTGCGGGGGGAGAAGGTGATTCTGGATGCTGACATCGCCCTGCTGTACGGGGTCGAAACCAAGGCGCTCGTCCAGGCGATGAAGCGGAACCTCGACCGGTTTCCACCGGACTTCATGTTCCAGCTCACTCCGGAGGAGGCCGAGAACTTGAGATCACAATCTGTGATCTCAAGTTGGGGCGGCCGGCGGTACCTCCCCTATGCCTTCACGGAGCAGGGGGTGGCGATGCTCTCGAGCGTGCTCCGCAGCGAGCGCGCCGTGCAGATCAACATCGAGATCATGCGCGTCTTCGTCCGCCTCCGGCGGGTGATGAGCACCCGGGAAGACCTGATCCGGAGACTCGACGAGCTGGAGGAGCGGTATGATGCCCGGTTCAAGGCCGTCTTCGACACCCTCCGGAAATTGATGGCGCCGCCGCAAGCGCCGAGCCGGCGGATTGGGTTCGGGAAAACTTGAGGTCACAATCTGTGACCTCAAGTTTTCGTCGCCTACGCGAACTTCTGCCCGCACTCGGGGCAGAACCGGGGGCTGCCCTCCACCTGGTGGCCGCAGCTCCCGCAGCTCTTCTTCTGCATCGTCGGGGTGCCGCACTCGGGGCAGAACTTGGCCCCGCCGGTCTTGGCGCCGCAGGCCTTGCAGACAGCGCCAGTGACCTGCCCCAGGTCCCGGTCCTTCATCCAGTTGACCTGCTGGGCCTTCTCGAAGGCCTGCAGCCTGGCGGCCTCGGCCTGGGCGGCGGCGATCTCCTCGTCCATGTCGGGAGCGCAGGTCTCGCACAGTCCCGCCTTGTTGTTGAAGCAGACCGGTCCACAGACCCACTGCCCGCAGCGCGTGCACTGCTTGAAGAGCGGGCGGATCTCCTCCACCGCCTCCCGCAGGGCGGCGTCGTGGGCCGGCCCGCCCACGGCGCGCTGGATCTCGTAGGCGGTGTCGGCCGCGCGGCCGAAGAGCCCGCCGAAGAGGTTGCCGGCCACCTGGGCGGCCGAGGCGGCCATGCCGACCTTCGAGCTCTTGAAGCTCGACATGTAGCCGTTGCCGCACTTCTCGCAATAGAACTTGAACTGATAGCCCCGGTCGGTGGAGAGATCGTCGTAGTTGCCTGTGAATTCGATCCTTGCCATAGTACGTCCTTC
Organism: Thermoanaerobaculia bacterium; assembly: GCA_036399915.1. GTDB lineage: Bacteria > Acidobacteriota > Thermoanaerobaculia > Multivoradales > UBA5704 > DATARR01. The sequence goes on from DASWME010000399.1 coordinate 6,126, forward strand.
TCCGCTGGATAAAACGCGGCAGTGCTCCGCGAAGTCGTTCCTCGATTCAGATCGGCCGAGATGGTAGCACGGAGCGCTCAGCCTGCGGAGATCCGCTCCAGCAGCGCGGGGATGTCAGCGTGGTCCTCCAGCCAGATCGTCTTCACGCCCATGGACTCGAACAGGTTGCGGTCGTAGCTGTCGGCCTGCTGGAGCACGGCCTCGATCGCCTCGGTGAGTTCCGGCACCTCCTCGGGAGGGTCCAGCCCCAAGTCCTGCCGGTAGCGCCGAGCCCGGCTGCGGATGTCCCGCAGGACATTGCGGATCTCGGCGCGGGCGATCTTGTGCCGCTTCTGCACCTGCCAGTGGGCTGGGACGTCGCCATGGACGTAGCTCGCGTCGAGCAGCCGCCGCAGGTTCGGGTCGAGCATCGACAGGCCGATGAAGAGGACCGTGTGGTGGCGGAGGTAGTTGACGATAGCGGTCAGGGCCCAGTGGAAGACCGTGGTCGTCAGGCCGTGATAGTCGTCCTCGGTGAAGACGAGCTCGCAATCCTCGAAATCCCCCTCCTGCGGCAGGAAGCCGTGGGGATGGAGGATGGGGAGGCCCCTCTCGTGGTGCCGCCGGGCGTTCCAGATCGGCCGGAACTCAAGGCTGCCCGCGAGCTTCCTCTCCAGGAGGTCGTCATAGTTGAAGGAGACGACGGCGGTGACTCCCGAGTCCTCGCCGGACCGCTTGATGAAATCGGCCACGGCGGTGAGGGTGGTCGGCTCGCGCGGGGCCGGAGGATGCCTCGGGTAGAGGTGCTCGCGCACCTTCTCAAGGAACAGGAGGTGGGCGTCGTCCTGGTCGCCGGAACGGCGGCTCGCCCGGCGCCGGATCTCGTTCTTGACGACGCGGGCCAGGATGATGGGGTCGTAGTCGTAGTAGTCGACCAGCCAGGCGGCGAGGGCGCGCCGGAACGGGAGGTCGATCGGCTCCAACCGGCGGGCCACGTCGGTCTGGTCGAAGAGGATCTCCAGCACCAGGTCGTTCCAGGTGGGGATCCCATAGGGCTTCGAGACCCCCGCGCCCAGGAAGAGCACGAGGTCCCTCTCCCGCCAGGCGCGCTGGAGCCCCTCGAGGTCGCCGCGGTTGACCAGGCTGCGCCCGATCTTCCGCTTCTCGGGCTTCTTGCGCTTGCCCGCCGCCCCGGACCGGTCGTCTTCCACAGGACCTCCTCCGTGCGCGATCCGTGCCAGAGGATTCAAGAGCGCCCCGCCGCCCGGGGTCCGCGCCTCGGCAGGAACTCGTAGATCCGGACCGTGGGATCGGAGTACCGCAGGGCGAAGAGCCCCGGCCTGTCGGCCGCCCACTTCCGCTCGATCGGGAAGCCGAACTGCGGATAGCGGGTCAGGAGCACCCAGCGGATCCCCATCTTCTCCAGATTCCTCACCCAGGCCGCGGGCGAGGGGGAGACCCGCGGCTGGCAATCGCGGTACGCGGCGGCGTTTCGGAGATCGGCCGCGTTGAGGTTCACGTAGCGGACGTCCCGCTCCAGACGGGGGCCCATCGCGGGGTAGACGAAGTAGTTGTTCGGAGAATGGACCGCCGCCACCCGGCCGTGGCCGCCGTGCTCGTCGAGCCAGCGCCAGCCGCCGGCGAAGAAGCGTACCGTGGTGGCGTGGACGGTGTACTCCCGGGCCAGGGCGCGGTCACGGTCGCGCACGCGGAAGCGGACCAGGAACGGCGCTCCCAGGAGCGCCAGCGCGACGGCGGCTGCGACGGCTGTGCGCCACCGCTGGACGGCGACCGCCCGGAGCCGCGGCGAAAGGGCGAGCGCCACGGCCGCCAGGTCCGCCAGCGCGATGGCCAGCCGCACCCCGCGCGGCATCTCGGCGTGGAGTTGCAGGAGATCTTGGAGGAGGAACGCGAGGGTGATCCCCTCCATCCAGCGGTCGCGCGCGCCGCGCCGCTCGCCGAGCGCGACGGCCCCGGCGAAGCCGAGGCCCAGGGCCGGCACCAGGTAGCGGATGTTGGCAAAGACGTGCTGGCTCCTGGCGAAGGGGACCGTCAGCCAGAAGGCGAGCTCCGCCCAGATCTGGAGAGCGGCCAGCAGCGCCTCCCGCCGCCGCTCCCGGCCGAGGCCGAACGGCAGGACGAGGGCGGCGAGCAGCAGCACGAACACCTGCGGCCCCACCCCCAGCTCCACCAGGATCGGGTCCGTTCTCCCGAGGAAGGCGTCGAGGAGCTGCCCCTGGCCGATCATCACGTCCCACAGGGCGAGCACCGAGCTGCTGCGCGGGAGGGTCGGCGGGCTGGCGTTCTTCGGTCCGCTCGCCGTCTGCTCGCAGAGGAGCGCGAATGGGTCCACGCCCACGGCGGCGTTGCGGAGATAGAAGAAGCTCCCCAGGAGAGCGGCGACCGCGAGGGCGGCGAGCACCTGCGGCGCGCGGCGCCCCCAGCTCCCCCGCGCGAGCAGCACGGCCGCGCCGGCCAGGGCCAGGGCATAGGGGACTCCCAGCACCTTGGCGCCGGCCGCGAGTCCCAGCCCCGCGCCAGCGAGGACCGCCGCTCCCCAGTCCGGCTCGCGGATCCAGCGGAGGGCGAAAAAGGCGGCGGCGAGGAGGACCGCGCCAACGAAGACGTCCACGTACTGGGTGGCCGCGAACCGCACCACCGTCGGAGCCATGAGCACCAGGAACGCGGCGAGCGGCCAGTGCCGCGCCGCCCCGAGCCGGCGGGCGATCCCCCCGGTCGCCAGGCCGAGCAGGGCCCAGTGGGGGAGCGTCGCCAGGTTGACGTAGAACTCGCTGTGCGACGGGGCCATCCACCACCAGAACCAGACCGACCCGTTGGCCGGCACGTAGCCGTAGTAGTTGATGGGGATGTTGCCGAAGACGGGCGAGAGGTTGCCGTCCCGCAGCCAGGTCCCGGTAAGCAGCAGGTGGTACATCAGGGCGTCCCAGGAGAGGGGAGGGCGCAGCAGGCCGCGGATGGCTTCGCTCCCCACGGCGTGCAGGGCGATCAGCGACAGGACCGGGTGCCGCCGCAAGATCTCCCACGAGCGCCGGAACATCGCCCGCGCCGGTTCACCCAACCCGCCGGGCGGCGGCGCCTTGCGCAGACCGGGCAACAGGAGGAGCGCGAGCCCCGCTTGGACGGCCAGAGCCCAGCCGATCCGCAGCATGCCTAAGCCGCCCAGCAGCAGCCCGATCCCGACCGCCTCGGCCGTGGCGAGGAGGAGCGAGGCGATGGCGAGCGCCAGCGGATCGCGCGCGGCTTCCTCGCCGAGCAGGCGCAAGGCCGCGAGGTACCCCCCCAGGACGAGGAGCCCGATCGCGATGAGCGTCAACGAGGCGCCCATCAGGTCGTGCAAAAACATGGGCGCGATTGTTAACACACGCCCCAGGGGCGGTGCTAGCATCCCCGCCCGTGCACGACGCCGCCTATTTCGAGCGCGAATACTTCCAGCTCCACCCCGGCAAAGTGAAGTACCTGGACTACCTGGTGGGCCTGCTCCGGGCCCATGGGGTTCCCGGCGGACGGGTGCTCGACGTCGGCACCGGCTACGGCTTCTTCCTGGAGGCGCTGGAGAAGGCGGGATACGAGGCGTACGGGGTCGAGGCCTCGGCCCACGCGGCGGAGCAGGCCCGGAGGCGGACCCGGGCGGAGGTGGTCCAACAGGGCGCCGAGGAGCCCTTCCCCTTTCCCGGCGACCACTTCGACGCCGTCACCCTGCTCGACGTCATCGAGCATCTCCCCGACTATCCGGCGGCCCTGGCGAGCTGCCGGCGGTGCCTGCGGCCGGGGGGCAGGCTCTTCGTCATCACCTTGAACGCCCACAGCCTCGCCCGTCCCCTCCTCGGCAAGCGCTGGGCCTGGTATCAGGACTCCACCCACGTCCACATGTTCACCGCCCGCAGGCTGCGGGAGGGGCTGGAGGAAGCCGGGCTGGAGGTCGAGACCCTCAAGACCGAGTCCAACTTCTGCTCGGTCGGCGAGGGGACGAAGTTCCTGAAACCCCTGCGGGTGATCGGACGGGTGGTGCATACCCCCGTCCTGGGGGATTCCCTGCTGGCGGTGGCCCGCAAGCCTGGGACCCGCTAGACCACCGCGCTGATCGCCGCCCAGGCCAGGCCGCCGATGAGAGGCGCGGCCGGGTTTCGAGGTCTAGACCCCGATCGAAAACGCCAGCGTCAGCAGCGTCTGCTGCTCCAGGGTGTGGGCCTTGGCCGAGCCGGTCGCTGGGCTGCCGGAAGCCGAGCGCTTGACCGAGCGGATGGGCCGGCGCAGCAGGCGCTCGATGCGGGGCTGGACGAAGAAGAGCGCTCCCATGTTGGCCGGCTCCTCCTGCACCCAGACCACGTCGCGGACTTCCGGGTGGCGCGCCATCTCGGCGGCGAGCTCCTTCTCCGGGAAGGGGTAGAGCTGGTCGAGGAAGACGACCGCCGTCGAGGCGTCCTGCCGCCGCTCGCGCTCACGCTTCAGCTCGTGGCCGATCTTGCCCGTGCACAGGATCACCCGCTGGGCGCCCTGGACGTCCGGGTCCGGGACCACCTTGAGGAAATGGTCGCGGCTGAGCTCCGCCAGGGGCGAGGAGGAGTCCTTGTGGCGCAGCATGCTCTTGGGGGTCATCACGATCAGCGGCTTGCGCCAGGGAGAGAGGGCCTGCCGGCGCAGCATGTGGAAGTACTGCGCCGCGGTCGCGGGCTGGCAGACCTGGACGTTGTCCTCGGCGGCTAGCTGGAGGTAGCGCTCCAGGCGGGCGCTCGAGTGCTCCGGCCCCTGCCCCTCGTAGCCGTGGGGCAGGAGCATCACCACGCCCGAGAGCAGCCCCCACTTGTCCTCGCCGGCGGTGACGAACTGGTCGATGATGATCTGGGCGCCATTGGCGAAGTCGCCGAACTGCGCCTCCCAGCACACCAGCGCCTCGGGGTAGTCGCGGCTGAAGCCGTACTCGAAGCCGAGCACGGCGGCCTCGGAGAGCATCGAGTCGTAGACATCGAAGCGCGCCTGGTCCGGGGCCACGTGCTGGAGCGGCGTGTGCTCGGAGCCGTCCTCGACGTCGATCAGCACCGAGTGGCGCTGGTTGAAGGTGCCGCGCCGGCTGTCCTGGCCGGAGAGGCGGACGGTGACCCCCGCCTTCACCAGCGAGGCGAAGGCGAGGGCCTCGGCCATGCCGTAGTCGAGCGGCCGCTTGCCGGTCCCCATCTCCGCCCGCTGCGCCAGCAGGGCCTGGATCTTCTTGTGGACGTGGAAGCCCTCGGGAGCGGTGGTGAGCGGTTTCGCCAGCTCCGCGACCTCCTCCACCGTCAGGCCGGTCTTCACCATGTCGTGGTGCGGCAGGCAGCGGCCCCCCTGATAGCGGTCCCAGTAGGCCGGGAGCGTGCGCAGGGTGGGCTTCTTCTCGATCGTCGCCGCCTCCTTGTGGGCGGCGTCCAGCTCGGCGCGGACGGCCTCGGTCCGGCGCTCGGTCTCCTCGTCCGCCAGGCCCATGGACTTCGCGTAGAGCCGCCACAGCGGCGGGTGGGCCTGGATCTTCCTGTAGAGCAGCGGCTGGGTGATCGTCGGGTCGTCCACCTCGCTGTGGCCGTGCCGCCTAAAGCCGATCAGGTCCACCACCACGTCGCTCTTGAAGGCGTAGCGGTAGTCGACCGCCATCCTCGCCACCCGCGCCACGGCGTCCGGATCCTCGCCGTTGACGTGGAAGATGGGCACCGGCAGGCGCCGCGCCACGTCCGAGGCGAAGCGCGAGGAGTGGAGCGCCTTGGGTTCGGTGGTGAAGCCGATCAGGTTGTTGACCACGACGTGCACCGTGCCGCCCACCCGGTAGCCGTGGAGGTCCGCCATGTTCAGCGTCTCGGCGAGGACCCCCTGGCCGGCGAAGGCCGCGTCGCCGTGGAGGACGATGGGGAAGACCTTGTCGTGGTCCACGTCGTCGCCCAGGCGCGTCTGCTTGGCCCGCACCCGGCCCAGGGCCACGGGATCGACCGCCTCCAGGTGGCTCGGGTTCGACACCAGGTGGATGCTCACGGTGTGGCCGTTCCTCCCCGTATGGTCGCCCGTCGCGCCCATGTGGTACTTGACGTCGCCGCCGCCCAGGATGCTTCTAGGATCGACATCCTCGAAGCCGGCGAGGATCTCGGCGGCGGAGCGGCCCACCGTGTGCACCATGACGTTCAGCCGGCCGCGGTGGCTCATGGCGATGACCACCTGCTGAGTCCGGTGGTCCGTGGCGCTTTCCAGCATCTGGTCGAGGCAGGGCAGCAAGGCCTCGACTCCCTCGATCGAGAACCGCTTGGTGCCCAGGTAGCGCGACTGGAGGAACTGCTCGAAGGTCTCGGCCCGGGTGAGCAGCTCGAGGATGCGATCCCGGTCGAACCGCGGCGTCTCCGCCTCCATCCGCTCCTCGATCCAGCGCCGGCGGTCCGGCTCGGGGATGTGCATGAACTCGACGCCGATCGTGCCGCAATAGTACCGGCGGGCGTACTCGGCGGTCGCCGGATCGCAGTCCTCGAGCCCGGGCTGCTGTTCCGGCTCGATGCGGTCCATCGGGTCGAGGTCCGCCAGCAGGAAGCCCAGCCGGCGGTAGGCATCCAAGGTCTTCTCGTCCAGAGCGGCGGGTCGCTCGGGCGTGACCGTGGCGGCGGGGGTGAGGATCGTGGCCATAGCAGAGTGAGGATAGCGCAAGTGGAAGCGGGGGGCCGTGATAGAGCGGGGGCAGGCGCGGGCTTAGTGGAGATGGTTCTAATTTTGCATATTGCGCTTATTGACAGAAAGGAGGTCTTCACCATGCATGCTTCCCTCAAGATCCGGACCTTCATGCTGTTGGTAGCAGCCCTCTTCACCGCGCTGGCCCTGTCGCTCCCCGCACCCGCGGTGGCCTGCTGGATCAACTTCGTGCAGGAGTGCACCTACCCCAACGGGGCGCAATGCACCGTCTATTGTCCCGATCGGCGATCTTGCACCTACGACCCTTGTGAGGGGACCCCGACCTGCTACTACACGGGCGAAGAGTCTTGTTGTCTTTGACCCGGAGATCCGGCGCGGACCGGGGTGCCGATCCGCGCCCCACGACCCCTACCGAGAAAGGAGGTCAACCATGATGACATCCCCGAAGACGCGAATCCTCCTGCTGCTGGTGGCGGCCCTGTTCACCATGATGTCTTTGACACTCCCTGAAGCGACGCAGGCCTGCCCGGCCTTCGACTTCTACGACTGCTACTACCCGAACGGGGCATATTGTCGCGAGTATGATTGTCCCAGCTACGCACGATCGTGCACCTGCGCGCCTTCTGGGCCCCGACCTGCTACTGGGCCGGGACCCACTGCTGCCCAGGATATTGAGGACGACCAGAGGGTGGATTGGAGCCCCCTCCTTCGATGACTGACTGGAGAAGGAGGGGGAACCGGTCTGAGGGATCTGTTAGGATCTGGGATAAAGCCATACTCACAGAGGACCCGATGGCGACCAAGGCTTTTCTCAGGACCACGACCGCCGTTCTCCTCCTGCTCGCCGGCGCCCTCCCCCTTTCCGGGGGTCCGTCCCCCCCCGAGCAATGGGCCATGCATCTGAAGGAGGTCGGCCAGAAGCTCCGGGCTCAGCAGTGGGAGGAGGCCGAGAAGCAGGTCCTCAGGGTAGCTGATCAGATCGTCGAACGAACGGGCACAGGACAGGGAGCAGCGTACTTCCTGGCCGTGGCCTCGGCGCTGCAGGCGATCGCGGAATCAGGCCTGCGGCGCGAGGAGGAAGCGGACTGGCATTGGGACATGGCCCTCAATCTCTTCCCAGACATTGCCAAAACCGATCTTTCTCCTTATAGCCCTTCGGCGGACAGGTTCAAGACGCGGCAGTTGCGGTCTGCCGACCCCGACCGGACCAGTCCGCAGGCCGTCGAGGCCGCTAAACAGGATGCGATCAAGAAGGACATCCAACCCCCCAGAATCATCCGGCAAGCCCGGCCGAAGTTCCCTGAAGGTCTGCGCCAGATGGGCGTGTCCGGGAACCTGGCAGTAGAGACCATCATTGACAGGGATGGTGTGCCGCGACAGCCTCTCGTCCTCAGTACCCAGGGAGTCGGGCCAGCCATGAAATATGCGGCCCTGGAAGCCCTCCGGCAGTGGCGCTTCGAACCGGCGCGCCTCGAAGGCGAGCCGGTGAAAGTGTACTACGTGCTCACCATTAACTTCATAAATAAACCTCGGTAGTGTCAAGGTGGACTACGTGCTCACCGTCAACTTCGCCTTCAAAGGCTGAGGCGCCACCTCAACGGCTCCCCTGTGAAGGAAGGTATGACCGCCAAGACCTTGCGCTGGCTGCTCCCAGGCGTCGGTATCGTGCTCCTGCTGGGATTTCTTATGGCCGGCGAGACCATGGCCGACCAGTGGCGGGCGGAGCTCAGGGAGATCGATCAGAAGCTGCACGCCAAGGAGTGGGGCGCGGCGGAGAAGCAGGCCTGGAAGCTGGCCGTCAAGATCGCCGACGAAGGGGGGACGGGGGACGAGTTCAGCTACAACCTGGCCGCGGCCACAGCCTTGCGCGCTATTGCGGAGGCGGGGCTGGGCCGGAAGGACGACGCCGCCTGGCACTGGGACACCGCCCTCAACCTCTTCCCTGACATCGGCAAGACCGATGTCTCCCCCTACGGCCCGGCTGCGGAGGAGCTGCGATTCCGCACGCTGCGGGACCCTGAGGCGGAGGAGGCGGTGAGGAACCGCTTGGAGGCCCTAAGGGCCGTTTGGGGAGCTGAGGGAAAGGAGGTCGTACCGCCGCGGATCCTCAAGCAGCCCCGCCCCCACTTCCCCAAGGCGCTCGCGGCGCTGGGCACGAACGGCATCCTCGTCGTGGAGGTCATCATCGGCGAGGATGGCCGGGTTCGCGCTCCGTTGGTGCTCGATCTCCAGGGCGGGGGGCCGGCCATGAAGTACGTGGCCCTGGACAGCCTCCGGGAGTGGCGCTTCGAGCCGGCGAAGCTCGATGGCAAGGCGGTCAAGGTGTACTACGTGCTTACCGTCAATTTCACCCACTAAGGCTGAGGAGGCGGCGAGGGCGTGAGGCCCCGGTGCTACACTGGCCGGCCGGTCCGGCCCCGGCAAGGCCGGTCCCGTTCTGGAGCCTCAAAATGACGCGACGTTTCGCGAAGCCGTTCTCGATCCTTTTTCTTTACCTTCTGTTGCCGCTGTTCCAGACGGCGGCGCAGGTGGCCCCGTCCCCGCTGGAGCCCGCGGCGACGGGCGGGGTCGCGGCCGTGGACCGCGCCCTCGCCAAGCTCTCCACCCACAAGCGGCTGCTGGTGATCGCCGCCCATCCAGACGACGAGGACACCTCCCTCATCTCCCTCGTCTCGCGCGGCCTGGGCGGCGAGGCCGCCTACCTCTCCCTCAGCCGCGGCGAAGGAGGGCAGAACCTGATCGGTCCGGAGCTGGGCGTGGGGCTGGGCCTCATCCGCAGCCGCGAGCTACTGGCCGCCCGGTCGGTGGACGGCGGCCGGCAGTTCTTCAGCCGCGCCTACGACTTCGGCTACACCCGCTCGCTCGACGAGACCCTGCGCCTCTGGCCCCGGGACGTGCTGGTCGAGGACGCCGTGCGGGTGATCCGGCGCTTCAAGCCGCAGGTGGTGGTCTCGATCTTCCCCGGCGTGCCCCACCCCAATCATGGCCAGCACCAGGCCGCCGGCGTGACCGCCTATGCGGCGTTCCCTTTGGCCGGCGATCCCGGCGCCCTGCCGCAGCTCGCGGCCGAGGGGCTCTCCCCCTGGACGCCCCAGGCGCTCTACCGCTCCACCCGGTTCGACCCGGACACCCCCAGCCTGACCCTGCCGATCGGCGCGATCGATCCGCTCTCCGGCAAGTCGATCTTCCAACTCGCCATGGCGAGCCGCAGCCTGCACCGCTCCCAGGACATGGGGCAGATCCAGCGGCTGGGGCCCCAGGAATCGCGGGTCGGTTGGGTGCAAGGCGCCGGCAAGGAGGGCAAGGACCTCTTCGCGGGGATCGACACCCGCCTCTCCGCCATCGCGGCCACCATCTCCGACGCCGGCCGGCGGCGGAGCGTGGGAGAGCACCTGGACGCGGTCCAGGCGGCGGCCGAGCGGGCCCGGACGGCCCTGAACCCGGCGCGGCTGGGCGAGACCGTACCGGCGTTGGTCGAGATCCTCAAGCGGCTGCGCGCGGCCGAAGACCTCCTGCGGGGCACGGGCGAGGCTGCCGACCGCGCCGTCCTCAAACTGGTCCGCGAGAAGATCGAGGTCGCCGAGGCCGGGCTCGCCGCCGCGGCCGGCATCGCCGTGGACGCCACCACCGCGGCCGAGGCGCTGACCGCGGGCGAGGCCTTCACCGTCCAGGCTTCCTTCTGGAACGGCGGGACGCGGCGGGTCAGCGCGGCGTCGCTCACCCTGGAGCCCGCTCCCGAGTGGGGGGGCGAGCCGTTGGGAGCCGAGGCCAAGGACCTCGCCGCCGGAGCGCTCGGCACGTGGGAGGTCAAGCCCGCCGCACCGGCTGGAGCGCCGCCGACCGTCCCCTACTTCCTGCGCAAGCCGCTCGCCGGGAGCCTCTACGACTGGAGCGACGCCCCGCCCGCCGTACGCGGCGAGCCGTTCGGTCCGCCGCCGCTGACCGCCCACTTCAGCTTCCT
>DASWME010000400.1:0-26578 GCA_036399915.1 Thermoanaerobaculia bacterium
CCCATGCTCGTCCTGGTCGCTGCATCTTCTTTATCTGCCGGGCGCCAGACCGCCAACATGGAAGGGGCCGTAAAGGGTCAGGTCCATAAGACGCCGCCGCCAGTCACCCAGAAGGAAGAGGGCAGCCCTTTCATCGAGAACCTGTTTACGAACGGGCGTGGTGGGAGGATGCGTTACCTCTTGTTCGTGCCCAAGAACTACGATCAACGCAAGAGGTATCCGCTGGTGCTCTGGCTCCATGGCGGAGGCTCCCACGGCGAGGACCTGAAGCTGCTGCTGTCTCATGGTGACAAGCATGGGATCGGCTACCTCGCCAGAGCTGACATCCAGTCCAAGTACGCGAGCTTCATCGTCGCTCCCCAGTGCCCACGGAACAAGTTGTGGGGTAACCCGGGCTCCGGGCAGCTTACCGGCGAAATGAAGCTGGCGCTGGAAATCGTGGCCAAGGTCCGCGCTGCCTACAGCATCGACAGCCGGCGACTGTACGTCCTCGGCATGTCCCTGGGTGGGTATGGGACCTGGGACCTCATCACCAGGAGACCCGGCCTGTTCGCGGCGGCGGTGCCAATCTGCGGAGGGGGTGATCCTTCGAAGGTCTCTCTCCTGGTGAAGACGGCCGTCTGGGTCTTTCATGGTGACGAGGATGAGCTGGTCGATGTAGCGGAGTCGCGTAAGATGATTGCGGCTATCCAGCGCGCCGGAGGAAAACCGAGATACACGGAGTACAAGGGCGTGGGGCACAACGCCTGGGAGCGTGCTTTTGCCGAGCCGGAGTTATTGCCGTGGCTCTTCGCGCAGAGGCTGGAAAAGCGTTGATCACCTATGCCGTCAGGTGCCCCGCCGCTGAATCCCCCATCTCCACCTTGCCCCCCGGGAAGTACTCCTTCCACCGGCGACTCACGGTGGCAGCCGTCTCCTCGTCCGCGAAGAGCTCTTGGGGATAGGACGGCTTCAGGCGGGCGTCGATCAGGATGGGGGGGGTGTAGGAGACGTGGTGGCGGATCAGCTCGGTGCCGGCGGCGTGGATATCCGCAGCGGGCTCGAAGCGGGTGAAGGTGGTCCAGAGGAAGTTGATGGGGCTCGCGGCGGCGCGGCGGGGCTCGTCGGTGAGGACGACGAGAGGCCAGCCGGCGAAGGCGGGGTGGGTTGCGAAGCGGGCGGCGGCGCCAGGGTCGTCCTCGTAGGGAGGCCCTCCCACGACGAGGCAGCCGGGGCAGAAGACGTGGACGTCCGTGAGGCCGTGCGGCAGCTCGGGCGCCGTGAACCCTCGCGGGAGGTCCCGCACCGGATCTCCCAGGCCGAGCCAGACCCCCTTCGAGCCTTCGTTGACCGTGGGGCCGGTGTAGTCGAGCGTGTCCATGGAGAGGTTGGAAAAGACGTAGAGGTCGGTCTCGGGATGGGTGCGCTCGAGGAGGTGGGCGAGCGTGGCGCGGAAGTCCTTGAGGTCCACGGGACGGTCGGTCACCAGCAGGAACTTGGTGAGCGAGAGCTGGCCCTCGCCCAGGATGCGGAAAGCGGACGCCATGGCCTCGCGCTTGTAGCGCTGCTTGACCACCGCCGCAGCCAGCGAGTGGTAGCCCGTCTCGCCGTAGGACCAGAGCTGCTCGACGGCCGGCATGACCAGCGGGAAGAGCGGCGAGAGCAGCTCCTGGAGCAGGTCGCCAATGAAGAAGTCCTCCTGCCGGGGCTTGCCCACCACGGTCGCGGGGTAGATCGCGTCGCGCCGGCGGGCGATCGTCTCGATCTCGAAGACCGGGTAGTCGTGCTGGAGGGAGTAGTAGCCGTAATGGTCGCCGAAAGGCCCCTCCGGATACCGGACGCGGGGCGGCACCTTGCCGATGAGCGCGAACTCGGCCGAGGCGACCAGCGGGTGGGGACCCGGACCGGGCGAGACGAGCTTGAGCCGCTCGCCGGCGATCAGGGAGGCGAGCATCAGCTCCGGGACGTTCTCCGGCAGGGGTGCGACGGCGGCGAGGATCAGGGCCGGCGGGCCACCCAGGAAGACGGTCGCCGGCAGGGCCTGTCCCCGCGCCTCCGCGACCGCGTAGTGGAAGCCGCCGCCCTTGCCGATCTGCCAATGCATGCCGGTGGTGCGCGCGTCGTGGACGTGAAGGCGGTACATCCCGAGATTGTGTCCTTTGCCGTCGGGATGCTCGGTGTAGACCAGCGGTAAGGTGATGAAAGGGCCGCCGTCCTCAGGCCAGGTGGTGAGCACGGGCAGTCGGTCGAGATGCACGTCGGAAGTGACCACTTCGTTGACCGGCCCAGAGCGGCAGCGGGCGGAGCCGATCGAGAGCGCCTCGCGGGCGAGGTCGCGCGCCCCCCAGAGCTTGGCGGGTGAGGGGGGCAGGAGGGTCTCCGCGAGATGGATGAGTCGCCGGATCAGCTTGAGCGGGCGGGCGCCGAACGCCATCTCCGCCCGGCGCTGCGCGCCGAAGAGGTTGGTGGCCAGAGGGAAGTCCGCGCCGCGGACGTTGGTGAACAGCAGGGCTGGCCCCCCGGCCGCGATCACCCGGCGGTGGATCTCCGCCGCCTCCAGCCGGGCGTCCACCGGCGCCTCGACGACGGCCAGGTCGCCGTCGCGGCGGAGCTGGCCGAGGAAGGCGCGGAGATCGGGAAAGGCGGGGGCGGCCATGGCGGGGAGAGTGTATATCCGGATCTCTTTGCCTGTCGGGGGCCTCAGAGGATGAGGCCCGGGCTCGGCTATACTCCCCCGCCGAGCGCCCGAACCCGGAGAAAACAGATGCCGCGGAATACCGTCCACGTGATCGCCACCTTCTTCGCCGAGATCGGCAAGGAGGAGGAGATGGAGCGCGCTCTCCTGGAGATGCTCGAGCCCACCCGCCGCGAGCCCGGATGCATCCGCTACGACCTGCTGCGCGCTCTGAAAGGAGAGACCTACACCGAGTTCGTCTTCGTCGAGGAGTGGGAGTCCGAGGAGGCGCTGGACGCCCACGGCCAGACGGAGCACTTCCGGGAGCTCCGACCACGGATCAAGGGCTATATGGGATCGCTGCCGCGGATGGTGCGGTACCGGCAGGTGGGGTGAGCCCCAGCGCGCCGACATCGATCCGGTAGACGTCCCCCAGCCCGTTGCCGGGAGCGTTCAGCTTCCGGCTCAGCGCGCCATAGTCGAGGCGCTCCGCCAGGGGCTGATCGAAGAAGCCCCGGCTGCTGGCGAAGAAGAGATATCTGCCATCCGGCGTGAGCCGGGGAGCGATCTCCGTGGCCGGCGAGTTGACGGGCGCGCCCGGGTTCTTCGCCGGGGTCCAGGCGCCGTCGCGGAAGGTAGAGAGCCAGAGGTCACCCCCGCCCTGCCCTCCCGGCCGCGCCGCCATGAAGATCAGGAAGCTCTCGTCGGGCGCGACCATCGGCTCGAACTCTTCGTACTGCGAGTTGATGGCGTCGCCCAGGTTCTCCGGCTCGGCGTACCTGCCGTCCACGAACCGGGCGCGGTAGAGGTCGGTCCGGCCCTTGCCGCCCGGCCGGTCCGAGCCGAAGTAGAGCGTGCCGTTGGCAGTCACCGTGGGGAACCACTCGTTGCCTGGGGAGTTGACCGGCGCGCCCAGGTTGCGCGGCGCGCCCCAGCCGTCCCCCTTCCGCTCAACGACCCAGAGGTCCAGGTCCTCCTTCGGTGTGCCATCCACCGGCCGGTCGGAGAGGAAGTAGAGCTTCGAGCCGTCGGGGGTGAGGAACGGGTCGGCGTCCCGGTACCGGCCCGAGAACGGTGCCACCTCAGGCCGGGTCCAGTGGCCGTTTTCGAACCGGGAGACGACGATCGTCCAGAAGGTGAACCGGGCGTCGCTCTTGATGAAGTAGACGGTCTTGCCGTCCGGCGTGAAAGCGGCGTGGCTCTCGGATTCGCCGGTGGAGATCTCGCCGGGAGCGAAGAGGGTAGGCTCGGGCAGGGGCTTGTCCGACGCCCAGGGAGGAAGAGACGGCGGGGCGGCCCCGAGCGAGGCCGCCCCCAGCAGGAGCAGGAGAGCCGCGGGCCTCACCGCGTCTTCGGGCGGCGGGAGAGGATGATCTCCCGGCCCGTCAGGTAGAGCAGCACGGTGAGGACCGCGAACGGGATCAGCGCCAGGAGGTCGGCCGAGGCCCCGTTGTAGAACGGGTTGCCCGCCCGCATGGTCTCGGTGATCCGGGTGTCGAAGTCGGTCAGCACCCCGGCCATGAAGGCGATGATGATGCCGGCGATGGCGCCGCCCGCGATGTAGCCGGAAGCCATCAGCACGCCGGGGCTCTTGTCGCCCTCGGCGACCAGCTCCTCCTCGGTGAGGTTCTTGTGCGCGAGCCGCTTGCGCAGGTGGCGGTCGACGAGCCAGCGCACCAGGCCGCCGATGAAGATCGGGCTGGACGAGGAGAGCGGCAGGTAGACGCCCACGGCGAAGGCGAGCGAGGGGATGCCCGACATCTCGAGCACGATGGCGATCATCACGCCGAGCAGCACCAGCCCCCAGGGCAGTTCCCGGTTGAGGATGCCCTTGATGATGTAGGACATCAGCGTCGCCTTCGGGGCATCGAACTTGGTGACCGTCGAGCCGTCCGGCCGCGTGCGGTGGATGCCGTTGATGCCGGGGTCTACGAGGTAGACCGGGACGCCCGCCTCGTTGACGAGGTAGCGTCCGGCGGGGCCGCCGGTCTCGTCTGTCTTGTGCCAAACCCTGTAGGTGGCGGTATCGCCACCAGCCTGGGGCCCTTCCAGCCGCTCGGCCTTCAGGGTCGACAGGACGGCGGGGGGGACCCGCAGGTCCGGCGCGTAGCCCTGGGCGGTGATCCGTCCGGTGGCGCGGTCGGCCAGCGGCACGTAGACGGTGGAGGAATCGTTGAGGCGCAGCAGGATGGGTCCGAGCACCAGGGCGGAAGCGAGGGCCCCGAAGAGGATGGCGATCTGCTGGTTCCTCGGCGTGGCGCCGACCAGGAAGCCGGTCTTCAGGTCCTGCGAGGTGGTGCCGCCGTTCGAGGACGCGATGCAGACGATGGCGCCCACCGAGAGGGCCGTCACGTAGTAGTTGGGGCCGGTCCAGCCGATCGCCAGGAAGATCAGGCAGGTCAGCAGCAGCGTCGCCACGGTCATGCCCGAGATCGGGTTGGACGTCGAGCCGATCTCGCCCGTCAGGCGCGAGGAGACAGTCACGAACAGGAAGCCGAAGACGATGATCAGGATCGCGCCCAGGAGGTTCATGTGCAGCGTCGGGAACAGCATGATCATCGCGATCAGGGCGATGATGCCGCCCAGCACCAGCTTGAGCGAGAGGTCCTGGTCCGTGCGCGGCAGGACGGCGCCGGCCGTCTCCCCCCGGCGGCCCCGGAAGTCGGCGAGGCCGCGCTGCAGGCCGTGCCAGATCGTGGGCAGCGAGCGGAAGAGACTGATGATGCCGCCCGCGGCCACGGCGCCGGCGCCGATATAGAGGACGTAGGCGCCGCGGATGTCGTTCGGCCCCATCTGGGAGATCGGCACCGTGCCGGGCGGCACGATTCCGGTCGCCGCCGAGCCGAAGAACTTGATGGCGGGGATCAGCACCAGGTAGGCGAGCACGCCGCCGGCGCACATGATGGAGGCGATGCGCGGGCCGATGATGTAGCCGACGCCGAGCAGTTCGGGCGAGATCTCGGCGGAGACCGAGCCGGCCGTGAACGGCGGCCCGAAGACCCGCTCCGGGACGTCCTTCCAGGCCTTGAAGGCCTGCATGGCCGTCTTGTAGGCGAGGCCGATTCCGAAGCCGGTGAAGATCGTCCTGGCGCCCGAGTAGGTCGCCTCCTCGGCGGCGGGCGCGTCGCCGGCCGCCGAGGCGTAGCGGGCAGCGATGGCCCGCTCCTCGGGCGTGGCGCCAGCCTTGAGCACCTCGGCGCAGGCCGTCCCCTCCGGATACTTGAGGAGGCCGTGCTGCTGGACGATGAGCGCCCGCCGCAGGGGGATCATCATCAGGATACCCAGCAAGCCGCCGAGCACAGCCACCAGCATGACCCGCGTGATCTCCAGGTCGAAGCCGAGGATCATGATCGCCGGCATGGTGACGCCCACGCCGAAGGCGATCGACTCGCCGGCCGACCCCGCCGTCTGGACGATGTTGTTCTCCAGGATCGTGGCGCCTCGGCCGCCCAGCTTGTGGAGCAGCCGGAAGATCGTCAGCGAGATGACCGCCACCGGGATCGAGGCGCTCACCGTCAGGCCGACCTTGAGCACCAGGTACAGCGACGAGGCGCCGAAGATGATCCCCAGGATGGTGCCGACGATCAGGGGGGTGACGGTGAGCTCCCGCAGCCGGACGTCCGCCGGGATGAACGGCCGGAACGCCGCGGCCCGGGGCTCCTCGGGAGCGGGTCCGACGATGTCGGGGTAACTCTGCGGTTGGGCTTCGGGAATCGCCATACGCGGCCCTTTCTCCAAGTTTGGGTCCGTACCCTACCACACGCTCCGCCCCGGACCAGAGATCAGAGCAGAACTTAGCAAGAAGGAGACCATCCTGGCGCTGGAGATCCGGAGGGCAGGCTCCCCCGTAGCTTTCCATGGGGCCTTTCGCGAGGCCGAAGGAGGAATGGAGATGTTGTGCAGCAAGGCGATCTGGCTCGCCGCCGTCCTCTGGGGAGGTCACTCCTGGACCCTCGCCGCCGCTCCGCCGGCGGCACCGGCCGCGACCGAGACGGCGGTGTTCTCCATGTACTGCTACTGGACGGGGGAGGCCACGATCGGCAGGGTGCCGGGCGTCGTCCGCACGCGCATCGGCGGCCTCGGCGGCAACGAGGTCGTGGAGGTGGAGTACGACCCGGCGCGGACGGACGTGGGGCGCTTGGCCGAGGCGCTCAAAAGGCAGCGGTCGTTCTACGCGCTGATCGCTCCCGACCGGGCGGCCGCGGCCCGCGCGGGCCGCTATCTCTCCGCCTCCGAGATCGAGGTCCGCTCCGGCCGGCCGCGCTACATCGAGCCCAAGCACTCCCTGCGGGTGATCCACCCCGAGCTGTACTACCTGGACCTGACGGAGGCGCAGGCGGTCGCGCTCAACACCTGGAGACACTTCGGCGGCCCCATGCCGGACGTGCTCACCCCGGAGCAGAAGGCGATAGCGAAGGAGATCAAGGCCCGGCTGGCCGAGGGTCCCCCGGGAGTGGAGCCGGCGCGGTCGGGCCGGGAGCGCGAGGAGTACCGCCGGATGCTGCTGGCGTGGCTGGGAGGCTGACCGAAGCCCCGGACCCCGGGCCGGCCGAGCCGGCCCGGGAAAAACGGCGGACGGTTGCTAGCACTGCGTGACCGGTATGCAGCTATAGCGGTGCCCATCGCACTCGATCCAGCGGAGACCGCTGTCGCAGTACGACCAGCCGAAGCAGGTGCGCTCCCCGCAGGGGCAGGTCTCGGCGCAGACCGGACAGTCCTGTTGCACGCCATCGCACTTCACCCAGGTCGGTCCGGACTGGCAGTCGCCGCTCCCACTCGAGCAGGTCAGGTGGTAGCCAACGTCACAGTTGAGCGTCACCGTGCAGGAAGACCTCATCTGAAAGCCCTTGGCGTACAGCGGTTCCGGACTGCCCAGCGAAGCGAGAAACTCGGCCTTCGAAAGAGTGGGAGCCGGTGACTGGCCCCTGGCGGCGAGGGTGCAGATACAGAGCAGCAGGGCGACGAACAGAGCGATTTTCTTCATGTCGACCTCCTCGTCGAAGAGTGGAGGAAATCCTCCTCTTATAGAGGTGTGCCATTGCGAAAAAACGCGTAGCTCGAAGTTCTGGAGGAGGAGGGGCGTCAACCCTGAAGGCCGAGCTTCGAGAGAGAAATCGGCCGCGGCCGAACCTGCTCGAAGGTGCACTGCTCGGGCTTCTTCTCCGGCCGCCAGCGCAGGAACTTGGTGCCGTGGCGGAAGCGGCCGCCGGAGAAGTGGTCGTAGCGGACCTCGCAGACCAGCGCCGGCCGCAGCGGCTCCCACTCGGTGGAGCGCCCCTGAGCCCACCGGCTGGGGCCGCCCGGGGCCTTGCCGGTGAAGCCGGGTGGCTCGCGGAGCGGCAGGAGGATCGGCTCGAGCTCCCGGCGCTCCTCGGCGGTGAAGCTGGAGGAGAAGCCGACGTGGTCGAGCAGGCCTGAGTCGTTGTATAGGCCCAGCAGGAGCGAGCCGATCTTGCCGCCCTTCTGGGCCCAGCGGAAACCGCCCACCACGCAGTCGGCCGTGCGTATCCTCTTGACCTTGACCATGGCGCTGCGATCTCCCGAGAGGTAGGGAGAGTCCGCGAGCTTGGCGATGACGCCGTCGAGCCCGGCCCCACCGAGTTCCTGGATCCAGCGCTCGGCGACCACCCGGTCCGGGGTGGAGGGCGAGAGGATCAGAGAGCCGCCCCGCGGGAGCTTGCCAAACAGCTCCTCCAGCCGCCTCCGCCTCTCCGCGAGCGGCATGCCGGCGAGGGACTTGCCCTTCTCGTCCACCAGCAGGTCGAAGGCGTAGTAGCTCGCCGGAGTCTCGCGGGCGAGTTTGCGGATGCGGCTCTCGGCGGGGTGGATGCGCTGCAGCAGGGCGTCGAAGTCGAGACCGGCCCTGCCGCGGATCACGATCTCGCCGTCGAGCGCGAAGGTGCGCACCGGCAGCGCGCGGAAGGCCTCGGCCAGCTCCGGGAAGTAGCGGTCCAGCGGCTGGCCGCTCTTCGACTGCAGCGCCACCGTGCCCCCTTTGCGGAAGGCAAGGCAGCGGAAGCCGTCCCACTTCGGCTCGTAGAGCCAGCCGCCGCCGGCGGGGATGCGCTCCGCCGACCGCGCCTCCATGGGTGGGTACGGGGGACGGATGGGAAGAGCGATCTTCGGGAACTCCCCTTCCAGCGCCTCGGCGGGAACGGCGGCGGCTTCGACGCGATCGGACTTGGGCTTCGTGGTGGACCTCGCCATGCCGGCGAGGGTTGCAAAGGACGGGCCCTCAGTTCACCGCGTGGGGGACCGCGAGGGCGAACGGCGCGATTTCCACCTCGAAGCTCTCGCCGCTCGCCAGGACCATGCGGTAACAGCCGTGCATGGTGCCGACCGGGGTCGGGAGGGGACAGAAGCTGGTGTACTCGAACGCCTCGCCGGGAGCGAGCAGGGGCTGCTCGCCGACGACCCCCGGCCCCTGCACTCGCTGGGTCTCGCCGTTGCCGTCGGTGATGATCCACTCGCGGCTGACGAGCTGCGCGGTCTCGCCGCCGAGGTTGGAGATCCTCACCCGGTAGACGAAGAAGTAGTAGCTCTCCTCGGGCGAGCTCTGCTCCTCGTCATAGATGCTCTCGACCTGGACCCGGATGCCGCGCGTCGTGGTGTCACTCATCGCTACGACATTATCGCACGAGCTCCGCGGGCTCCCTGAAGTACAATCCGCCGCGCCCGCAGGGGTCAAGGGAGGGATCGAAATGGACTGGCTGACCAATCCCGAGAGCTGGATCGCGCTGCTCACGTTGACGGTGCTCGAGATCGTGCTCGGCATCGACAATGTGATCTTCATCTCCATCCTGGCGGGGAAGCTCCCCCGGCAAGAGCAGGGCAAGGCGCGAAAGGTGGGCCTCGGGCTCGCCATGTTCATGCGTATCGGTCTGCTCGCCTCCCTCGCCTGGATCGCCCGGCTGACCAACCCGCTCTTCGCCGTGCTCGGGCAGGAGATCTCCGGGCGCGACCTGATCCTGATCGTCGGCGGCGTCTTCCTCCTGTTCAAGGCCACCCGCGAGATCCACGACCGGCTGGAGGGCGAGGAGGGGCACGCCAGCGCCCGGGTGCGCGCCTCCTTCGTCTCCGTCATCCTGCAGATCCTGACGCTCGACCTCGTCTTCTCGCTCGATTCGGTCATCACCGCGGTGGGCATGGCCAACGAGCTGCCGGTGATGATCACCGCCGTGGTCTTCGCCGTAGCGGTGATGATGTTCGCGGCCGGGCCGATCAGCGACTTCGTCAGCCGCCATCCCACGGTCAAGATGCTGGCCCTCTCCTTCCTGCTGCTGATCGGCATGTCGCTGGTGGCCGAGGGGCTCGGCCAGCACATCCCAAAGGGCTACATCTATTTCGCGATGGGATTCTCGGTCTTCGTTGAGATGCTCAACCTGCGGCTGCGCAAAGCGGAGGGCTACGATCCGGTGCATCTTCACGAGCCGTACGCGGCAGAGGGGACCGAGAAAGCCCCCTCGGGCTAGCGCCGGAACTCCCGCACCTCCCGCCCGGCGAACTCGATCACCACGCTGTGGTCGTCCACGGACCGTACCTCGCCGGCGCCGAAGACCGGCAGGGTGACCGGTTCGCCCGGCTGCAGGGTCGCCGGGTCGCGGTCTCCCAAGATGGGGGGCAGGGGGAGGACCTCGGCAGCGCGGTTCGGCGGGTGGACCGGCATCTCGGCCGGCGGCGCGGCCAGCTCCTGGATGGGATGGGAGCAGTTGTCGCAATGGCCGCAGCGCTCCTTGCCGAACTCCTCGCCGAAGTAGTCGAGCAGGGCCTTCCACCGGCAGAGGGCCGTCTGAGCGTAGAGGACCATGCGCCGCAGCCGGTCGCGGTCGGACTCCGCCCGCTTCTCGTAGCGCTCGGCCATCGCGTCCAGCTCGCCGGCGGTGAAGCCGCCGCGCAGCAGGCGGTACTCCCCCGGGGAGGGCTCGGCCACCATCTCCAGGTCCTTCATCGTGGCGAGGACGACCTTCACCTTGGCCAGGGCCACGCCGTCAGCCCGCTTCTCGATCTCGCCGGCCGCAACTTCCCGGCCTCCGGCGTCGAGCCGCTCCAAAGCCTTGTAGACGGCGAGGAAGTGCTCCCGCTTCGGGTAGCGGCCGTTGAGGAAGAAGATCTGGGTGTTCCGGTCCTCGGGCAGATAGAGGAGGATGCAGCGGGAGGGCTCGCCGTCGCGGCCGGCACGCCCTGCCTCCTGGTAGTAGGACTCCAGTGACCCTGGCAGGTTGTAGTGGATCACGAAGCGGATGTCCGCCTTGTCGATCCCCATGCCGAAGGCGTTGGTGGCCACGATCACCTTGAGGTCCCCGGCCATGAAACGGTCCTGGTTGCGCTTGCGCTCGCGCGCTCCCAGCCGGCCGTGATAGCGGGCCACGTCCAGCCCCAAGCTCTCCAGGTACTCGGTGACCGCCTCGCAGTCTTTGATGGTGGAGACGTAGACGATGCCGGTCCCCTCCATCTCGCCGAGCAGCCGGGCGAGAGTGCTCCGCTTCGACTCCTCCCGCGGGGCGGGGATCACCTCCAGCCGAAGGTTCTCGCGATAGACCCCGATGTCGAAGACCTCCATCTCCTCGCGTCCGAGCTGGCGGCGGATGTCGTCCACCACCTCCGGGGTCGCGGTAGCGGTCAAGGCCAGCACGGGCGGGTTGCCGAGCGCGGCGACGGCCTCGCGCAGGTGCAGGTAGGAGGGACGGAAGTCGTGCCCCCACTGCGAGATGCAGTGGGCCTCGTCGACTACGAAGACGTCGATCCGGTTGGTGCGCAGCGTCTCCAGGAACTCCGGCTTGGCCAGCCTCTCCGGCGTGACGAAGACGAACTCCCGTTGCTCCTTCCCGATCTCCTCCAAGACCTCGCTCTCCTCGGCGGGGCTCAAGGTGCTGTTGACCTGCGCGGCGTCGATGCCCAGCTCCTGGAGCTTGTCCACCTGGTCCTTCATCAGCGAGATCAGCGGGGAGACGATGACCGTGGTGCCGGGCAGCTCCGCGCCGGGAAGCTGGTAGCAGAGCGACTTGCCGGCACCGGTGGGCATGATCGCCAGGGTGTCGCGGCCCGCGAGGATGGAACGGATGACCTCCTCCTGCCCTTCGCGGAGCTCCCGGAAGCCGAAGGTGCGGCGCAGCGTGCGCCGGAGGTTCGAAAGCGGAACGGTCTCGGTCTCTGTCATCAATGCCTGCCTTCCGGGGAGAGCCGCTGGGGGGCGCCTGGCAAGGCAGCAATCGGCGTGCCGCGCGAGGGGAAAACGTTTTGCCCGCCGTTGCCGTAGAAGAGGGGGGCGGAGGCCGCGCGGGAACAATCAAGCCGCTGGAGACTGTTGACGCGGAGCGGCGCGGGGGTTTAGACTTGTTCTACAAAATAGCCAAAGGGGCATTGGTAGGACTTGCAACTACCCCCCTGGTGAGTCTCCCAGACGGGGTACGGGCAGGTTCTCAAGGACTCGTTTCTTTTTACGAGGTGGATACGATGGACGCTTTCGTCACTACGTTGCTGGTCGGGGCTGTGGCAGGATGGATGATAGAGCAGCAGTGGGGCCGCCAACTGCAGCGCTGGAGCCGGATGCACAAGATGCGGATGCGGGTGCTTCGCCGGCAGGGGGTCAATCCCTGGCGCGCCTGGCTCGACGAGCAGGACTGATTTCCCCCTGACGATCTCGCAAGGCGGGCGTCCTGCCCTCCGAAACCTCCCCCCAACCCCTCTCCTGGAGGAGAGGGGCTTTCAGATGGGTATCCCCCTCTCCTTCGGGAGAGGGGGCCAGGGGGTGAGGTTCGCTAGGCGCAGGTCACACGCACGCGGTGCCAGGCGTTGTTCGCGTAGCCTTTGAAGTTCCAGACCTGGGCGGGGTGCTCGGGCTGGGTCTGGGCCGCGGAGTCCCAAGCGCGGCAGACGACCTCGCGCTCTCCCGCGGAGAGGTCGAGCGACGCCTCCCAGAGCCGCCACACCCAGGCGCCGTCCCCCGCCACGAAATCGGCCACCGTCCAGGTCCGCCCGCCGTCGGCTGAGACATCCACGCGGGCGACCTCCCGGTCGCCGCCCGCGAGGGCCCAGCCCCGGACGGTTACCCGTCCCGCCGGCACCCTCTCCCCCTCCGCCGGCGCCAGGATCACCGAGTTGACCGGCGATTCTCCGAGCATCAGTCCCTTCTCCCACTCCACGTTAGCCGGCCCGAAATGCGGCGGGAACAGGCGGTAGGCCCTGGCCTGGAAATAGTTGCCAGACGGGCCCTCCTGGAAGGTGATCCTGGTGAGCCACTTGACGCTGCGGGCGCCGATGTAGCCGGGCACGAGCACCCGCAGAGGGGCGCCGTGGACAGGGGGCAGCGGCTCGCCGTTCATGGTATCGGCCAGCAGCACCTCGGAGCCCGCGGCCTTGTCGAGGGAAATCGAGCCGCCGAAGGGGAAACGGTGGCCGTGCCGCTCGGTCTCGTCGCGGCCGGTGAAGGCGACGTGGCGGGCCCCGGGGCGGGGTCCGGCCGCCGCCAGCACCTCGCGCAGGGGCACGCCGGACCACTCGGCGTTGCTGATCGCCTCCGTGCCCCAGGGGAGCTCGTTCGGGATCGGCGCCTGGGCGATCAGCTCCAGGCGGCGGTTGCCGGCGCACTGGAGGGTCGCCGTCACCGTGGCCCGGCGGGGGTGGCTCCGCAGGTCGTCCAGCGACAGCGACAGCGGGCGCTCCACCAGGCCGTCCACGGTGAGCCGGTACGCGGCCGGGTCCACCGCAGGGACGCCGCCGTGGTTGCGCACGAAGAACAGCTCGTTGGGGGTGATGAAGCCGCCCAGGAGAAGTTCGGACGCGGGGCCGCCGTTGAACGGCTCCTCCTGCCGGACCAGCAGGCCGGAATGCTTGCCGAACGCGGCCATGGGATCAATCGTCGTAGGAAAGGGCCTTGGACCGCCTCTGGTACTGGCCGTGACCGAGGGGCTCGAAGATGTCGCAGTGGTCCATCTCGCCGCCGTAGACGTGGAGGGTGAGCGAAGGCCGGTCGGGCCGGGCGTTGGCCAGCACGTGATGCTCGAACGGCGGGATCAGCGCTCCCGCCGTGCCGGCTGCCGCCTGCACCATGCCACGCTCGATGAACCGGCAAAGCCCCTCGTCCTGCTCGTCCGTCAGCTCGTAGCGCCAGACCTCCATCTCCCCCTCGACCACCCCCTCCACGCACCAGATGCCCGCGTGGTCGTGGAGCGCCGTGCGCTGCCCCGGCCCCCAGGTCATCACCAGAGCCGTGAAACCCAGCTCGGAGTCGCGGTAGAGGAGGCGCCGCGCGTAGGAGTCCGGCTTGACCCGGCGGAAGCGCTCCGGCAGCTTCAGCCCCTCGGCGGGGATGAAGGACTCGAGATCCTCCTTGATCTGCTGGGTGATGGCGCAGACCTCGCCCAGACGCACCGCGTCGCGCAGCCGCTCGATCAGCGGGTCCACCACGGCCACCGGCGTTCTCATCAGCGTCTCCTCTCGATGGAAACTATTCCTGCTCGAGGTAAGTGTATCCCGAGAGCCCCTCCTCGTAACGGCGCAGGAGCAGCTTCGACTCCTCGAAGGTCATCCGCTTGGCCCGCAGCGCCTGCTCGGCCGCCCGCCGCACCCGCGCCACCAGGTCGTCCCGGTTGTAGCGCACGTAGCGCAGCACGTCGCTCACCGTGTCGCCGCTCACCACGCCCTCGATGACGTAGTCCTCCTCCGGATCGAGCGCGACGTGGACGGTGTTGGTATCGCCGAAGAGGTTGTGGAGGTCGCCCAGGATCTCCTGGTAGGCCCCCGCCAGGAAGACGCCCAGGTAGTAGGGCTCGCCCGGCCGGAAGTCGTGCAGCTCCAGCACGTCCTTGACGTCGCGCCGGTCGATGAAGTGGTCGATCTTGCCGTCCGAGTCGCAGGTGATGTCGGCCAGCACGGCGCGGCTGGACGGCTCCTCGTCCAGGCGGTGGATCGGCACGATGGGGAAGAGCTGGTCGATGGCCCACGAGTCGGGGAGCGACTGGAAGACCGAGAAGTTGCAGAAGTAGGTGTCCGCGAGCTGGCGCTCCAGCCCCTCGAGGTCCTCCGGCACCTGCGCCTGCGCCATCGAGCGGGTGAGGCGCAGGATCTTCTGGCAGATCGCCCAGAACAGGTCCTCGGCGAGGCCGCGGTCGGCGAGCGACAGGTGGCCGAGGTTGAACAGGCTCTGGCACTCGTCGCGGTAGGAGATCGCATCGTGGTAGGACTCGAGCAGGTTCTTGCGCGACACCTCGCGATAGGTCTCGAAGAGGTTCCGCAGAGAGGGCTCGGCCCCCACCGGCGGCTTGCGCGGGAGCTGGCCCACCTCGAACTCCGAGACCCCCAGCACGTCGATGATCAGCACCGCATGGTGGGCCACCGTGGCCCGGCCCGACTCGGAGACGATCGTCGGGTGCGGCACGCCCTTGGCGTCGCACACCTCCATGATCCCGAAGACGATGTCGTTCGCGTACTCCTGGAGCGTGTAGTTGAGCGAGGAGGTGAAGTTGGTCTGCGAGCCGTCGTAGTCCACGCCGAGGCCGCCGCCCACGTCGAGGTAGCCGAGCGGCGCGCCCATCTGCACCAGATTGACGTAGACCTGCGCCGCCTCGCGCAGCCCGTCCTTGACCGAGCGGATCGAGGAGATCTGGCTGCCGAGGTGGAAGTGGAGCAGCTCGAAGTTGTCGAGCAGGTCGTTCTCCCGCAGGAAGGCCACGGCGTCGAGAAGAGCGCGCCCCGAGAGGCCGAACTTCGAGCGGTCGCCGCCGGAGCCCTCCCAGTGGCCGGCGCCTCTGGCCGACAGCCGCGAGCGGATGCCGATACGCGGGCGCACCCCCATCTTCTGCGAGATCTGATGGATGAGGGGCAGCTCGGAAGGCTTCTCGACCACCAGGATCACGTGGCGGCCGAGCCGCGTGGCGAGCAGCGCCGTCTCGATGTACTCCTCGTCCTTGTAGCCATTGCAGACGATGAGCGCCTCCTCGTCCTCCAGCATCGCCATGACCGCGAGCAGCTCGGGCTTGGAGCCCGCCTCCAGGCCGAAGTGGTAGGGCCGGCCGTACTCGACCAGCCGCTCCACCAGGTAGCGGTCCTGGTTGACCTTGATGGGATAGACCCCGCGGTAGGCGCCCTGGTAGCCGTACTCCTCGATGGCGCGGCCGAACGCCTCGTTCAGCTCCACCACCCGGGCCTTGATGATCTCCGAGAAGCGGATGAGCAGCGGCGGGGTGATGCCGCGCTCCCGCACCTCGTCCACCAGCTCCTTGAGATCGATCGAGAGCGTGCCAGGGCCGCCCGGATGGACGAGGAGGTTCCCCAACTCGCTGACGGAGAAGTAGTTGTTCCCCCAGCCCCGGACATTGTAGAGGTCGAGGGAGTCGGCCGGAGACCAACGGCGGGAGAGCGGGGCAGTGGCCATCTCGGTGAGTCAACTCCTCTCAACGTCCCGGAGGGGGCGGAAACGGTTGCGCCGGTCGGGTTTGCAGGAAAACGCCAGGTGGAACCACCCCGGCCGCAGGGACTCTAACATGATTCGGCGAGGGGGCCTTCCCGGGGCATCTCCTCCTGGTCCAAGCGTTTTGCCGTGGTGACCTCACCCCAACCCCTCTCCTAAAGGAGAGGGGCTCAGGCTTGTCTTTTCCCCTCTCCTTTAGGAGAGGGGCCAGGGGTGAGGTTGCGCGTGCAATTCGGTCGGATCTTGGGCCCGGGAGGTGAGGGGCCCCATTGTGATACCTTCTCCGTTCCCGCGATCCCCCGCCGGCGGGATCCATTCGGAGCCACACGCGATGACTGAGATCCAAGGACCCGTCCGGGTCCGTTTCGCCCCTTCGCCCACGGGGTTCCTGCACGTAGGCGGCGCCCGCACCGCCATCTACAACGACCTGCTGCGGCAGAGCGTGGGCGGCGCCTTCATCCTGCGCATCGAGGACACCGACAAGGAGCGCTCCGACGAGGCCATGACCCGGCAGATCGTCTCGGCCCTCTCCTGGATCGGCGTCGAGTGGAACGAGGGGCCGTTCCTCCAGAGCCAGCGGCTGCCGCGCCACCGCGAGCGCGCCGAGGAGCTGCTCGCCGCGGGCAAGGCCTATCGCTGCTTCTGCGCCCCCGAGGAGCTGGACGCCCAGCGCGCCGAGGCCCAGCAGCGGGGCGTGGCCTTCCGCTACCCCCGCACCTGCCTGCGCCTCAGCCAAGGGGAGATTGAGGAGCGCCTCGCGGCCGGCAAGCCCTTCGCCGTCCGCTTCAAGATGCCGGACGAGAACATCCGCTTTCACGACATCGTCCGGGGCGACATGGACTTCCCGCCGGACGCCCTCGACGACTTCGTTCTCCTGCGCTCGGACGGCACCCCCACCTATCACATGTCCGTGGTGGTGGACGACATCGACATGGGCATCACCCACGTCATCCGCGGCGAGGACCACCTGTCGAACACACCCAAGCACATCCCGCTCTTCCAGGCCCTGGGCGGCCAGGTGCCGACCTTCGGCCACCTGCCGCTGATCCTGGGGCCGGACAAGAAGCGCCTCTCCAAGCGTTACGGCGCCACCTCGGTCGAGGAGTTCAGGAACGAGGGCATCCTGCCGCAAGCGCTCTACAACTTCCTGGCCCTCCTCGGCTGGAGCCCGGGGGACGACCGGGAGATCCTTTCGCGCGAGGAGATGATCCGCCTCTTTTCGGTCGACCGCCTGAACGCCTCGGCGGCCGTGTTCGACCGCGAGAAGCTCTGGTGGATGAACGCGCAGTACCTCTCGCTGCTCGACGCCGAGGCCCTGCGCCCCCACCTCGAGCCGTTCCTGGAGCAGGTGGGATTGAAGGGCGCCGACCCGGTCCGCCTGGCCGCCGCCGTGAACCTCCACCGCACCCGCGCCCGTACGCTCAAGGATCTGGCCGAGCTGGTGGTCCCCTACTTCAAGGACGAGATCGCCTACAACCCCGAGGCCAGCGCCAAGTTCCTGAAGGACCCGGACCTGCCGGCCCACCTGGAGGCGTTGCAGGACCGCTTCGCCAGGCTCCCCGACTTCAATAAGGAGACGGTGGAGGCGGAGCTGCGCTCTGTGGCCGACGAGCGGGGGATCAAGGCGGGAGTGCTGATCCACCCCACCCGCATGGCCCTCTCGGGAGCCTCGGTGGGGCCGCCGCTCTTCGACCTCGTAGAGGTGATGGGCCGCGAGGCGACGCTCCGGCACCTCGACCGCTTCATCGCCTTCCTGCGCCAGGGCGCGCCCGCGGCGGTGGGGAATACGGTTCAAGCCGCTCAGGGTTGACCCGTCCGACCGGTTCGGCTACCCTTACCGGCTGTCCTGCTGGGAGGTCGTTCAACGGTAGGACATGCGGCTCTGACCCGCAGAATCGGGGTTCGAATCCCTGCCTCCCAGCCAAGCTGCTGATTTCCTACGAGACCGCGGAAGCGGTTTTCCGTGTTTCAGGGCCTCTTCTTTCCTGGTCGCCTCCGCTTCTTCGCGGTGGACGACTGCGCCTCTTCCAAAGGCGTTGGGGTCTCCTGGGCGCGGGCCGGAGCCTCCAGAACCGTAATCCAGCTCCTTGCCTCGATCGGAGCAGGATACCCTCATCCGTCGCCTTGGTATCCGTCGCCTGCTGTGGGCGTCGAAAGCTGATGTAGAGAACGTCAGCCTCTCGTAGTCCACCCAGAACCGCTCCATCGGGAACCTGAGGAGGAGCGGCACGGCCTGGGTGACGGTTCGGACTGTGCGTGGTTCTAAGATCGTCTCCATATGGCCTTACCGTGGCCAGTTCCTCCTCGGAGTAGCGGCCACCTTCATCCTGATTCTCCACGATCGGCCCACCAATGGAAGCTGGCAGCACCGCCGTCAAGATCTGTCCATCAGCTATAATTGCGAAGGACCCACCGACAAACACGAGGTGAGGCCTCCGGCAGTCTTGCGGGGAAGAAGTAATGGAACAGGCTCAGCTCAACTGGATCACCAGCTTCATCTGGGGCATCGCGGACGACGTACTCCGTGATCTCTACGTGCGCGGCAAGTACCGCGACGCCATGCCGACATGTTGTTGTGCCTTCCGATTCTTGGCTATGGGTTCTTCGAAAGCACGCCGACTCTGGCGCCGAAGTCCGTTTCGTTGCTCCTCAGGGCCAAAGGTATTGAGGCGCGCGGCTTTGAGTCGCCCAAAGGTTTTGTGGTCCGGGCCGGGTCCAAGGCCGTCAAAGAGGACAAGGAGGCCCCTTCCATCCATGCCTACCTTAGGGAGACTCGCGCCGAGTTGGTCCGGCAGGGCGTGTTCGTTGATCGCGGAGTCGTGTATGAGTTGATACAGGATTACGCATTCTCCTCGCCCTCAATGGCGTCGGGGGGTCCTGCTCGGGCGATCTTCCAACGGTCGGATCGAATGGCAGACAGCGGATGGACGAACCCTGAAAAGCCTGCAGGATGCTGAGGTGGGCGCATGATCAGGTTGGAATCGGTGGGTTCGAAGGAGCTCTGACGGCATCGCTGGCTAGCGCCGTTTGCAACACCAACCAACGGAGACTCACGTGAGCACTGTCACCCTGGAAATCTTCTCCGACTACGTCTGACCGTTCTGCTGGCTGGCGGAGCCAGCCGTGCACGAATTTGTTCGATCGGAGCCGGGCGTCGAGGTCGTCTGGCGCGCGTTCGAGCTGCGCCCCGAGCCCGTGCCGACGCTCGATCCCCGGGGAGAGTACCTGCAGCTCGCCTGGAGGAACTCCGTCTACCCGTTGGCCGAGAGGTTGGGGGTGACGATGAGGCTCCCGCCGGTGCAGCCCCGCTCACGCCTGGCCCACGAGGCCGCACACTGGGCCCGCGGCCAAGGGCGCTTCGAGGATTACCACGCCGCGGTCTTCCGCGCCTTCTTCGAGCGGGGGGAGGACATCGGCGATCTCGAAGTCCTCACCTCCCTTGCGGCCAGGTTGGGACTGGATCAGGAGTCCTTGCGTCGCGCCCTCGATAGCCACGAGTACGAAAAAAGCGTGCTCGCCGACGAGCGGGAGGCGGAGGCGCTGGGGATCAGCGGCGTCCCGGCCTTCATCGCCAACCGCAGAGCCGCGCTGACCGGCGTCCAGCCCATAGAGAATCTGAAACGGTTGGTCGAGCATGTCCGGGCCTGAGATGCCAGCGGCGGGGCCCGCGAGGTCGGCGCGCTTTTCCGGTTGGCCTATACCTATACTGTAGGAGGCATCTTCGGGAAGGAGGTCAGATGAACCACGCCAGGCGCTTCCTCGTCCTCGCCGCTCTCCTCGGGGCGCTTACCGTTGCGGTCGCGGGAGGATCGGGGCCGGCATGGGCTGCTCAGTACTGCAGCGTGAATTGCGCCGTCTCCACCCTCGAGTGCAATACGAGCGGCACCTGCAGCAGCTCGCCCGGCACCCTCACCTGCTGCGGCCAGACCTACACTTGTACCGCCATCGACGCCTACGACAACTGCAGGGCTGAGTGTTCCGATGAGTTCTGGGCCTGCAGGCTGCCCTGCCCGAACAAGTCTCCCTGCTACGAAGAGTGCTATGCCGCTTATAGGGCCTGCAACCAGTCTTGTGGATCGAGACCGGCCACGAGCTTCTCCTGCTGATCTTCGAAGAGCTTGGGGAGAGGAACTGGGCGTTCCTCTCCCCAAGAGAACCCGATGGACAGGACGCCGGCTTGTGCTCACGCGTACGCTTCCATCGTCAGAACATAAGCTTCCTTCGCGCCAGATACCGGGACCCGGTTCTCAGACAATGCCATCCTCGTCAAGTGCCTTCTGGATCCGCGAGGCCGGAATCAGCCGGGCGTCCGCCCCCAGCTCCCCGCTCAGCATCACGTTGACCAGCTTGGGGTTGGGCTTGCCACCTCCCGCCGCCGTGCGCTTCATCACCTGCGCCACGAGGAAGCCGAGGACGCCGGTCTGTCCCGCGCGATAGCGCTCGACCTCCCTGGGATGAGCGGCAAGCACATCCTGGACGACGGGGAGCAGCTCGGGCCGCATCCGCTCGAACTGCTCCAGCTCCTCCGCCGAAAGGGCCTTCGCGTCGGACTCCTTCGGCGCTTTCGCCGCCTTCGGCTCGGGCGGCTTCGGTGGCGCCTGCGGAGCGGACGCGGCCGGCGCCTGCTTCTGGGCCTCGGCCGCCCACGAGTCCCGGAGCGGCACGATGCGGTTGAAGACGAGATGGCCGGGGCGCGAATCGACGGGATCGCGGAAGAAGTAACCCTGCCGCTCGAACTGCAGCCGTTCTCCCAGCACCGGGTCCGCCGCCGCCGGCTCGATGCGGCTTTCCGTGAGCGTTTCGAGGGACTGCGGGTTGAGGCTGGCCTCGAAGCCCCCTTCCTCCAAGTCCGGCCGCTCGACCCGGAACAGGCGGTCATAGAGCCGCACCTCGGCCGGCACCGAGTGGTCCGCGGACACCCAGTGCAGGGTGCCCGGCACCTTGCGACCGTCCGGGGCCGAGCCGCCGCGGGTGGCGGGGTCGTAGGTGCAGCGGATCTCGACGATCTCGCCGCTCGCGGGGTCCTTGACGACGCTCTCGCAGCGGACGAAATAGGCGTAGCGCAGCCGCACCTCGCGGCCGGGGGCGAGACGGTGGAAGCCTTTCGGCGGCTGCTCCATGAAGTCGTCCCGCTCGATGTAGAGGACGCGCGAGAACGGCACCTTCCGGCTTCCCTCCTTGGGCACGTCGTGCGGATAGAACGGCGCGTCCAGCTCCTCGACCTGGCCCTCGGGGTAGTTCTCGATCACCAGCCGCAACGGCCGCAGCACGGCCAGCACGCGGGGGACTTCGGGGTTGAGGTCCTCGCGCTGGCAGTGCTCCAGGAGCGTCACGTCCACCGTGCTGTTCGCCTTGGCGACGCCGATCCGCTCGCAGAAGTCGCGGATCGCCGCAGGGGTGAAGCCGCGGCGGCGCAGACCGGCGAGGGTCGGCAGGCGCGGATCGTCCCAGCCCGCCACGAGCTTGCGCTCGACGAGTTCCAGGAGCTTGCGCTTACTCATCACGGTGTAGGTGAGGTTCAAACGGGCGAACTCGGTCTGCCGCGGCGGGTCCGGGAAGGCCAGGGTGTCGACCAGCCAGTCGTAGATCTCCCGGTTGTTCTCGAACTCGAGCGTGCAGAGTGAGTGGGTGATGCCTTCGATGGCGTCCGAGAGCGGATGGGCGAAGTCGTAGAACGGGTAGATGCACCAGGCGTCGCCCCGGTGGTAGTGGGTGGCGCGCTTGATGCGGTAGAACAGCGGGTCCCGCATCTTCATGTTGGGCGAGGCCATGTCGATCTTGCCGCGCAGCACGTGGGCGCCGTCCGCGAACTCGCCGGCCCGCATCCGGCGGAAGAGGTCGAAGTTCTCCTCGACAGTGCGGTCGCGGTACGGGCTGTTCCGGCCGGGCTCGGTGATGGTGCCGCGGTACTCGCGGATCTCGTCCTCGCTCAGGCTGTCGACGTAGGCCTTGCCCATGCGGATCAGCTCGACGGCGAAGTCGTAGAGCTGCTCGAAGTAGTCCGAGGCGTGGAAGAAGTTCTGCCCCCAGTCGAAGCCCAGCCAGCGCACGTCCCGCTGGATGGCCTCGACGTATTCCTGCTCCTCGGTCTCGGGGTTGGTGTCGTCGAGACGGAGATGGCATCTTCCACCGTACTCCAGCGCGAGGCCGAAGTTGAGGCAGATCGACTTGGCGTGACCGATATGGAGATAGCCGTTCGGCTCCGGGGGGAAACGGGTGACCACCCTGCCGCCGTGCTTGCCAGCGGCGCGGTCGCGCTCGACGATGTCCCGGATGAAGTCGCGTCCGGGGGTGGAGGGGGCGGTTTCGGGCATTGCAGATCCTCAATAAATGTGCGATCCGGCCCTGAAACTGCAAGGCCGGCAGGGTGCCAATCCTACCCGACAAGGGCGCATGGCCCACAAGCTGTATCCGGGGGCGGAGGAATTCGTTGACCGGACCCAGCCGGTTCATTTACCTTACCGGCTATCCTGCTGGGAGGTCGTCTAACGGTAGGACATGCGGCTCTGGACCGCAGAATCGGGGTTCGAGTCCCTGCCTCCCAGCCAAGCTGAACGTCTTCCCCAGTTTCTTCCCTCAGTAACGTTTCTCCTCCTGGCAAGTGGCGCCCTTCAGGCGCCCGACACGACGTCGGAACCAGAAACAGAAAAGGGGGCGTTGCCGCCCCCCTTTCAGCTTGAGGTCGTGGTTAGTCCTTAGAAGTCGTACCGCAGCCCGAGCTGGAACGTGCGCGGGATGCCGACGAACTGATCCTCGACACGGAAGGTGGCCAGAGGCGCCGGACCCACGCCGTAGCGTTGGTTGACGCCGCCGATACCCGTGTTCTTGCGATTCGTGCAGTTGAAGCATTCGGCGAACAGAGCCAGGTCTCCGGGACCGAGGTTGAACTTCTTCGAAAGCCGCAGCTCGGTGGTCCAGAACTCTGGGAACCGCTCGCTGTTGCGGCCCAGGTGCACGCCGTTTACGGTCGGCCGGTCGGTACCGGAGTTACCGTCGCCGTTGATGTCGGAGTTGGCGATCGGGGTGAACGGCGACCCCGAGGCGTAGCGGAAGGAGCCGGCGAGACCGATCCCCCACAGTGGCGTGTCCCACACCCCGTTGAGCACTACCTTCCACTCCTGATCGCGGTTCGATGGTCCCCAGTTGAGGTCGAGGTTGTTGAAGTCCTCGGCCTGGATGCCGGCGAAGTTCCGTTCGTTGGAATCGTTGTCCCGATCCTCCGACCACGTGACCGCCCCGTAGAGGCTGTAGTTGTCGGCGTAGCGCCGCTGCAGGGTGAGGGTGGCGGCCTTGTACTCGGACTCCGCGTCCGAGAGATCCATGACGATGCGCTGGTAGGCGGAGAAGCGACCCGGCGGCACACTTTGATAGCGCGGCAGACCGTTGGCTGCGATAACGCCCTGGGAGCAGCCAGGCTGGCTCGTCGAGGTGCAATAGAGGCGATTGAAGTCGGTCAGCCGCTGCAGCTGGTTCCCCTCCGCGTACGTGAGATCGATGCCGAGCGCAAAGAGGGGCAGGATCTCTCGTTCCGCGCCCAGCGTGATGCGGTCGGTATACGGGTTCTCGAAGTCTGGATCGACGGTGAAGACGTCAGGCCGGGAGAGGCCCGTGCCGACGAGCCCGAAGTTGACCCGCTCGACGCCCACCGGGTTCCAGGCCGGGCCCCAGCCCGGAGCGATGGCAGCGTTTGGACCAATCGGGCCGGTCTGACCCGGTTGGCAACCGGTCCCGCCCGGGCAAGCAAAGATGGTCAATTGGGCGGCTTGGATGCCGTTCGAGGTGAAGGGTTGGGCCCACAGTAGCGCCGGGGTGCGGCTCCAGTAACGACCCACGGAGAAACGGACCGCCGTCTTGCCGTCCGGCGCCCAGGAGATACCCAGGCGCGGCGAGATCTGGTTTTCGGAGTCGGGGATCTGGCCGGTCAGCCGCATCGTGCCGTTGGGCCCTGGATCGTTGGGATTGAGGATGGGGTCGTCCGGGTTGTCCAAGGTCTCCACGCGGATGCCCGCGCTCACCGTCAGGTTCGAACGCACGAACCACTGGTCCTGCAGGAAGAAAGCAGTCTCCTTCTGGGAGAACTTGGCGGCACCGCCCTCGCTCGAGGTACGCCCGCCCAGCCCGCCGAACTGCCGATACTCGCGCCACGTGCCATTGATGAGGTCGTTGTTGGTCGAGAAGATGAAAACACCACGCCAGTTGCCGCGGAAGACCTGGTCGACGCTCGTCTTGTTGTACTCGACACCCGCCTTGAGGACGTGGCGGTCGAGCAGATAGGTGAGCGTGTCGGCAACCGCCTCGCGCTCGTTGGTGGTGTCGATGGGAAGGAAGGAAACCTCACCGTAGCGTGCGGCGCCCTCGGCTTGGATTTCGGGCAGGTTGAGGCCCTTGTCCAGGCGCGGGGTCACCTCGTCGATGTAGTTGAGGTTGAGGTCGTTGAGCAAGCTGGCTCCGAACTGACCGGACCAGGAACCAACATAAGCCTTAGTGTCGAGTTCCTCGATACCGTTGTAGCTCTCCGCGCGCTGCCCTGAGCTGGACGTGCCGTTGATTCCCTCGTAATCGATGACGTTGGCGCGCAGCATGAAGCGATGGGCCGCGTTCATCTGATAGTCGAGCCGTCCAAAGGCCACCGAGCCGTCCTGCGTCTGCACGTACTCGGGCGACGAGGCCAGCACCGGCCACCTGGCGAAGACGGCGGCCGGAAGGTTGGAAGCCAGGATGGGCACCGTCTCGCTCTTGTCCTGAGTGTCGTAGGAGAGGAAGTAGAAGAGCCGGTCCTTGACGATGGCGCCACCGAGCGAGCCGCCGTACTGCTGCTTCTCCTGGTCGCTGGGCTCGCGTCCGGGGGTGGGGCCGACTCGCGGGAAATCGGAGATGAGGTCCTGCGGCTGGTCGAAGTAGAACACCGAGCCGTGCAGGTTGTTGGTGCCGCTCTTGGTGATGATGTTGACGAAGCCGCCGCCCGAACGGCCGTACTCCACCGAGGCGCCGTTGGTGACGACCGAGAACTCCTTGATCGACTCTTGCGAGATGGAGAGCGGCGCGCGGCCCTCGGCGCCGCCGACGGCACCGCCGAAGAAGGCGTTGTTGTAGTCCACGCCGTCGACGGTGATGCTGGTGTTGATGCCGCGCTCGCCCGAGAGCGAGATGTTGCCGCGCTCGGACTCGAGGCGGCTCTCCGGGGTGAGCAGCACGAGCTGCTTGAAGTCGCGGCCGGCGCTCGGCAGGTTCTCGATCTGCTCGCTCTGGATCGTGGTGCCGACCTGGGTGTTGGTGACCTCGACGGTCGGCAGCTCGTCGGCGGTGACGGTGATCGTCTCGGTGACCGTCGCGCTCTGCAGGGTGAAGTTGACGGTCGGGGTCGAGCCGAGCAGCAGGCGGACGTTCTCGGCGGTCGCGGTGGCGAAGCCGTCGAGAGAGGCCGTGATCCGGTAGGTGCCGGTGGGGAGGTTGAGGATGCGGTAGAAGCCCTCTGCGTCGGTTACGGCGACCTGGACGAGGCCGGTCTCCGTGTTGGTGGCCTCGATGGTGACCCCCGGCAGGGGGGACCCGGAGGCGTCCTCGACGGTGCCGGAGACGCGGCTCGTGGTCACGTCGGTCTGGGCGAAGGCGGCGCCGGCGAGCCCGCAGGCCACCAGCAGGGCCGCCAGGACGCAGGCCCAGTTCCGAAAGCGGGTTGGACGGACACGCACCATAGATGGAACCCTCCTTTTCAGTGCGTCGGTTTCGGGCGGATTGTACGCGAGGAGGGCTGGCCGTCCATGAGGACCTTGGGAACTTCCTGTAACAGGCCCATGGCGATCGGGGTGCCTCCACCCGTTGTGCTAAGCTCCGCCCGCGAATGCGGTCGCTGGACGGGGGCGATTATACTCCGGACCGGCTTGCGCGTTCCCGCTCCTTTTCCCGAGATTCAGCATGCGTCCCGAGGACCGGCCCCTGGTGAGCGTCGTCATGGGGAGCAAGTCGGACTGGGAGACCCTCCGCCACGCGGACGAGATGCTCACCCGGTTCGGCGTCTCCCATGAGTGCCTCGTGGTCTCCGCCCACCGCACCCCGGACTGGCTGGGCGAGTTCGCCCGCGGTGCCGAGGGCCGGGGCATCGAGGTCATCATCGCCGGCGCCGGCGGCGCCGCCCACCTGCCCGGCATGGTGGCGGCCCATACGTTGGTCCCCGTCCTCGGCGTCCCGGTTCAGAGCCAGGCGCTCAACGGCCTCGACTCCCTGCTGTCGATCGTCCAGATGCCCTCGGGAGTGCCGGTGGGGACGCTGGCGATCGGCAAGGCCGGCGCGGCCAACGCCGCCCTGCTGGCGGTCCGGATCCTGGCGGCGACCCGTCCGGAGCTCAAGGAGAAGCTGCGCCAGTTCGCCGCGGAGCAGACGCGGCGGGTGAGGGAAGAGACCCTGCCTTGAGCGCTATCCCCTATACACCTCCTGACCTCCGGACGGGCCTGCCCTTCGAGGCCTCACCCCCTGGCCCCCTCTCCCTGACGGGAGAGGGGGAACGATTCCGAACCGAC